>NZ_JBJHAK010000010.1:0-154620 GCF_054050975.1 Blastococcus sp. SYSU DS0828 | reverse complement strand
CGCCCCCCGCGCCCGGGGGGGAGGGGGGGGGGGCGCTGGCGGGCGGGAGTCGGGGCGGGCGGCGCCCGGCGCCGCCCCCCCCCCCCCCCCCCCCCCGCGCCACCGAGCGGAAGCCGACCGACGACAGCGGCACGTCCCCGTCGTTGCGCAGGTCGAAGGGCACCTGCACGACGTCGCCGGGCAGCATCGCCCCGCCGGAGAACGGCACGCTCTGCCCGCCGGCCGCGGCATCCAGCCGGATCGACACCACCCCCGCCTGCACCTCGGTGTCCACGCTGTCGCTGCTGCTGAACCCGCCGAGGGTCCCCAGTCCCGCGACCGCGCCCACCGCGGCGAGCACGGCGACCGTGCCCACGACCTTCGCGGTGGTGCTCTGGTGCGCCACGGCGCTGCTCGTCCGGCTGCTCACGTCGCTGCCTCCCCTGCTCGTACCGGGGTGGCGGCTCCATCCCGGCACGAGCCACCCTGCGCGGCCAGCCGCAGGGTCGTGTCCAGCGATCCGCAAGAAAAGCGCAGGACGGCGGCGTCAGCCCCGCGGCGGCGCCTCGGCGGGCCGGCGCGGGCAGGGGGCGGCCGCGAGCACGAGGAGCGCCAGGACGGCGACCGCCCACCCCGCCAGGATGAACAGGTCACCGGCGTGCACGCCGTGGTTGCCGACGATCGTCAGCAGCACCGGTCCCTCGTTGCGGTACTCGCCGGTGACCAGCAGGAAGGCGAACCCGGAGACGACGGCTCCGGCGACGAGGGCGCAGAGCCAGCGGAGCATCGGACCACGGTAACCGCGCCCGGGCTCGGTCCGCCCTTCCCGAGGAACGGCGGCCCCGCGCGGTGACCTCGTCAGGGCCGGGCGGCGCTCCCCGCACCCGGCGGGGCACCGCCCGCGCGGCGGCCGTCGCCCCCCGGCGGGCTCTCCGCCGCCAGGCGCGCGGCCTGCGCCCGGCGCTGGGCGGACCGGCGCAGCAGCACCTGGGCCTGGACCGCGTCGGGGGTGCGCGAGGCCCGGTCAGCGAGGACGTCGGCGGTCTCCAGCAGCAGCGCGACCCGCCGCCGCTCCTCGCCTCCCACGCGCGCTGCGGGCAGCTGACCCGAGGTCATGCCCGCATCGTGCGGGAGGTCCGGCCGGCCCGCGACTCAGCGCCCACCGGGACCGGTTCCCCGACCGGGTGACGCGGCCCCACGAGCCGATTCCTGCGGGCCCGCACCGACCCGATCGCTCACCGCCGGAACGTTCACGTGACGGCCCGGTGAACACCGGGGAGACCGCCTGGTGCCCGCACCGGAGCTGGACGACAGTGGGCGCGTGAGACCTGACGCCCGCGCCTGGTTCGCCGATCGCACCACCGCTGCGCGCTCCCTGGCGCAGGTCGATCCCGCGGCCCTGCTGCAGGCCAAGCGCCGTGGCGGGCACCGGGTCAGCGTCGTCCTCCCCGCCCGCAACGAGGAGGCGACCGTGGGCCGGCTGGTCGCCGACCTGCACGCGCACTGGGTGCGCGGGGTGCCGCTGGTCGACGAGCTGGTCGTCGTGGACTCCGACAGCACGGACGCCACCGCCGACGTCGCCCGGGCCGCCGGCGCCGATGTCGTCGCCACCACCGACGTGCTGCCCGCGATGGGCACCCGCCGGGGCAAGGGCGAGGCGCTGTGGAAGTCGCTGGCCGCCACGACCGGCGACCTGGTCGTCTTCCTCGACGCCGACCTGCTCGGCGACGTCGCCCACTACGTGCCCGGCCTGCTGGGGCCGCTGCTCACCGACCCGCAGGTCAGCTACGTCAAGGGCTGCTACACCCGGCCGCTGTCCGTCGGCGGGGCCGAGCAGCCCGCCGGCGGCGGCCGGGTCACCGAGCTCACCGCCCGCCCGCTGCTCAACGCGCTGTGGCCGGAGCTCGCCGGCTTCGTCCAGCCCCTCGGCGGCGAGTACGCCGGGCGCCGCGCGGCGCTGGAGCAGGTGCCGTTCGTCTCGGCCTACGGCGTGGAGGTGGGCCTGCTCGTCGACCTGCTGGGCCTGGGCGGGCTCTCCTCGCTGGCCCAGGTCGACCTCGGCGAGCGCCGGCACACCTCGCAGAGCGTCGAGGCGCTGGGCGAGATGGCCGGCCAGGTGGTCGCCACCGTGCTGGCCCGGGCGGCGTGCACCCGCCAGCCCAGCGGGCTGCTCACCCAGTTCCGGCACGACGGCGCCGGGTTCGTGCCGCGCAGCAACGCCGTCGCGGTCGACGAGCGCCCGCCGATGATCAGCGTGCCCGAGTACCGCGCGCGCCTCGCCGTCTGACGGCGGCGCCCACCGCTCGCGGAACGCGCGGCGGGCGGGGAGGATCCCCGCGTGCCTCCCGTCCGCGCTGCGCGCCGCTCTGCCCGCCCGCTGCGGTGAGCGGCCCCGAGGTCGTCGCCCACCGCGGGGCCACCGCGGACGCCCCCGAGCACACCCTGGCCGCGTACCGGAACGCCGCGATCGTCGGTGCCGACGCGGTGGAGGTCGACGTCCGGATGACCCGCGACGGCGTGCTCGTCTGCGTCCACGACCGCAGGATCCGGCACACGTCGAACGGCCGCGGCGTCGTCTCCGCCCTGCACCTCGCCGAGCTGGAGCAGTTCCGGTTCGGCGCCCGGCGCGGCCGGCTGGACCGGTGGAGGGACGACACGATCACCGCCGTCACCGACGAGCCCGACATCGAGAACGGCCTGGTGCTGACCCTCGACCGGCTGCTCGAGTACGCCTCCGCCACCCCCGGCTCCGTCCGGCTCGCCATCGAGACCAAGCACCCGACCCGGCACACCAACCGGGTGGAGCAGGAGCTGGTGCGGTCGCTGCGCCGCTACGGCCTCCTGCAGGGCGACCGGCCGGCGCAGTGGGCCGGGCGGCCGGCGTTCCGGGTGATGAGCTTCTCCCAGCTCGCCGTGCGCCGGATCCGCGCGCTCGCACCGGGCGTGCCGACCGTGCAGCTCATCGGCAAGCGCCTGCGCTCGGTGCGCACCGAGCTCCTGGGGGGTGCGATGAGCGCCGTCGGCCCGGGGCTGGCGCTGCTGCGGGCCGACCCTGGGTACGTCGCCCAGGCGCACGCCGCCGGGAAGGAGGTGCACGTGTGGACGGCGAACACGGCCGCCGACATCGACTTCCTCGTGTCGCTCGGCGTCGACGCGATGATCACCGACCACCCGGACGAAGCGCTGCGCCGCCTGGGCCGCTCCTCCACGGCCTCCTGAGCCTCCGCACCGCCGCACCGCCGCACCGCGCCGCAACCCACCACCGCACGCACCGGCACCGTCCCAGCGCCCTCCGGGATCCCTTCCCCGCTCGCTCCGCCTCTGAGTGCACCTGCACTCAGAGGCAGAGCATCCGCGGAGCCCCTCGGGCGGTCCTCCGGTCAGCTCAGGTCGAGGCGATCCAGGGCGGCGGCGAGGTCACCGGGGGTGTCGAAGACGTCGATCGCCCCGGCCTCGCGCAGCTCGTCGTCCCCGAACCCGCCGGAGCGCACGACGAGGGCCGGCATCCCGGCGCGCTTCGCCGCCGCCACGTCGAAGACGGAGTCGCCGACCATCACGCTCGGCGCACCCACGGGTTCGCCCAGCTTCTTCACGGCCACCTCGAGCAGATCGGGGGCGGGCTTGCTCGACTCGACGTCGTCACTGGTGGTCCAGGCCTCGGCCAGGTCGCGCAGGTCGAGCAGGTCCAGCGAGTGGTCGACGTGCTTCGCCTTGCCGGAGCTGGCCAGCACCACGCGGTGCCCCCGCTCACGGAGCGCCTGCACCAGCTCCCGGGCGCCGGGCAGCGGCGCGACCTCGTCGATCAGCCGGTCGAACTCCTCGGTCCAGCGCTCACGGGCCTGGCCGCCGATGCGCTCCTCGACGTCGTCCCCGCCGAGCGCGGCCGGGAGCCGGTCGCCGCCCATGCCGATCAGCCGGTGGATCCGCCAGATCGGGAAGGTCTCCCCCAGCGACCGGAAGGCCCGGTACCAGGCGAGGGCGTGCTGGTAGTTGGTGTCGACGAGCGTGCCGTCGACGTCGAGGACTGCGATACGGGGAGAGCTCACGCCCCCGGGGCTGCCCACCCGGCGCCCGTTCCGAACGCCGGCTCCGTCCAGAGGCTCGCCCCGTCGCAGGGCCCGGCGCGAGCGGAGCGAGTGCTGGGGTGGGCGACGGGGTGTTTCCTCAGTCGGCGTGGACGAGCAGCCCGCGGACCGTCTCGCCGGCGGCCTGGTCGCGGTAGCCCTGGTTCACCTCGTCGAGGGCGTAGCGGCGGGTGATCAGCCGGTCGAGCTCGAGCCGACCCTCCTCGTGCAGCCGCAGCAGCCGGGGGATGTCGGTGAACGGGTTGCACGAGCCGAACATCGAGCCCTGCACGCGGTGCTCGAACACCGTGGTGAGCTGACCGTTGAGCGTCGCCCGGCCCTCCTCCGGCCGGTCGGCGAGGGCGGTGAGCACGAGCGTGCCGCCCTTGCCCAGGCAGGCCGAGGCGGCCTTGTAGACCTCCCCGGTCATCTTCCCCACCGTCACGACGACGACGTCGGCACCGGTGCCCCGGGAGAGCTCGCGCGCCAGCCCCACCGCCTCCCCGGCGTCGGCGACGGTGCGGGTGGCGCCCAGCGACTCGGCGAACTCCCGCTTCATCGCCACCGGGTCGACGCCGATGACGTGCATGGCGCCGGCGTGGACGGCCCCCTGGACGGCGTTGACGCCCACCCCGCCGAGGCCGACCACGACCACGGTGTCGCCCGGCCGCACCCCGCCGGAGTACACCGCCGAACCCCAGCCGGTGGGCACGCTGCAGGCGACGAGGGCCGCGGTCTCCAGCGGCAGCCAGGGGTCGATCCGCACGCAGGAGAACTCGCTGAGCAGCGTGTGCCGGGCGAAGGCACCGATCATGCAGAACCCGCCCAGCGGCTCGCCGTCGAGGCGGTACGGGAAGGTGCCGGTGGGCAGCTGGCCCGTGGCGATGGTGGCGCCCTTGTCGCAGAGGTTGGAGCGGCCGGAGGCGCAGTAGCGGCAGTGCCCGCAGGCGGGCAGGAAGCTCGTGACGACGTGGTCGCCGGGTGCCACCCCGGTCACGCCGGCGCCGACGGCCTGGACGACGCCGGAGCCCTCGTGCCCGCCGACGATGGGGTAGCGGCCGCCGGGGTTGGCGTGCCGCAGGTGCTCGTCGGAGTGGCACAGGCCGGCGTAGGCCATCTCGACCAGCACCTCGCCGGGCCCGGGGTCGAGAACCTCCAGCTCGACGATCTCGTACTCGGCTCCTGCCTCGCGCAGCACCGCAGCTCTCGTCCGCACCGGGCGGCTCCTCCTCGCAGTCGTCGTCCGGTCGCCCCGGGCGGGTCGATCCGCGGCCATCGTGCCTGGTGGCGCCCGGTCCGCCGCGCAGGCCCCCGACCAGAGCACGCCCGGCGACATACCGGGCGGTCGGTCCTGACGGCGGTGGACACGTTCGGTGCCTAAGCTGTGCACCGTGGGTGAACTCAGCGACCGCCGTGCGCGGAAGAAGGCGCAGACCCGGGCCCACGTACGGGCAGTGGCGCACGAGATGTTCGCCGAGCGCGGGTTCGAGGCGGTCACCGTCGCCGACATCGCTCGCGAGGCCGACGTCGCCGTCCAGACGGTGTTCAACCACTTCCCGACGAAGGAGGAGCTCTTCTTCGACGGGCGCATCCCGTGTCCGCACGGCCCGGCCGACGCGGTCCGCAACCGGCCGCCGGGGACCACGCCGCTGGTCGCGCTGGGCGACCACCTGGCGGAGGGCGCCGCGTACTTCGTGGCCCTGCACGTGCGTCCCGAGGAACGCACGTTCACCGACACCGTGCACGAGAGCCCCGCACTGGCCGGCTACGAGCAGCGGATCCTGTTCGAGGCCGAACGGCAGCTGGCAGTCGCGCTGGCCGAGGCGTGGGAGACCGACCCCGAGCCCGGGATGGCCACCTCGCCGGTCCTGTTCTGCCCGCGGATCGCCGCCCCCCTGGCCGCGGCCCTCTGGCTCACCGTGTCCCGGGTGGTCGTCGTGGAGCAGCGGCGGGTCGTCGAGCACGCCGCCGACCACCGCACCGCCGCGACCGAGGTGCGGACGCTGACCGACAGCCTGATGAGCGGGCTGTACGCGCAGCTGGGCCTGGAGCCACCGGCGAACGTCGCCTCGCTGACCCGCCGCGTCGGCTGAGGCGCCGCCGGGAGGTCAGGCGGCGACGGTCTCGTCGACCGGCCGCAGCATCGGCACCAGCACCTCGTCGACGATGCACTCGACCTGCTCGGCCGTCAGCGGCTCGACCATCCGGTAGCGCTGCCACCAGAAGGCCTCGAGCACCGAGGCCAGCAAGCGCAGCCGCTCGAGCCGGAGGGGCTCCCCGCGCTGCTGGGCCCGCTCGCCGACGGTCTGGACGGCGGCCGCCAGCGGGCGCACGAGAGCCTCGTCCAGCCCTGCCCGCAGCTCCTCGTCGTGCCGGGCCGCGCCCACCAAGCTGGCCACCGCGCGCTCCTGCCGGTCCAGCGGCTGCGTCCAGCGGGCGCTGACCAGGCCCAGCAGGTCCGCCCGCAGCGATCCGGAGTCCTCGGGCAGCACCACCAGCTCGAAGCGGCTCACCGCCGCCCGGGCGAGCGCGGCCATGGACGGCCACCGGCGGTAGATGCCCGCCTTGCCGGCCCTGGCCCGGGCGGCGATGCGATCGCTGTTCAGGCGGCCCCATCCCTCGTCGGCCAGGATGTCGACGGCCACGGCGAGCAGCTGTTCCGACAGCTCCGCACTCAGCGGACGGCCCGGCGTACCGCTCACGACGCCGTCCTGTCACGGCTGGTTCTATGCACGCGGCCATCCTGGCTGCCGGACGGGGTCACCACAATGATCTCGGTCCTCTGAGGTACACCTAACTTTCCGCGCGCCCCGGCCGGGCGCCGGGGAGGACCGCCTGGTCAGGCGCCCGCGGCGCTCTCGATGTGCACCCGCAGGTTCGCCCCGTCCTCGGACAGCCAGCCCTGCGCCCGGGCGCCGGCGATCATCTGATCCCACCGCGCGTCCCAGTCCGGGGCGGTGGCCCGGGGCGCCGCGGCAGCCCGCAGCGCCGCCACGTCGAGGGTGGCCGTCTCGGCGTCCTGCAGCCGGCCGAGGCCCGATCGCTCCAGCGCCTCGGCGGCCTCCTCGTCGGTGACCGCGCCCAGGGCCAGGTGCAGCCGGCCCAGGTCCTCGACGTCGACCACCCGCGCCTCGGGTCGCTCGTCGGCGCCCGTCATCACCTCGACGATCATTTCGAACTCCTCATGGATGACAGGTTATGGCCCCGTCCAGGGCACCGCCCTGGACGTGCGAGGGGTGGGGAGGAGGGGTCCTTCCGCTAGACATGCCAGGGGAAGCGGCCGAAGTCGGGGTCCCGCTTCTCGAGGAAGGCGTCGCGGCCCTCGACGGCCTCCTCGGCCATGTAGGCCAGCCGGGTGGTCTCGCCCGCGAACAGCTGCTGCCCGACCAGGCCGTCGTCGATCAGGTTGAACGAGTACTTGAGCATCCGCTGGGCCGTCGGGCTCTTGGCCACGATCTTCTTGCCCCACTCCAGGGCGGTGGCCTCGAGCTCCGCGTGCGGGACGACGCGGTTGACCATGCCCATGGCGTGGGCGTCGGCCGCGGCGTATTCCTCGCCCAGGAAGAAGATCTCGCGGGCGAACTTCTGCCCGACCTGCCGCGCGAGGTAGGCCGAGCCGAAGCCGCCGTCGAAACTGCCGACGTCGGCGTCGGTCTGCTTGAACCGGGCGTGCTCGGCGCTGGCGAGGGTGAGGTCGGCGACGACGTGCAGGCTGTGCCCACCGCCGGCGGCCCAGCCCGGGACGACGCAGACGACGACCTTCGGCATGAAGCGGATCAGCCGCTGGGCCTCCAGGATGTGCAGCCGACCGCTCGAGCGACCCTTGTCGTGCTCGTAGCCGTACTTCCCGCGCACCCGCTGGTCGCCGCCGGAGCAGAACGCCCAGCCGCCGTCCTTCGGACTCGGCCCGTTGCCGGTGAGGAGCACGCACCCCACGTCGGTGGAGAGCCGCGCGTGCTCCAGCGCGGTGATCAGCTCGTCGACGGTCTGCGGCCGGAAGGCGTTGCGCACCTCCGGGCGGTCGAAGGCGATGCGGACGACGCCGGCGTCCACCGCCCGGTGGTAGGTGATGTCGCTGAAGTCGAAGCCCTCGACCGGCGCCCACGCGGAGCTGTCGAAGATCTCGGAGACGTCGTCGCGGGCGCTCATGCGCCGAACCTAACCCGCGGGGCGGGGTGGACCGGCAGCCGCCGGGTCACCCACCCCCGCCGGGAGGGCCGCCCAGGCCCCGGCTACGCGTCGTCGCCGGCGAGCAGCGGCCGCAGCCGGTCCAGCGAGGCGGCCAGCCCCGGGTGCAGGGCCACCGCGGCCAGGCCCGCCAGCGGCACCCACGCCACGCCGTCGCTCTCCCCGTCCAGCCGGAGGTCGACCGCCTCGAACCGGCGCACCGGCCGGGCCAGGACCGTCGTGTACGCCCAGCCCCCGTGGTCGTCCACCGACTGCGCGCCCAGCACGACGTCGCCGGCCGTCAGCCCCAGCTCCTCGGCCACCTCGCGCAGCGCACCATCGGCCGCCGACTCGCCCGCGTGCAGCGCGCCGCCCGGCGTCCCCCAGGTGCCGCCGTGGTGCGACCACCAGGCCCGGTGCTGCAGCAGCAGCTCGACACCGTCGGGACCATCGCGGTGGATCAGCAGGCCGGCCGCGCCGGCCCGCCCCCAGTGACGGTGCCCCTGGCTGCAGGCGGTCCAGCCGTCGGTCGAGGCGAGCACCCGCCCAGTGAACCCGCTCGCGCGGGCGGCCGCCGGGGGCACCCCGCCGGAACTCGTGCCCTGCCCACCCCCGCGGGCAGGGCACGAGCATCCCGGGAGAGGACATCCGCACCCGCCGCACCCGCACGCGCGCCGTCGCGCCGGGCCGGGCAAGGTGTGCGGCGGAACCTCTGCCTCTGAGTGCCCTGGTGATCAGAGGCAGAGTGTCCCCAGGAACACCGCCCACCCCAGGGAAGGACGACCACGTGAGCACCACCACGACCATGGCCGAGTTGAACGGGCTGATCGGCACGGAGCTCGGCACCAGCGACTGGCACGAGGTCACCCAGGAGCACGTCAACCAGTTCGCCGAGGCGACCGGCGACCACCAGTGGATCCACGTCGACGTCGAGCGCGCGAAGAAGGAGAGCCCGTTCGGTGGCCCGATCGCCCACGGGTACCTGACGCTGTCCCTGCTGGCCCCGCTCTCCTCGCAGGTCCTCGTCGTCACCGACACGGTGATGGGTGTCAACTACGGCCTGAACAAGGTGCGCTTCCCCTCCCCCGTCCCGGTGGGCTCCCGGGTGCGGCTCACCGCGACCCTGAAGTCGGTCGAGGAGGTGGCCGGCGGCCTGCAGCTGACGCTGGCCGCGGTCATCGAGCGGGAGGGCGGCGACAAGCCCGTCTGCATCGCCGAGCCCGTCTACCGCTACTACGGCGGCTGAGGAAGGACCCCGTCCTCCCCACCGCTCGCAGACTCGCGGCGGTGCCCGGGACGGGGTCGACGGCAGCTCGCGCCGGCACCCGGCATAGCCTCGTCCGGTGCGGATCGCCGTCTTCACCGGGTCCCACGCGGGGCCACCGGCCCACGCGGAGGCCGTCGCGTCCTTCGCCACCGGGCTGGCCGAGGCCGGCGTCGGGATCGTCTACGGCGGGGGGCGCGTCGGGATGATGGGCGTCGTCGCCGACGCCGCGCTCGCCGCCGGCGGTGAGGTCGTCGGCGTGATTCCGCAGCACCTCGTCGACGACGAGCTGGCCCACCCCGGCCTCCCGCGGCTCGAGGTGGTCTCCTCCATGCACGAGCGCAAGGCGCGCATGGCCGACCTGTCCGACGCGTTCGTCGCGCTCCCCGGCGCCGCCGGCACGCTGGAGGAGCTGTTCGAGGCCTGGACGTGGGGCATGCTCGGGCTGCACGCCAAGCCGGCGGCGCTGCTGGACGTCGACGGGTTCTGGCAGCCGCTGCTGGCCCAGCTCCGCCGCATGGTGGACGACGGCTACCTCGACGGCCCCCGGCTCGACGCGCTGGGCGTGGTCCGCGACGCCGCCGGGCTGCTGCGGTTCGTCGAGGGCTACGAGCACCCGCCGCGGAAGTGGACGGCACCCGCACCGGCCTGACCAGCGCCGTCGTGACTGCAGAGCAACAAGAACCGTGGTGCACTGGGGCCGTGGCAACCGGTCAGGTCCGAGAGTCGCGGATCGTCCACGGGCACAAGCGGGCCTTTCTCCGCGCGGGGGACGGCCCGCCGCTGCTGCTGCTGCACGGCATCGGGAACAACTGCCAGACGTGGGCCGGGGTGATCGACCGCCTCGCCGAGTCGCACACCGTCATCGCCCCCGACCTGCTGGGGCACGGCGACTCGGACAAGCCGCGCGGCGACTACTCGATCGCGGGCTACGCCAACGGCGTGCGCGACCTGCTCGCGGTGCTCGACGTCGAACGGGCCACCGTCGTGGGGCACTCGCTGGGCGGCGGCATCGCCCTGCAGTTCGCCTACCAGTTCCCCGAGCGCTGCGAACGGCTGGCGCTCGTGGGCAGCGGCGGGCTGGGCTCGGAGCTCTCCGCGGGGCTGCGGGCGGCCACCCTGCCCGGGGCCGAGCTCGTGGTCACCGCGCTGGCCGGGATCTCCGGCCCGCTGCGCATCGGGCTGCGGGCCGTCGACCAGCTCGGGGCGCTCGCCGGCTGGCGGCGGGTGCGCGACCTCGCCGAGGCCGGCGACGCGCTGCTGGCCCTGCAGGACGCCGAGGCGCGGCGGGCGTTCCTGCGCACGCTGCGCGGGGCGGTCGACGTGCGGGGGCAGGCGGTGACCGCGCTGGACCGGCTGTACCTCGCCGACTCCGTGCCGATGCTGGTCATCTGGGGCGGTCGCGACCCGATCGTGCCGGCGCAGCACGCCGAGCCGGTCCGGGCCGCGGTCCCGTCGGCGCGGATCGAGGTGTTCGAGGACGCGGGCCACTGGCCGCACCTCGACGAGCCCGACCGCTTCTGCGACGTGCTGCTGGACTTCGTCGCCACGACCGAACCGGCGCACCACGACCTGGACAGCTGGCGGCGGCTGCTCTCCCAGAACTGGGACGGCGTCCCGCGGTCGGTCGCGCGGTGAGCCCCTCCACTGCCTAGCGTCGGACGGGTGGAGCACTGGGACGTCGTCGTCGTCGGTGGTGGGCCGGCCGGTGCCGCCGCCGCCCTGGCCGCCCGTCGGGCCCGGCCCTCGGCGCGGGTGCTGGTGCTCGACCGCGCCGAGTTCCCCCGGGACAAGGTGTGCGGCGACGGCATCGCCGCCGAGGCGTTCGACGTCCTCGCCGGCCTCGGCCTGCGCCCGGCCGCCCTCACCGCCGGCTTCCCGCCGGTGCCGCGGCTGCGGCTGCGGTCGCCCGGGGGGACGACGGTCGAGCGGGCCACCGCCCGGCCCTCCCACGTCATCCCCAGGGCGGTGCTCGACGCGCGGCTGATCGCGGCCGCCCGCGACGCCGGGGCGGTGCTGCGCCGGCACGTGGTCCGGCGGATCGCGGTGCACGCCGACGCGGTCGAGGTGGACGGGTCCGTCACCGCCGGGGTGCTGATCGGCGCCGACGGCGCGGAGTCGGTGGTGCGCCGGGCGCTGGGCACCCGGCGCAACCGGCCCGACCAGCTCGCCGTCGCCCTCCGCGGCTACGCCCCCGAGCCCCCCGGGCAGCGCGGCGTCCAGGTCATCACGACCACCGACCAGCGCTGGCCGGCCTACGCGTGGTCCTTCCCGCTGGGCGACGGACGGGCCAACGTCGGGTACGGGGAGCTGGTGTCCGGCGGCGCCACCCGGGTCGAGCTCGTCGCCGGCATGCACCGGCTGCTGCCGGGAGCCGAGCCCGAGCAGCTCCGCG
Organism: Blastococcus sp. SYSU DS0828; assembly: GCF_054050975.1. Lineage (NCBI taxonomy): Bacteria > Bacillati > Actinomycetota > Actinomycetes > Geodermatophilales > Geodermatophilaceae > Blastococcus > Blastococcus sp. SYSU DS0828. The sequence continues at coordinate 142,751 of NZ_JBJHAK010000010.1, read as the reverse complement.
CCCACCGGCTGCCGCTGAGCACCGGCCGGCCCCGCCAGCCCGATGGGCGGGTGCTCCTGGCCGGTGACGCCGCCGCGTTGATCAACCCGCTGACCGGTGAGGGCATCTTCTACGCCGTGCTCTCCGGCGCCCTCGCCGGGCAGGCCGCCACCCGGGGGGCGGACGCGGGCGCAGCCTACCGGCGCGCGCTCGCCGACCGGCTCGGCCGCCACCTCCGGCACTCGTCGGTGGCCTCCCGGCTGAGCCGCTGGCCGGCGCTGATGGACTCGGTGTTCCGGGCCGCCGCCGGCTCCCAGGGCGTGTTCGACGACGTGGTCGACCTCGGCCTAGCCGACGGCCGGCTCAGCCTGCGGGCGCTCGCGGGCGCCGCCCGCTCCCTGCGCCTCCCCTCGCCGGCCGGTTAGGCCGCCGCGACCTCCACCCGGCCCCGCCCGGCGCGCTTGGCGGTGTACAGGGCGACGTCCGCGGCGGCGTAGAGCTCACGCAGATCGGTGGCCGCGCCGGCGAGGTGCGACACCCCGACGCTCACCGACATGCCCAGGCTGCTCCCGTCGGAGAGCACCAGGGGCGCCCCGCACACGGCGTCCAGCAGCTGCTCGGCGCGGCGCACCGCGGTGGCCCGCGAGCAGTCGCGCAGCAGCACGGCGACCTCGTCCCCGCCGAGCCGGCTGACCAGCGCGTCGGCGGCGCGGATCTGCTGCTTGATCACGGTGGACAGGTGCACCAGGGCGTCGTCGCCGGCCAGGTGGCCGTGCACGTCGTTGATCATCTTGAACCGGTCGACGTCCATGAGCAGCAGCGCGGTGCCCTGGGACGACGCCGCGCCGGCGCCCCCGGTTTCCAGCGCCTCGTCGAGCACCCGCCGCGTGACCATCCCGGTCAGCGCGTCGACGTCCGCCTGCTCCTGGAGCGCCGCCACCAGGCGCTCCTGCTTGTCGGTGGAGCGGATGAGCAGACCGCCGATCACACCCAGCATGGCGCCGAAGAACGCGAAGTCGGTGAGGGCACCGCTGAAGGGCGCGGCGTCGAACAGCATGACCCCGCCGGCCGCCACCGCGACGACCGTGGCGACCACCGCGCCCGCCGTCCGCAGGTGGAAGCCCGCGTAGAGCACGACGAACGCCAGGAACGCCTGCGCGCGGGTCGACGTCCCCCCGTTCACGACGGCCAGGACGCACAGCACCGCCACCCCGCCGACGGCCAGGACGACGAACGCGCCGGCGCGGTCCAGGCGCTCCGCGGGCACGACGTGGAAGAGGGCCGCCACCCCGGCCAGCCCGATCACGCAGGCCCAGACCACCGCCGGGCTCGCGTCGCCGTCCGTGGCGGGCCCCAACAGTCCGACCAGCGCCAGCATCCCGGCGCAGATGGCCAGGACGACGACGGCCGTGCGCGCGGCAGCGGCGGGCTCGCGTGCTCGCAGCGACGGCGGGAAGGTCACCTCCCCCGCATCGGCACGGCGACCCCGGCAGCGGAGCGCCGCGTCCCCCCGAGAGGTGGGCAACCCCCCGCTGCGATCGGCTACCGCCGCCCGGACAGCCGGGTGAACGCCTCCGTGCGCGCTGCGCCGTCGTACCCGCCCCGCGGTGCACCCAGGCCGAACAGCGCGCCGACGGTCGGCGCGACGTCCACCGTGCGCGCGGGCGCCCCGCTGACCGCGCCCGCCCGCACCAGGGGGTGCCCGCCCGCCACCAGGAACGGGATCGGTTCGGTGGCCGGGTGCCCGTGGTTGCCGGGGATGGGGTTGGACAGCGGCGTCGGGTCGGTGAAGCGCCAGCCGGCCCGGCAATAGGCGACCAGGTCGCCGGCCTCCCGCCCCAGCCGCAGCTCCGCCGGCCGGTGCACCGACAGCACGCCGGGGTGTGCGGCGACCAGCCGCCGCACCTCCGCCAGCCCAGCGGCCCGCTGCGCGGCCGGGCCGGTCCAGTAGAGGAGGTCCGCGCCTCCGTTCTGGGCGATCTGCACCGACTGCCGCAGGTCCGGGCGCGGCCGCAGGACGGCGTCCACCGAGACGAGGTTCGTCGGCACCGACCAGTCCATCGAGTGGTCGGCGAGCACCACCAGCACGCTGCCGGCCCACCGGCCGGTGCGTTGCAGGTGCGCGACGAAGCGGCCCACCTGCAGGTCGGTGCTGCCCAGCGCGAGAGCGCGCGCCACCCGCAGGGTGCTGCCGGTCAGATCGCTGTGGCCGACCCGGTCGATGTCGCCGAGGTTGACGAAGACAAGGTCGGGGTCGGCCTCGTCGACCATCGCGATCAGCGCGTCGGTGGTCGCGGCGTCCGGCGCGTGCCCGGTGACGGGGATGACCGGGAACGGCTCCCAGCGGTAGGTGGCCCGCTCACCGAAGATCCCGTACAGGTACTCCTTCGACAGCACGGTGCCCGTGGTGCGGCCGGTGGCGTTCACCCGCTCCAGCAGCGTGGGGAAGCGGAGGTCCGAGGGGCGGTCCAGGTCGCGGACGGCGCCCTCGGCCCGGTCGTACACGGAGTTGGCCGGCACCCCGGACCGGTCGGGCCGGACGCCGGTCATCATCATCACGTGGTTGGGGATGGTCTCCATCACCGGCAGCGAGCGCGCCGACGGGAACCAGGTGCCCCCCGTCTTCAGCCGGTGCAGGTTCGGCGTGAGCAGCGGGGTGATCTCCTCCGGTCGCGTCCCGTCGACGACCAGCACGTAGACCCGCAGCCGGTCGGCCGCCCGGGCCCGCGGCGCCCCGAGCGCCGTCGACAGGACGACGGCCGCGCCGCCCGCGGCGGTGACCCGGAGGAACTGCCGGCGGTCCATCCCCTGCGCCGGGCCGCTCACGCCAGCCGCCGGGGCGCACGCTCGACGCGGCCGGTGCCGGCCGGCGTCCGCCAGGACGTCGACCAGACCGCGGCCGACGCCGGATCGGTGCGGTCGGTGAGGACGTACCAGTCCATCTGGACCGCCTCCGGGGTGACGTCGAGGACCGAGAAGCCGTGCGAGTCGAAGTCCAGGTGCTTCACGTGCGGATTGGCCAACCGGATCGCGGTCTCCACCGCCAGGGACGTCGTCCGGGGCGGGGTGCCGAGGATGTCGTCGAGGTTGTCGCTGGTCACCGAGGTGCACACGAGCTCCACGCCGAGGCTGTCGCGCGTCAGCGGGTAGGTGGCGTCGTCCGCCGGCAGCTCGGCCGCCCAGCCGGAGTGGATGTCACCGGTGAGGAAGACGGTGCCGCGCAGCGCGCGGTCGCGCAGGTGCGCCCGCACCCGGTCCCGCTCGGCGGGGTAGCCGTCCCACTGGTCGACGTTGTAGGGCAGGCCGGTCACCCGCGGGAGGTCCACGCCGACCAGGCCGGCGATCGCCTGGGTCGCCCGCAGGTCCAGCCCGTTCGGGAACCGCACCGGCGCGATCATCACCGGGTTGCCCACCAGCTTCCACTGCACCGCGTCGTCGGCCAGCCCGTCGAGCAGGAACTCCAGCTGCTCCGGCCCGGTCAGCGTGCGGCCGGGGTCCCCGAGGGCGGGGTCGAGCGGTGAGGCGGCCTGCTGGTCGCGGTAGGTGCGCAGGTCGAGCATCGACAGGCTGGCCAGCCGGCCGAAGCGCAGCCGCCGGTAGAGCCGGCCGCCCGGCGTGTAGCGCACCGGCATCCACTCGGTGTAGGCCTGCTGGGCGGCCCCGCGGCGAGCCGGCCAGGCGCCCTCGGCGCCCTCCGTGTGGTTCTCCGCGCCGCCGGACCACGCGTCGTTGGCGCTCTCGTGGTCGTCCCAGGTGACCACCCACGGCGCGGCGGCGTGCAGGGCCTGCAGGTCGGGGTCGGCCTTGTACTGGGCGTGCCGGCGCCGGTAGTCGGCGAGGGTGACGATCTCGTGCGGCGGGTCGTGCGGCCGGACGACGACGTCACGCGCCTGGTACTCCCCCGGCGCGTACTCGTACAGGTAGTCACCCAGGTGCACCACGAGGTCGAGGTCCCCGCGCGCGGCCAGGTGCCGGTAGGCGGTGAACCAGCCGGCCTGCAGGTTGGCGCAGGAGACCACCGCCATGCGCAGCCGCGGCACGGCGGCACCGGTGGCGGGCGCCGTGCGGGTGCGGCCCACCGGGGAGGTCGCCCCCCGGCAGCTGAAGCGGTACCAGTAGCCGGTGCCCGGCCGCAGCCCGGCGGCGTCCACCTTCACCGTGTGGTCGGTCGCCGGGCCGGTGCGGACCCGGCCCCGGCGGACGACGCGGCGGAAACCGGGGTCGGTGGCCACCTCCCAGCCGACCTCGACGACGGGGCCGGCACCGGAGCCCGGCGTCGACCGGGCGTCGGGCGTCACGCGGGTCCAGAGGACCACGGCGTCGGGCAGCGGATCGCCGGAGGCGACCCCGTGCGCGAACGGCCCGGGGATGCGGGCGGGGGACGGCGCGGCGGCAGCGGGCCCTGCGGACACCGCGCCTGCGACCCCGGCGCCGGTGACGGCGGCCAGCTGCAGGGCGGTGCGGCGGGAGAACGGCGGCGTGCGGGTGATCACGGCCCGTCCATTGAGCGGCCCGGCCCGCGGTTACGGCCCGGACGCAGCGTTCACCGAGCGTTCGCCACCGGTTCCGCGTCGCCTCGTGGGAGCGGCGCTCAGCGCAGCGCGGTCACCAGGGTGACCCCGGTCGCCCCGACGGTCTGGACGACGAAGCCGAGCTCGGCCAGCGTGTCGGCGAGGGCGGCGGCCATGACCTCCTGCACGACCACGTGCGCCGCCTCGCCGCGCGAGTGCTGCACGCCCATCCGGTCGTGCGTCCGCCAGCTGACCAGCACCCCGCAGGACGCGGTCTCGGGCACCAGGCAGACCCCGCCCGACGTTCCGCTCCCGGCGGCGTCGTGCAGCGGCAGCCCGGCCTCGACCAGCGCCGCGGCGACCTCCACGACCAGGGTCGTCAGCGGGTCGGTGTCGGTCAGCAGCGCGTCCCAGTCCTCGGGTAGCCGGTCGAGCTGGTCGCCGAGCTCGGTCAGCCAGACCCGGTCCGCCGGCGAGGGGCGCGGGGCGATCGTGCCGTCGGCCCGGGGGACGCCGAACACGGTCACGGCCGCCAGCTCACCCGCCAGCGCCGCCCAGTCGGCGTCGATCCGGTCGGCGAAGGGGCCGGCCATGGCCTGCGCCGACCCGTCGACCAGCCACCAGCCGTTGGCGGCCCCGGGAGTGGGGCCGGCCGGCCGCGCGGGCGCGGGCGCCGCGGCGGGCCGGACGGCGAGGGCGACCGCCTGGGGGCTCCGCTGGGTCCCGCGCCCGGCCGGGGCGGGGGCGGCGCGGCGCCCGGCCGGGTGGGTGCCGGCGGCCCTCGCCGCCGCGCGCTGGACCTGCTGGGTGGCGGCCGCGCCGGCGTACTCGTACCGGGCGGTGGAGCTCGCGCCGAGCGCGACCACGACCGCGGTGCACAGCAGGAAACCGAGCACCGCCGCGGCGGGCCACAGCAGCATCGTGCCCATGATCACCGGGAAACTCCTCCGTGCCTCGTCGCGGCCGGGGAAGGTGCCGCGATCACGGGAGAAGTTACGGCGCACCGACCCCGCGATCGGCGGGTTCGGCGCCTCACCGGAAGGCCCGTCACCGGATCGTTGCGACCGCCCCTGCCGCGGCACGGTGACCCGTCCCGCGGGCCACCGCCATGTCGACATGCACCGCGTCGACCAGCGTGGATGCCGTCGGCGGTCGGACCGGTCACCCCTCGCCGGCGCTGCCGCCCGGCATGTCGGGCGGCCGCGCCGAGGGGCCGCGATGCGCGCTGCGGGCGCCGTCCCCGGGGGGTCGCGCGCCGCGCCCGCACGTCGCTGCCCGGCGCACCGTCCCGGGGACGCGGAACGGCCCGCCGGCGGGTGCCGGCGGGCCGTTCGCGTGCTGCGCTACCGGGTCAGTTGACCCGGACCTGCATGAGCGCACCCTGCGCGCTCATGCCGGTGACGGTGATCGTCGTGCCGGTCTTCGGCACGTCGACGCCGGTCCAGCCGTTGGCGTCGGGCTGCTCGCCCGGGGCCACCCACCAGTCGAGCGTGTCGTCGAAGGTGCGGACGGCCGGGAGACCGCCGACCCGGCCGGCCACGCCGGTGTCCGGGTCGTGCAGCGTCAGCTTGTCCGTCGGCTGGAGCCCGAAGGTCGAGTCGTAGGACTGGACCCGCGGCCGCCAGCTCTCGCCGTTGGTGCGGTCCTCACCCTCGTCGTCGGTCGGCTCGTAGAGCAGGCCCGGGTGGGCGTCGACCGGGAGGACGAGGCCCGCACCGGGGTGGGCGCCGACGTTGTTGTCGTTGTACTGGGTGTTCCAGTAGCTGATCAGCAGGCCGTCCTGGTACGGGAAGTGCTCCACCCAGTCCGGACGCCGCGGGTCACCGAAGTTGTACGGCCCCGTCTTCAGCCCCGTGTCGTAGCCGGTGTAGGCCCGGTTCTCGAGGATGTAGGCGTTGAAGTACGAGTTCGTCGTCGTACCGGTGGTCAGCTCGAAGCCGTCCAGCGTCCAGTCGGTCACCGGTGCGTCGTCGATGGCCACGGCGTCGACCTGCAGGCCCGGCTCGGTGGCCGCGCCGTCGGTCCAGTACCGGAAGCCGACCTGCGCCCCGTCGGGCACGCCCGCCAGGCCGGCCGTGAGCTCGACCCACTCGCCACCGGTGCTGCCGGTGATGCCGTGGCCGAAGTTCTGGCCGTTGGGGTCGGTGGTCGTCGACAGGTTGGTCGGGATCGACGTGAAGGTGGCCCCGCCGTCGGTGGTGTACACCGCGTACGCGTAGTCCCAGTCCGCCTCGATCTCGTACTTGACCTGGGCGGTCAGCTCAGCCGCCCCCGCGGGCTTGGGCGCCAGCATGCTGTGGTCGAGGTTGTCGCCCGAGCCGGAGTACCAGAAGTCCTCGCCCTCGAACGGGGTGCCGATCGTGGTGGTGACCTCGTTGTCCGGGAGGACGACGACGGCGGCCTGGTTCTCCTTGGAGTTGTACGCCGCCGGGCCGAGGCGCAGGTTCGCGCTCTCGCCGGGCTGCACCACCTCGTAGTTGAGCCAGCCCAGCTGCAGCTTCTCCCAGGCGCCCATGTGGATCGGCTGGGTGCCGATGCCGTCCTCGGGGCGGCCGGAGTTGCCGTAGGAGCCGGAGCTCATCAGCGTCCAGAAGGCGGTGCTGTTCTCCGCGCCGCCGCTGTTGCCGGAGGTGTCGTACAGGTCGGGCAGACCGAGGTCGTGGCCGAACTCGTGGGCGAAGACGCCGACGCCGCCGTTCTCGGGCTCGACGGTGTAGTCACCGATCCAGTACTTCGACCCACCGACCTGCGTGCCGCCGAGCGGGTTGACCGCACCGTTGACCGTCGGGCCGGCGGTGCCGATCCGGTTGGTCTGGTTGTACCAGCGGTGGCTCCAGATGGCGTCGTCGCCGAGGACGCCGCCACCGACCTCCTCACCCTCGCCGGAGTGCACGGCCTGGAAGTGGTCGATGTAGCCGTCGGCCTCGTCGAAGTTGCCGTCGCCGTCGGAGTCGTAGCGGTCCCAGACGTCGAACTGCGAGAGGTACTCGTCGATCTGCTCGGCCGTCTTGCCGGCGGCCAGCTGGTTGGCGTACCAGGTGTTGACCGAGTCGTTGATGAAGCCCCAGACGGCGCTGTCGCCCAGGTCGTTGTCGCCGTAGGAGGCGCCGGTGCCGGGCACCTGCACCCAGTCCTCGACCTCGCCGGTCACGGTGTAGCGGCCCGAGGAGAGCTGCTCGTAGAAGTTGGCCACCGAGTTGACGCCCGGCTCGGAGCTGTACAGCAGGGTGTCGAAGTAGCCCTGCGAGAAGTCCGGGGTCCAGATGGTGGTGTTGTCCACCGACCGCTTGGGCTCCGGGATCGAGTTGTGCGGCAGGTCGCTGAACTCGCCGAGGACGGTCCAGATCGCGTCGCTGTCCTCCTGGGCCAGCTCGACGTAGCGGCCCCGGGCGACCTCGACCACCTTGTTGTTGCCGCGCGGCGTGGCCTGCCCGGTGAGCACCTGCTCGAGTGCCTCGGCACGCAGCGCCTGCTGCGTCTCGGCGAGCGGGTTGGGCAGGTCGTGGGCGCGCTGCGGGGTCGCGGGGGCGTCTTCTGCGGGGGGTGCGGCGGAAGCCGTCACGGGAACCGCCATGACCAGGGCGGCACCGGCGACGACGGCCAGAGCTCTCTTCAAGGATGGTTCTCCTGCGTTCGGAGGAAGACCGTCCAGCCGGACGGTGGGGGGCCACCGGCGGCCGCTCGCGGACGGTCGAGCGGGACGTTAGATGCGGCCTGCACGTGTGTCTACATATCGACACCGCCCGGTTACGCAGGGGCCGCACCCCGCGGCGGGCGACTACGGATCCGACCAGGCTCTTTACCGTTGCGAAACAGTTCCCGGACCGCCGGATCCGACCCGGCAGCGTCCCACTGTCTGGGACGATCGGGTGCGGGGTGGGATCCGCCGCAGGTCAGGCGGCAGCGCGGAGACGTGCCGGGGCGAGGTGACGACGCCCTGCGGCACCGCAGCGCGGAGGGCGTGGGATTCGAACCCACGAAGAGGGGTTACCTCTTAGCGGTTTTCAAGACCGCCGCCATCGGCCACTAGGCGAGCCCTCCTGGCGCCGTCGAGGCTAGTGCGTCACCCCGGACGCCCGCTCCCGGCCCACCGCGCCGAACCCGGCGCCGGACGCCGTGCGCGGACCGGCAGGAAGCGCGGCTCGATCTGCCGATCGGCACACACGCTCGACTCCCGCGGCGGCGCCGCATCGCCCGGTCCCAGCCGGTTTCCAGCGAGTGGAAGCTGCTCCTCGTGTCCGGCCGAGGGTGTGCCTAGCCTCACACCACCCACGCTCCGCACCGGCAACGTCGCCACCAGGAATGGAGTCCGGATCCCATGCAGCACACCGCACGTGCACCCCGACGACAGGGCGCGATCACCGCCGCCTGCGGCCTCGCCGCCGCCTCCACCGTCGCGCTGGCCCTGGCCACGCCCGCCCAGGCGGCACCGCCCGCTCCCGAGCCGACCGTGATCAGCGACCTCGCCTACGGCCCGGCCACCCCGGGTAACCTGCTCGACCTGCACCTCCCCGGCACCCCCCGCCGGCACGCCCTGCCGCTGGTCGTCTGGCACTCCGGTTCCGCGTGGTTCAGCAACGACGTGAAGACCGGCGAGCAGGCGCTCGACGTCGTCGAGGAGTTCACCGGCCGCGGCTACGCCGTCGCCACCATCAACGTGCGCTCCAGCGCCGACGCCCGGTTCCCCGAGCAGGGCTACGACGTGCGGGCCGCCGTCCGCTACCTGCGGGAGAACGCCGCGCAGTACGGCCTCGACCCGGACCGCTTCGCGTTCATGGGCAACTCCTCGGGCGGCTGGTCGGCGGCGTTCGCCGCGACGACGAGCGACATCGAGCAGCTGCCCGGGGAGACGGGCGTCGACGGCACCTCCAGCGCCGTGCAGGTGGCCGTGCCGTTCTTCCCGCCGACCGACTTCCTCTCCATGGACACGTTCGCCGCGGACAACGACCTGCCGATGCAGCCGGGGATCTACCCCCACGATGCCCCGACGTCCCCGGAGAGCCTGCTGATCCACTGCCCCGGCGAGGAGTTCCCGGGCCAGCTGAGCATCCAGGCGTGCCCGGAGGAGACCGAGGCCGCGGACCCGAGCAGCTACATCGAGGGCGAGGAGATCCCGGTGTGGGTGCTCCACGGCCTGGCCGACCCGCTGCTGCCGTACAACCAGAGCCGGCTCGTCTACGACACGACGACGGCCGAGGGGAACGAGGCGAGGTTCACGCTCGTGCCGGACGCCGGCCACTCGGTCGACGACATCATCGGCGCCGAGGTCTCCACGACGTGGATGACGAACCACGCCGGGCGCGAGCGGGTGGTCAACCGCGCCGCACCGACGTGGCACGACATCGACAGGTTCCTGCGCGCCGGCTTCGCCCAGGCGGAGCGCGCCAACCGCTGAGCCCGCGAGAGACGGCGAACGGGGCCCCGGCGCAGCTGCCGGGGCCCCGTTTCGCGCGTCTCGCGCCGGGCCCCTCGGGGAGCGGTCAGAACCCCGAGTGGTCGGGTGCGGCCGGTGCGGGCCCGGTCACCGGACTCGCGGCCACCGGCTGCGCCGGCTCCTCGGCCGGCTCGTCCTTGGGCCGGTGGATCTGCTCGTAGACCCGCGCGCGGAGCTCGGCGAACCGCGGGGACGAGCGGGTGGTGAGCTGGTCGCGCTCGTCGGGCAGGTCGATCACCAGGTCGTCGCGGATGACCGTCGGCGAGTTCGACAGGATGAGCACCCGCTGCCCGAGGTAGACCGCCTCGTCGATGTCGTGGGTGACGAACAGCGTGGTGACGCCGAACTTGTGCCACAGGTCGCGGATGAGGTCCTCGAGGTCGGCGCGGGTCTGCGCGTCGACGGCGGCGAACGGCTCGTCCATGAGCAGCACGTGCGGCTCGTAGGCGACCGCGCGGGCGATGGCCACGCGCTGCTGCATCCCGCCGGAGAGCTGCCACGGGTAGGCCGCGTGCGCCTCGGCCAGGCCGACGGCGGCCAGCGACTCCTCCACCAGCTCGTTGCGGCGGGCGGCGGGCAGCTTCTTCTGCTTCAGCGGCAGCTCCACGTTCTCCCGCACCGTCATCCACGGGAAGAGGCTGCGCCCGTACTCCTGGAAGACCACGGCCATCCCCGGCGGGGGGCCGTTGACGACCTCGCCCTCCATGCGGACCTCGCCGGACGTCGGCTCCAGCAGGCCGGACATGATCTTCAGCAGCGTGGTCTTGCCGCAGCCGGAGGGCCCGACCAGGCAGGCGAGCTCCCCGGCCGGGAGGGTGAACGTGAGGTCGCGGACGGCCTCGACCGTGCGGTCCTTGCTCTCGTAGACCTTCTTGATGCCGCGGACGTCGAGCATGGGGAACCTTCCAGGTGGTGAAGGAGGTCAGGAGGAGCGCTGGGCGCGGCGCAGGCCGTGGTACCAGGCGAGCTGCCGGCTCTCGACGATCCGGAACAGCAGGGCCAGCAGGAAGCCGAGCAGGCCGAGCATGAGCATGCCCGCCCAGGTCTCCGCGATGGCGAAGCTGCGCTGGGCCTGGACGACGGCGTAGCCGAGCCCGTTGGTCGCGGCGAAGAGCTCGCTGATGACCATGAGGATGATCGCGACCGAGAGCCCCTGGCGGAGCCCGGCGAAGATCTGCGGGCTGGCGCTGGGCAGCACCAGGCGGCGCAGCCGGGACCAGCCGCGGAGGCCGTACACGCGGCCGGTGTCGCTGAGCACCTCGTCGACGGCGCGCACGCCCTCGACGGTGTTCAGCAGGATCGGCCACATGCAGCCGAAGGCGATGACGACGATCTTCATGCCGTCGCCGAGGCCGAACAGCAGGATGAAGATGGGCACCAGCACCGGCGGCGGGATGGCCCGGAAGAACTCGAACACCGGCTCGGTCACCGCCCGCACCGTGCGGGAGGTGCCGATGAGCACGCCGAGGGCCAGGGACACCGCGACGGCCAGGGCGTAGCCGGCCGCCAGGCGGTAGAGGCTCGGCCAGACGTCGGCGGCCAGGCGCGGGCCGAACCACTCCTCGACCAGGCTCTCGAGGATCTCCGACAGCGGCGGGAAGAAGAAGTTGGTGCTCCCGGCGCTGGCGAACCACCAGGCGGTGAGCAGGATGACCGGCAGGCCGAGGGTCATCGCCACGCGACGCAGCACGCTCATGCCGCCACCTCCGCTCGCTGGGACGGGTGCCACGACAGCGCCCGCCGTTCGACGGCCCGGAAGACCAGGTTGACGATCACGCCGAGGATCCCGGTGACGACGACGATCGCGTAGGTGGCCGCCACCGCGCCACTGCTCTGCGCGTTGTTGAGCAGCTGCCCCAGGCCCGGGGTGCCGATGACGAGCTCGGCGGTGACCGCGAGGATCAGCGCCACGGCGGCCCCGAGGCGCAGCCCGGTCATCACGTACGGCAGCGCGGTGGGCCAGGTGACGTGCCGCACCCGCGCCCAGGGGCCCAGCCCGTAGGCGCGCGCGGTGTCCTGCGCGACCGGGTCGACGTCCTGCACGCCGTAGAGGACCTGGATGAGGATCTGCCAGAAGGAGGCGTAGACGACCAGGAGCAGCTCGCTCTCCAGGTCGTTGCCGAACAGCAGGACGGCGATGGGGATCAGCGCCACCGACGGGATCGGGCGCAGGAACTCGATGGTGGAGGCGGTGAACTCGCGGGCGAACCGGAACGTGCCGAGCAGCAGCCCGAGCAGCACGCCGGCCACCGCGGCGATCGCCAGGCCGATCGCCCAGCCCTCGAGGGTGTCCAGGACCGCGGTCCAGAACTCCGGGCGGCCGAACTGCACGAGCAGCTCGGCGCCGATCTCCGAGGACGGCGGGAACCAGCGCCGCGGAACCAGGCCGATCCGCGGCGCGATCTCGACCAGCGCGATCAGCGCGAGCAGGCCCAGCAGCCCCAGGGCCCAGGCCGGCACCTGCCGCCGCCGGCCCGCCTGCGGAGAGCGGGCCGGCGAGGCGGCGGGATCCGCCGACGCCCGGGTGGCGGTCGACCCGGTCACGGCAGCAGGGCGTCCAGATCCGGCGCCTCGTCGAGCAGCCCGTCCTCGACCGCGAGGTCCGCAAGGGTCTGCACCGAGTCGCGGTTGATCTCGGCCGGCCACGCCGGCAGCGTCATCTGCTCGGCGACGGCCGGGTCGATCTGGGTGTACTCGCCGAGGATCTCGCGGACGGCGTCCGGGTTCTCCTGGGCGTACTCCAGCGACTGCGCCATCGCGTCGCTGAAGCACTCGACGGCCTCGGGGTTCTGCTGGGCGTACTGCTGGCTGGTGAAGTACGTGGCCACGGTGAGGTCGTCGGCGGTGTCGACGAAGTTCGACGTGACGACCTGGGCGCCCTCACCGGTCGACAGGGCCAGGAAGGGCTCCACCACCCAGGCGGCGTCGACGTTGCCCTGCTCGAGGGCGGCCGGCATCTCCGGGAACGGCAGCTCGACGAACTGGATGCTGTCCGGGTCGCCACCGGCGGCCCGGACCGACTCGCGCACCGTCGTCGTCCCGATGTTGTTCAGCGTGTTGACCGCCACGGTGCGGCCGGCGAGGTCGGCGGCACCGGTGATGCCGGAGTCCGGGGTGGTGACGACGGCGCCGAAGTCGGCCCCCTGCTCACCGGTCGAGGCGACGCCGTTCGCGACGACCTGCAGCGGCAGGCCCTCGCTGGCGGCGAGCAGCAGCGAGGTGACGTTGCTGAAGCCGAACTGCGACTGGCCGCTGACGACCGCGGGCACGATGGCCGCGCCGCCCTGACCGGTCTCCAGGGTCAGGTCGAGGCCGCACTCCTCGAAGAAGCCCTGCTGGTCACCGAGGTAGATCGGCGCGACGTCGACGATGGGGATGACGCCGACCGACACCTGCTCGAGCCCGCCGCCCTCGCCACCACCGGTGGTGCCGCCCGCCTCCTCGTCGGAGCCGCCGCAGGCGGCGACCAGCATCAGCGGCGCGGTGACGAACGCAGCGACGGTGCGGCGCATGAGATCTCCTTCGATGACGACCGAGCGTCACATGTGTTCGCTATGCGAACGCATGTGTGCGATGTGAACGGAGGAACGCTGACACGTGAGCGCTGTCACGTCAAACGGTCGTGACCGTGCCGTATCCGTGCGCATACCGCACTCGCGTTCCCGATGCGCACCGTACAGTGATGCCGCTCACCACCGATCCGACCGAAGGAGCGCCGTGACCTCCGTGCCCGACGAGCGGCCGGTGCCCGTCCGGGACGGCACCTTCGTGCAGTCCCTCGACCGCGGTCTCGCCGTCATCCGCGCCTTCGACGCCCAGCACCCGAGGCTCCAGCTGAGCGAGGTCGCCCGCGCCACCGGGCTCACCCGGGCGGCCGCCCGCCGCTTCCTGCTCACGCTGGTGCAGCTGGGCTACGTGCGCGCCGACGGCCGGGAGTTCTCGCTGCGCCCCCGGGTCCTGGAGCTGGGCTACTCCTACCTGTCCGGGCTCACCCTGCCCGAGGTCGCGCAGCCGCACCTGGAGGCGCTGGTCGCCCGGGTCGAGGAGTCCTCCTCCCTGTCGGTGCTCGACGGCGACGACGTCGTCTACGTGGCGCGGGTGCACACCAAGCGCATCATGACCGTGATGATCACCGTCGGCACCCGCTTCCCGGCCCACGCCACGTCCATGGGCCGGGTCCTCCTCGCCGGCCTGCCCGACGAGGAGCTCGACGCCTACCTGGCGCGGGCGGAGCTGCCCGCGCTGACCTCGCGCACCGTCACCGACGCCGCGGAGCTGCGCCGCGTGCTGGCCACCGTGCGGGCGCAGGGCTACGCGATGGTCGACCAGGAGCTGGAGGAGGGGCTGCGCTCGGCCGCCGCACCGGTCCGCGACCGCAGCGGCGCCGTCGTCGCCGCGGTGAACCTCTCGGTCAGCGCCAGCCGCACCTCGCTGGAGCAACTGGAGGACGAGTACGTGCCGCCGCTGCTGGAGACCGCCACCCAGATCGAGCACGACCTCGGCCGCAGCTCCCGGTCGTGACCGGTACCGGCACCCGCACCCGCCCCGCATGGCGGCTGGCCCTGCCGGCCGTGGCGATGGTCCTGGTCGCGCTCTGCCTGCGCGCGCCCTTCGCCGCCGTGGGCCCGCTCCTCGGGGAGCTCGGCGACGAGCTGACGCTCTCCACGGGCGCGCTCGCCGTCGTCACCGCCCTGCCGCTGGTCTGCTTCGGGCTCATCTCACCGTTCGCCCCCGCTCTCGCCGGCCGCGTCGGCGTGCACCGCGCCGTGCTGCTCGGCGTCGCCCTCCTGGCGATCGGGATCCTGCTGCGACTGGCCGCCACGCCCGGGCTCTACGTGGGCACCGTGCTGCTCACCGGGGGCATCGCCATCGCCAACGTGCTGCTGCCCGCGGTCGCGCGTGCGGAGTACGGCGCGCGCAGCGCGGTGGTCGTGGGGATGATCGTCGCCTCCATGGCGGCGTCCGCCAGCATCGGGGCCGGGCTGGCGCAGCCGCTGGCCGCCGCGGCCGGCAGCGCCGTGGTCGGCCTGCTGCTGTGGGGCGTGCCGGTGCTGGCCGCCCTGGTCGCCGTGGCCGCGCTCGCCCGTGCTCGGCGCGACGTCCCCCCTCCGCCGCCCGCCCCCTCGGGCGCCCGCACCGCGGTGCTGCGCGACCGGGTGGCGCTCGCCGTCACGCTGTTCTTCGGGCTCCAGTCGCTCTCGTTCTACGCGATGCTGACCTGGCTGGCCGACATCCTCCAGGCCGAGGCCGGCGTCTCCCCAGTCGCGGCCGGCGGCCTGCTGGCGCTCGCCGCCGCGCTGGGCGTCCCCGCCTCCCTGGTGGTCCCGCCGCTGGCCGCGCGGCGCCCCGGCCAGCAGGGGTGGGTGCTGGTCGGCACCGTGCCGGTGATCGTGGCGATCGTGGGGCTGCTCGTGGCCCCGGCCGCGGCCCCGCTGCTGTGGACGCTGCTCTACGGCATCGGCACGGGAGCGGCCTTCCCGCTGGCCATGGCGCTGATCCTGCAGCGCACCCGCGACGTCGCCCAGACCGGCCGGCTGTCCGCGTCGGCGCAGAGCGTGGGCTACCTGCTGGCCGCCACCGGCCCGCTGGGCGTCGGCCTGCTGCACGAGGCCACCGGGGAGTGGGTCCCGGGGCTGCTGCTCCTGCTGGTCGTGGTGGTGGGTCAGACGGCCGTCGGGATCGCCGCGGCCCGCCCCCGGCTGGTCGGCCCCGCCGTCTGACCCCGACCCCCAGGGGTCGGCGGTGACGCCCTCCGGGGTCTTCGTCACGGGGGTGCCGGCGACGCCGTGCAGGTGGCATGCGGCCAGCTGGCCGGGCGACCCGGCCGGCTGCAGCGCCGGGTCGACGTCGTCGCACGGCTCGAAGACGTACGGGCAGCGGGTGCGGAACCGGCAGCCCGAGGGGACGTCGGAGGGCGAGGGGACGTCGCCGTGCAGCACGATCCGCTCCCGCGCCCGCTCCTGCGCCGGGTGCGGCACGGGCACCGCCGACAGCAGCGCCTGCGTGTACGGCATCTGCGGCTCGCTGCCCACGGCGGCCGCGGGCCCGATCTCCACGATCCGCCCCAGGTACATGACCGCGATCCGGTCGGAGATGTGCCGGACGGCGGAGAGGTCGTGGGAGATGAACAGCAGGGTGAGCCCCAGCTGCCGCTGCAGCCGGCGCAGCAGGTTGAGCACCTGGGCCTGCACGCTCACGTCGAGGGAGGCGATCGCCTCGTCGCAGACCAGGAAGTCCGGCTCCCCCGCCAGCGCCCGGGCGATGCCGACGCGCTGGCGCTGCCCACCGGAGAACTCGTGCGGGTAGCGCCCGGCCACCACCGGGTCCAGGCCCACGAGCTCCAGCAGCTCGCCCACCCGCGCCGCGCGTTCGCGCTTGCCCGAGCGCAGGCCGTGCACCTCCAGCGGCTCGCTCACCGTCTGGGCCACGGTGCGCCGCGGGTCGAGGGAGGCGAACGGGTCCTGGAACACCATTCCGGCCCGGCGGCGCATCTCCTTGAGACCGCGGCGGTCCAGCGAGGTGACGTCGGTGCCGTCGAAGGTGATCGTCCCCCCGGTCGGCGGCACCAGCCGCAGCAGCGCGTTGCCCAGCGTCGACTTCCCGCAGCCGGACTCCCCCACCAGGCCCAGGGTCTCGCCGCGCAGGATGTCCAGGTCGACGCCGTCGACGGCGCGCAGCACGCTCGCCGGCGCCCGGCGCAGGCCGCCGCCCCCGACGGGGAAGTGCACCTCCAGGCCGCGGGCGGAGACCAGCACGTCCTCGCTCATGCCGGGCTCCCCCCGTCCGTGCCCTCGGTGCACCAGGTGGCCGCGCGGTGCGGCAGCCCCGCGCCCTTCCCCGACCCTTCGCCGGCGTAGGCGCTCGACGCGGTCGCGCCCGCCGGCCCGCCGGCCGCGGCGCGGGAGACGACCGCCAGCGGCGGCTGCTCCGTCTCGCAGCGCGGATCGGCCCGCACCGGGCAGCGCGGCCAGAACACGCAGCCCGGCGGCAGGTCGGTGGGGGGCGGCGGCAGACCCGGGATCGCGGTCAGCTCGGGCACCTCGCCGTCGGGGCCCACCGGTGCGGCCAGGTCGGGCAGCGAGCCCAGCAGCCCACGGGTGTAGGGGTGTGCCGGGCGCTCCAGGACGTCGTCGACAGTGCCGTCCTCCACGCACCGGCCGCCGTACATGACCAGCACCCGGTCGGCGATCCCGGCGACCACACCGAGGTCGTGGGTGATCCAGATGACGCCGGTGCCGTGCTCGGCCTGCAGCTTCTCGACCAGGTCGATGATCTGCGCCTGCACCGTGACGTCGAGCGCGGTGGTCGCCTCGTCGGCGATCAGCAGCGACGGGGAGTTGCTCAGCGCGATCGCGATGACCACCCGCTGGCGCATGCCGCCCGACAGCTCGTGCGGGTAGCGGTCCAGCGCCTTCTCGGGATCGGGCAGGCCGACCTCGCGGAGCAGGTCCGCCGCGCGGGTCCGGGCGTCGGCCTTGGAGACGTCGCCGTGCGCCCGGATGCCCTCGACCAGCTGCCGGCCGATGGTGAGCACCGGGTTCAGCGAGGTCATCGGGTCCTGGAACACCATGCCGGCGCCCGGGCCGCGCACCTGGCGCAGCCGCTCGGGTGACATGGTCAGCAGGTCCTCGCCCTGCAGCAGCGCCCGGCCGGTCACCGTCGCCACCCGGGCGGGGAGCAGGCCGAGCAGCGCCAGCACCGAGACGCTCTTGCCGCTGCCGGACTCCCCGACCACGGCGACCGTCTCCCCCGCGCCGACGGTGTAGCTCAGCCCGTTGACGACGTCGGCCGGCCCGCGCGGGGTGCGCAGCCGCACCCGCAGGTCCTCGACCTCCAGCACCGGCTCGCCGCTCACTTGCCACCCCCGGCCATCAGGGTGCGCTGCCGCGGGTCCAGCGCGTCGCGGAGCCCGTCGCCGAGCAGGTTGAAGCAGAGCACGGTCAGAAAGATCGCCATCCCCGGGAAGAACGCCAGCCACCAGGCCAGGTCGATGTAGCCGCGTCCCTCGGCCAGCATCAGCCCCCACGAGGGGTTGGGCGGCTGGGTGCCCAGACCGAGGAACGACAGCGCCGCCTCGGCCAGCACCGCGAACGCCAGGCTGATCGAGGTCTGCACGATGATCGGCGGCGCGGCGTTCGGCAGGATGTGCCGGGTGAGGATCCGCCAGTCCGAGGCCCCCACCGACCGCGACGCCCGCACGTAGACCTCCTCGCGCACGCCCAGCACGCTCGCGCGGGTGACCCGGGCGAAGATCGGCGTGTAGACGATCCCGATCGCCAGCGCGGTGTTGCCCGACCCGGGTCCGCGGACGGCGAGGACGGCGATCGCCAGCAGCACGGCGGGGAACGCGAAGAGCATGTCCATGAACCGCATCAGGACGTCGTCGACCCACTTGCCGTAGTAGCCGGCGAGCAGGCCGATCAGGGTGCCGACGACGAGCGCGAAGCCGACGGCGAGGAAGCCCACCCGCAGCGACACCGAGGCGCCGAGGATGACCCGGCTGAGGATGTCCCGGCCGAGGTCGTCGGTGCCGAACGGGTGCTCCCAGCTGGGCGACTGGAGCCGGTCGGTCACCGAGATCTCGTTGGCCCCCTCCGGGGCGAACGTGTCGTCGAAGAAGGCCACGACCACGATCAGCAGCAGGACCGCCGAGGCGATCGCCGCCGTCGGGTTGCGCGCCAGCAGGCCGAGCGTCTCCCGCCAGCGCGGGCGGGCCGGGCGCAGCGTGGGCGGCGCCGACCGCGACTCCCGCTGCGGCGATCCGCCCGGGGGCTCCTCGGGGGCCTCCGGGCGGCGCTCGCCGCTCGGCTCCTGGTAGGGCGGCGGCCCGGGGGTCGGCTGGATGCTCATCGGCGGATCCGCGGGTCGATGGCGGTGTAGAGGAGGTCGACGACGAGGTTGATCACCAGGAAGACCAGCGCGAACAGCAGGATGGCACCCTGCAGCACCGGGTAGTCGCGGGCCTGCACCGCCTGCAGGGCCAGCTGACCCAGCCCCGGCCAGGAGAAGACGATCTCCACGACGACCACCCCCGACAGCAGGTAGGCCAGCTGCACGCCGGTCACCGTGACCAGTGGCAGCAGGGCGTTGCGGAGCACGTGCCAGGAGAAGACCTGCCGCTGCGGCAGCCCCTTGGCCTGCGCCGTCCGCACGTGGTCGGCGCCCAGGGCCTCCAGCATGCTGGACCGGACGAACCGGGTGATCACCGAACCGGAGACCACGCCGGTCACCAACGCCGGCATGAGCAGCCGCTGGAACCAGGCTCCGGGGTCCTCGCTGAGCGGCACGTACCCGCCCGAGGGCAGCCAGCCCAGCGTCCCGGCGAAGACCAGGATCAGCACGATCCCCATCCAGAAGTCGGGCACCGAGATGCCGAACTGGCTGATCACGGTGGCGACCCGGTCGACGAGCGAGCGCGGGCGCAGCGCCGAGATCGTGCCCAGCGGGATGGCGATGAGCAGGGCGACCAGGATCGCGGCGAACGCCAGCGTCAACGTGGCCGGCAGCCGCTCGGCGATCTGGGAGGTCACCGTCTCGCCGCTGCGGAAGCTGACCCCCAGGTCCCCGGTCAGGGCCCGGCCGAACCAGCCGAAGAACTGCTCGACCAGCGGCTGGTCCAGCCCCGACCGCTCGCGGAGGGCGTCGTAGCTCTGCTGCGAGAAGCGGGTGCCCAGGGCGAGCCGCACCGGATCGCCCGGTACGAGGTGCACCAGGCCGAACACGATGACGCTCACTCCGGCGAGGACGACCGCCGACTGGCCGATCCGCCGGAGGACGTAGCCGGTCAGGGCAACTCCACGCCTTCGAAGTTGATCGCCTTGTCGGCGCGGATCTCGTACCCGGACAGCCCCGGCGCCCAGGCCTGCACGACGTCAGGGTTGTAGAGGTACACGTAGGAGACGTCGTCGACGATGAGCTGCGCCGCCTGGTCGTAGAGGTCCTTGCGGGTGTCCTCGTCGGTCTCCGTCGACGCCTCGGTGAGCAGCCGGTCCACCTCGGGGTTGCTGTAGCCCTGGTAGTTGTTCGAGCCGTCGGTGATGTGCTGCGAGTGGTAGTAGTCGAACGGGTCGATGTTGCCCAGCCAGCCGAGCATGAAGGCGTCGAAGTCGCCCTGGCTCTGCCGGTCCAGCCAGGTCGCGAAGTCCACGGTCTGGACGTCCACGTTGATCCCGATCGGCTGCAGCTGGCTGGCGATGACCTGCGCGGCGGTGACGGTCTCGGGGAACTCGTCGGTGACCATCAGGCCCATCGTGATGGGCGTCTGGACGCCGGCCTGCTCCAGCAGCGCCTGCGCCTCCTCGGCGCTCGGCTCGAACGGGGCGTAGTCGTAGTAGTAGAAGCTGTCCTCGGGGATGGCGGTCTGGTTGGGCTGCGCCGCCCCGAACCGGGCCGCCTCGGTGACCGCGGCGCGGTCGATGGCGGTGGCGATCGCCTGCCGCACCTGCGGGTTGCCGAAGGGCTCCCGGTCGTAGTTCATGCTCATGTACCAGTAGTCGACGCTGGGCGTGGTGGCCAGCTCGACGGCGTCGTCGCCCTCCAGCGACTCGATCTGCTGCGGCGGGATGTTGTCGGTCCACTGCACCTCGCCGTTCTGCAGCGCGGTGAGCGCCGCGGCCGGCTCGGTGATGTAGCGGAACTCGACCCCGTCGAGCGTGGGCTCCTGGCCCCAGTACTCGTCGAACCGGGTCAGCACCGTGCTGCTCGCGTCCGAGCTCTCCAGCTGGAACGGGCCGGTGCCGACCGCCTCGGTGTTGAGGTCGAACTCCTCGGCCGCGCCCTCGGGCAGGATCGCCATGCCCTTGAAGCCGCCGATCAGCGCCGGCAGGTTGGGCGTCGGCTGGCTGACGGTGATCTCGACGGTCTGCGGATCGGCCGCCTCGACCGACTCCACGTTGGCGAACCGGTACGAGTTGGCGAGCTCCTCGTCGATGATCCGGTTGTACGAGTAGACGACGTCGGCGGCGTCGAACTCGCTGCCGTCGTGGAACGTGACGCCCTCGCGGAGGGTGAACGTCCAGGTCAGCCCGTCCTCGCTGGTCTCCCAGCTCTCGGCCAGGCTGGGCTCCATCGTCAGGTCGTCGGCGGCCGGGACGACGAGGGTGTCGTAGACGTTCTCCAGGATCTGGAACGCCGGGTAGGCCGTCGTCGTGTGCGGGTCGAGCTTGTCGGGCTGCGCGCTCACCGCGGCCACGAGCACGTTGTCCCCGCCGCCGCCACCGCCGCCACCGGTGTCGACGCTCTCCCCACCGCCGCCGCAGGCGGAGAGGGCGAGCGCGCCGACGGCGCCCAGGGACAGGAGTCGGGTGGTGCGCACGGGAACCTCCGGGGTCGGGGCAGGTCGTCCACCTCCGACCTTGACCCCGTCGCTGCCGGCCGACAACCCGAACCGACCGCTGAGCAGGATCGTTGCCTGTTCGAGACATCCCGGCCGTGGCCCGCCAGACTCACCCCGTGGAACTCACCTGCCGTCGCCTGACACTGCGCCTGCGCGACACGTTCACCATCGCCCGCTCGTCGGTGGACACCGAGGAGGTGCTCGTGGTCGGGCTCGCCGACGGGGGCGTCCGCGGGTACGGCGAGGGCGCGCCGGTGGCCTACTGGGGCGAGTCGGTGCCCGCGATGGCCGACGCCGTCGCCGCGGACGGGCGCGCGCTGCTCGGCGACGACCTGCGCGACCTGGAGGGCATCGCCCGCCGGCTGCGCGCCTGGGACGGCCCGCAGGGCGCGAAGATGGCCCTCGACGGGGCGGTGCACGACTGGGTGGGCCGCCGCTACGGCCTGCCGGTCTGGCGGCTGCTGGGGCTGGACGGGGTGCTCCCGCCGACGAGCTTCACCATCGGGATCACGACCGTGGCCGAGACCGCCGCCCGGGTCCGGCGCGCCCCCGGCTTCGCCGTCTACAAGGTGAAGGTGGGCGGGCCGGAGGACCTCGCCCGGCTGGAGGCGATCCGGTCGGTCACCGACGCCCCGCTGCGGATCGACGGCAACGAGGGCTGGACCCTCGACCAGGCCCGCGACCTCCTGCCCCGGCTGCGCGAGCTGGGGGTCGAGATGATCGAGCAGCCGTTCCCGGCAGCCGACCTGGACTCGTTCGCCCGCTACCGCGAGTTGCCCGGCCGGCTCCCGGTCTTCGTCGACGAGGGTTGCAAGGACCTGGCCTCGGTGGCCGGCATCGCCGGTTACGCGGACGGCATCGTGGTGAAGCTGGCCAAGTGCGGCGGCATCCGCGAGGCCCACCGCATGATCGCCGCGGCGGCCGCGCTGGACCTGCGGGTGATGCTCGGCTGCATGATCGAGTCGCAGCTCGGCATCGCGCAGGCCGCCCAGCTGGGCCCCCTCGCCGATCTGGTCGACCTGGACGGCCACCTGCTGATCAGCGACGAGCCGTTCACCGGCCTGGGCTTGCGGGACGGGCGGCTGGTGCTGCCGGACGCACCGGGGCTCGGGCTCGTCACGGAGGATGCGGCGTGAGCGCCGAACGGCTCGCCGTCCTCACCGGTGGCCAGCTCGCGGAGTCCTACGCCAAGACCGCCCACGGGGTGCTGCGCTACGGCGCCCGCGAGGTCGTGTGCGTGATCGACGACGTCCACGCCGGGCAGCGGGCGGTGGACGTCGTCCCGTTCTGCGCCCGCCCCGTGCCGGTCGTCGCCGACGTCGCGGCGGCCCGGGAGCTCGGCGCGACGACGGTGCTGCTCGGCGTGGCCCCGCTCGGGGGCCGGCTGACCGACACCTGGCGGCGGACGCTGCTCGCGGCGCTGCGCCTGGGGATGCACGTCGAGGCGGGGCTGCACACGGATCTGGGCGCCGATCCTGAACTGGCGGCGGCCGCCCGGGCGGCCGGGGTCCGGATCCGGGACCTGCGGGCGGTGCCGGACGACCTCGGGGTGCCGCTTACCGGGCCGGTCGGGGCCCGGGTCGTGCACACGGTGGGCTCGGACTGCGCGATCGGGAAGATGAGCGTCGTCCTGGAGCTCGACCAGGCCGCGCGGGACCGCGGGCTGCGCTCGGTGTTCGTGGCCACCGGGCAGACCGGGGTCGCCATCTCGGGGTGGGGCATGGCGGTGGACCACGTGATCTCCGACTTCGTCGCCGGCGCCGCCGACCGGCTGGTGCGCGAGGGGGCGACCCGTGGTGATCTGCTCTGGCTGGAGGGCCAGGGCTCGATCCACCACCCGGCCTACTCGGGGGTGACGCTCGGCCTGCTGCACGGCTCCTCGGCGGACGCGCTGGTGCTGTGCCACCGGGCCGGGCGCACCGCGATCGCCGACTACCCGGGCACCGCGCTCCCGTCGCTGGGCGAGATCGTGCGCGGCTACGAGCAGGCCGCCGGGTGGGTGCGCCCCGCGCGGGTCGCCGCCGTCGCGCTGAACACCGCCGGGCTGGACGACGCCGACGCCCGGGCCGCGGTCGGGTCCGCCGCGGCGGAGACCGGGCTGGTCAGCGACGACGTCGTCCGCTTCGGCGCGACCCGGGTGCTCGACGCCGTGCTGAGCGCGCTCGACCGGGGGTGAGCCGGGTCAGCCGTCGACGGTGACGTCGTTCCAGGGCAGCTGCGGCTCCACCCAGGGGAAGACGACGAAGAGCAGCAGGGCGCAGACGGCGAGCGCCAGCACCAGCGCCTCCAGCGTCTTCGCGCCCCTCCCGCCGGGCAGGGAACGCCAGATCCAGCCGTACATCGCAGCCTCCTCGGTCAGCTCTCGCGCAACGCCGGCGGGCCGTCGGGCATCTCCGCCTTGGGGATGCCCGCGCCGTCGAGCTCCGCGTGGATGATCAGCCGCTGCTTCGCGGAGAACCGCGGGTGGCAGGTCGTGAGCGTGAGGTAGGAGCCCGTCGGCCCGACGGCGACATCGGCGTTCGGCGTCGGGGCGATGACCGAGACGTCGCTCGGGCTGACGATCTGCATGCCGGGGATCCCGCTGGGGTCGGCGTCGACGTCGCCGGTCGCCGGGTCGCCCAGCACCCGGTACACGAACCAGGTGTCGGCGGTCTCCACGACGATCGGGTCGCCGGCGCGCATCGCGTCCAGCTCCAGGAAGGGCGAGCCCTTGCCCACGCGGTGGCCGGCCAGCGCGACGTTGCCGGGCTCACCGGGCATCGCCGTGTCGGCGTAGTGGCCCGGGCCCTGCGAGAGCTCGTTCTCGGTGGTCCCCTCGAGGATGACGCGCGCGTAGTCCTCGCCCAGCCGCGGGATCCGCAGGACGCCGAACGCGTCCCCGATCTCCACCTGGACCAGGCCGGCGTCGGCGGGGGCGTCCTCCCAGCGCTCCTGCAGCTCGGCGCTGAGCTGGCCCTGCCGGCGGTCGGTGAGCAGGTCGGTGACGTACACCTCGTAGACGACGAACAGGAGCAGCACCAGACCGGCCGTCACGAACAGCTCGCCGATGCCGCGGGACACCACCTGCCACCGCGGTTCGCGGCGCCGGGGGCCGCCGGCCGGCTCCTCGCCGTCGTCGTCCCACGACGGGTCGTCCCAGGACTGGTCGTCCCACGACTGGTCGTCCCAGGAGCCATCGACCGAGGTGCCGCCGTCCGAGGGGATGTCGTCCCAGGACCCGTCGTCCGAGACGAGCTGGTCCCAGTGCTCGTCCCACGGCCCGTCGTCCCACGGGCGTTCGGCCGAAGGGGCGTCGGCGACGGTGCCCGCCGGGCTGCCACCCCCGGCCGGGCGCGCGCCGTACCGCGGCGCGGCGGCGCGACTGGATACCGGCGGTACGGGCGGGCGACCGAGCACCGGCACCACGTCGGGCTCGGCGACGCGGTCCCACCGCTGCGTGGGACGGGTGTCGTCCTCGCGCCGTCCCCGGTCCGGGTCCGCCATACCGTGCCCCCGGTCGTCGGCCTGCGTGCACGCCCGTGGCGCGCCTCGCCAGATGTTAAGTGACGGAACAGGTGCTCAGCGTGATCCGACGCGCCGTGGGACGCCGGAGGCCCGGGCCCGCCGGTGAGGGCGGGACCCGGGCCCCAGATGCGTCGTGCGGCCGTACGGATCAGGCGGCGCGACGGCGGGCGGCACGCAGCAGCGCGCCACCCGCGGCGAGCGCCACCAGTCCGCCCACCACCGGCACGGCGATGTCGGCACCGGTGGAGGCCAGCGTGGTGCCGGCGCCGGTGGGCGCCGTCGTCTCGTCCTCGGCGGGTGCGGCGACGGTGACGTCCAGGCGGAGGAAGCGCTCCGTGCCGTCCGGCGCGAAGCCGGAAGCCACCAGGCTGTGCTGGCCCGCCGCGAGATCGGCCGGCACGGTCACCGCCGTGCGGAAGTCGCCGTTGCCATCGGTGGTCGCGGTCCCCAGCAGCCGCGGCTCGGAGTAGATGACGATGGCCACCGTCGAGTTCGGCCGGAATCCCGTGCCGATGACGACCAGCTCCTCGCCCGGGGCGGCACTGGTGATGTCACCCTTGTCGGTGGTCAGGGTCAGCGACGTGGTGGGGACGGTGGCCGGCACCCGGGGGGTGTCCGCCTTCTCCTCCGGGGCCGGCTCCGGAGCCGGCGGGGTGCTCGTGACCGGGGCGGACGGCGTGACGGTCAGCGCGTTGCTGATCGCGCCCGGTCCCCGACCACTGGTGGCGCGCACGACCACGATCGCCGGCGTGCCGTTGGTCAGACCCGGGACCGTGCCGGTACGCGCGCCATCCTTGGTCGAGGTCGTGGTCAACGGTGCCCAGGCGTCCTTGTCCACCCGGTACTCCCAACCGGTGACCGCCGTCCCCGTGTCGGTGCCGGGGGTGAAGGCGACCGTGGCCGAGCCGTCGCCCGCGGTCAGGGCCGTCAGCGTCGGAGCGTTCGGCGCGGGGCAGTCGACGTAGTTTCCGCTGACCGAGCCGTTGCCGCCGATCTCACTGACACCGTTCACCGTGGCCGTCTCGGGCGCCAGGTTCGAGCCACCACCGCCACCGGCGCCGTCCTCACCGTCGCTGCCCCCGGCGCCGCCGCCGTAGAGGCCGCCGCCACCACCGCCCGCATTGTGGCCCGTGGCCGCACCACCGACCCCGCCGATGCCGTCGCCGCCCGTCCCGGAGCTCCAGCCGGACGCGCCGCCGGCGCCGGGCGCCGAGGCCGTGCCGCCGGTGCCGCCGAGGACACCCGCCGACTCGTCGACGCCCTTCACGCCGACCGGGCCGGCGTTCCCCCCGCCGACGTAGTAGCCGCCACCACCGCCGCCGCCGGCGATGATCAGCGGCGAGCCGTCGAGGAGGAGTGCGCTGCGCCCGCCGCCGCCACCGCCGAAGTGACCGTTGCCACCACTGGGCTGACCGCCGCTGCCGCCGCCTAGTCCCTCGAATCCCGGGATGTCGAACGGGGCGCCGCTCTGGCCGGCCACCAGTTCGAAGACCTGGCCGGGGGTCGCGGGCAGGCGGGCCTCGACGCGCCCACCCAAACCGCCGTTGCTGTGGTTGCCGCCGCCACCGGACGCCCCCGACACCACCCAGTCGACGGCGCACACGCCGGCCGGGATGGGCTCCGTCATCGTCGACGCCGACGTGGTGCCCCAGGAGATGTCGGTGGGCAGGTCCGCCTGCGCGACGCCGCCGACCGCGAGAACTGTCGTGGAGAGGCCCATCGCACCGACGGCCACGAGGCCCAGGGCACGACGAGATGGAGACGTGGAACGCACGCCGACCCCCGTGATGATCGAACCCGGGACGCCGGGCGCGGACGCCCGGAGCCGGGCGACGGAGCACGGGACCACGCGCACTCCGGCGCTCCGGTGGCGCAACGCCGCCTGGCACGGGCGTGCCTGCGCGTTACCCGTTCGTGATCCTGGATCGCCGACGACCGGCCGACGCGCTCGTGGATGCAGTCGAAACTGTGCCGAACGCCGTCCGGCGGGTTGTCAGGTCACGGGACGCTCGTCGGGCGCCCGGCGGGTGCCCGACGCCGTCGTCACCACCCTGCCGGGGCGGCGACTCGCGTCACCGGATCTGCACGCCGGAGATCGTGCGGGCGATGACCAGGCGCTGGATCTCCGAGGTCCCCTCGAAGATGGTGTAGATCTTCGCGTCCCGCGCCATGCGCTCGACGGGGTAGTCGCGGGTGTAGCCGTTGCCGCCGAGGATCTGCATCGCCTGCTCGGTGACCCGCACCGCGGTCTCCCCGGCGACGAGCTTGGACATCGAGCCCTCGGCCGCGGTGAACTGCTGCCCGTTGCGCGCCATCCACGCGGCCCGCCAGACGAGCAGGCGGGCGGCGTCGATCCGCGTCCGCATGTCGGCGAGCTGGAAGGCGATCGCCTGGTTCTCGATGATCGGCCGGCCGAACTGCACCCGCTGCTTCGCGTAGTCAAGCGCGTAGTCGTAGGCGGCCCGCGCCACCCCGACGGCCTGCGCGCCGACCGCCGGCCGGGTGCGCTCGAAAGTGGCCATCGAGGGCTGGGTGCGCCCGCTCTTCGCGCCCTCGCGGGCACGGGTGAGGCGCTCCTCCAGCCTCTCCCGCCCGCCGAGCAGGCAGTCACCGGGGATGCGGCACTCGTCGAGGACGACCTCAGCGGTGTGCGAGGCGCGGATGCCGTGCTTCAGGAACTTCTGCCCCTGGCTGATGCCCTTCGTGCCCGGCGGGACGACGAAGCTGGCGTGCCCGCGCGCCTTGAGCTCGGGGTCCACGACGGCGGTGACCACGTGGATGTCGGCGATCCCGCCGTTGGTCGCCCAGGTCTTGGTGCCGGTCAGCACCCACTCGTCGGTCGCCTCGTCGTAGACCGCCCGCGTCCGCATGGCGCCGACGTCGGACCCGGCGTCGGGCTCCGAGGAGCAGAAGGCGGCGACCTTCGGCTGGGCTTCCGTGCCGAACATGGCCGGGATCCACTGGCCGACCTGCTCGTCGGTGCCGTTCGCACGCACCGAGGCCGCGGCCAGCGTGGTGCCGACGATCGCCAGCCCGATGCCGGCGTCACCCCAGAAGAGCTCCTCCATGGTGAGCGGGATGCCGAGGCCGGATTCGTCGAACCACTGGGTGGCGAAGAAGTCGAGCGAGTAGAGCCCGATCTTCGCCGCCTCCTGCAGCACCTCCCAGGGGAAGGCCTCCCGCTCGTCGTACTCGGCGGCCGCCGGGCGGACGACGGTCGCGGCGAACTCGTGCACCCACTTCTGCAGCTCGACCTGGTCCTCGGTGAGCTCGAACGACACGGCCATGCGGGTTCTCCTGTCAGTGCAGCCCGTTGATCATCGGCATCTGGTGGCCGTCACCGGCGTGTCGACCGGCCATTCGCCGATGATCGACGACGGAAAGAGCCCCTGGTCAGCGCGGACGGATGGTCCCGACCAGGTGTTCGGTGCCGGACTTCGCGTTGCGGACGGCAGCATCCCAGCCGCCGTCGGCCTGCGCGGTGGCGAGGGTGACCGTCGAGGGCAGGAACAGCGGCTTGCGGAAGGCGACGTCGACGCCGAACGCCTCGGGCAGCCGGTTGCCCACCGCCGCCAGCACGCGGGCCTTCACCCACATGCCGTGCGCGATCGCCCGCTTGAAGCCGAACGCCTTCGCGGTGAGCCCCGAGAGGTGGATCGGGTTCACGTCGCCGGAGACCGTGGCGTACCGGCGGCCGGCGTCGGCCGGGACCCGCCAGGTGGCGACCGGGCGCTCCAGGTCCCCCACCGCTACCGTCACATCGCTTTCCGGTGCACCCTCGGGAGCGCTGGCTCCCCGCGCCAGGTACGTCGAGCGGCTCCGCCAGACCTCCTCGCCGCCGGCCGAGACCGACGCGCACAGGTCGACCGTCGCCCCGCGTGGATGGCGGGCGAACCGCTCCGCCCACACCCCGAGGTCGAGCGCCTCGGTGACGCCGACCGGCCGCAGCACGTCGATCCGGTTGCGCACGTGCACCAGCCCGGGCAGGGCGAGCGGGAACGCGCGGTCGGTCATCAGCGCCGTCTGCAGCGGGAAGGTGAGCACGTGCGGGTAGGTCGCCGGCAGCGAGTCCGTCAGCGGGAACCCGCAGACGCGCGCGTAGTCGGCGAGGTGCGCGCCGTCCACCGCCACCCCGGTGCGCGCCAGCCGGGTGTTCGGCAGCTCCCCGCCCCGGCCGCGCGCGGTGAGCGCCGCCTTCGCGAACAGCGCCGCCATGTTCGGCGGCCCGTCGAACTCCGTCGTCGCCACCTCAGGCCCCCAGCATCGACTGGCCGCAGACCCGCACGGTCTGCCCGTTGACCCCGGCGCTGGCCGGCTGCGACAGCCAGGCGATCGTCTCGGCGACGTCGACCGGCAGCCCGCCCTGCTGCAGCGAGTTGATCCGCGAGCCGATCTCCCGGGTGCCGAAGGGCATCTTCGCCGTCATCTCGGTGACGATGAAGCCCGGCGCGACGGCGTTGATCGTGGCGTTCCGGCCGGCGAACTCCGGCGCCCAGGCGCGCACCATGCCGATGACGCCGGCCTTGCTCGCCGCGTAGTTGGTCTGGCCACGGTTGCCCGCGATGCCCGACTGCGAGGAGACGCAGACGACGCGGGCGCCGGGCCTGAGCGCGGCCTCGGCGTCCAGCAGCGCCTGGGTGATGTCCAGCTGCGCCTGCAGGTTCACCGCCATCACCGAGTTCCAGCGCGCGGCGTCCATGTTGACCAGCAGCTTGTCGCGGGTGATCCCGGCGTTGTGCACGACGACGTCGACGCCGCCGTGCCGCGCGACGAGCTGCTGCACCAGCCGGGGGCCGGCGTCCTCGGCGGTGATGTCCAGCGCCACGGCCGTGCCGCCGATCTCGTTCGCGACCTTCGCCAGCTGCTCCCCCGCCGCCGGGACGTCGACGGCCACCACGTGGGCGCCGTCCCGGGAGAGCACCTTCGCGATCGCCGCGCCGATGCCACGCGCGGCGCCGGTGACGACGGCGACCTTGCCGGCCAGCGGCTTCTCCTCGTCGGGGTTGGCCGGGACGTCGGCCGGCGAGACGGTGAGCAGCTGCCCGTCGACGTAGGCCGAGCGGCCGGAGAGGAAGAACCGCAGCGGGCTCGCCAGCGACGCCTCGGCGCCCTCGGGAACGAACAGGGCGTTGGCCGTCGACCCGTTCAGCAGCTCCTTGCCGATGGAGCGGACCAGTCCGTCCACCGCCTGGCGGGCCGCCGCCTGCGCCGGGGAGCCGGCGTCCGACGGCGGGTCGGCCAGGACCAGCACCCGGCCGGAGGTGCGCAGCCGCTTGATCGCCGGGGCCAGGAAGTCGTGTGCGCTGGCCAGGTCGGCCGGCCCGGTCAGCCCCGTCGCGTCGAGGACGACCGCGCCGAGCTTCTCGCCGTCGGTGCCGCCGTCGGCGGTGACCGGCGACTGCACCGTCACCCCGGCGTCCCGGAGGACGGCGGTGACCGTGTCGCGCAGCCGGCCCTGGCCGGCGGAGCCGACCACCACCGGCCCCGGCAGCAGCGGCTGCCCGGGCTCGTAGCGGCGCAGCTCCGCCGGCCGCGGCAGGCCGAGCTGCTTGGTGATCGTGGTGCCGAAGCCGGAATTGGCGAAGTTCGTGTACCAGTCAGCCATTGTTCAGTGCCTCCAGGAAGGGGATCGGGAGCGCCTGCCCACCGCTGCGGCCACCCGAGCGGACGTGCAGCCGGGCCGTGGCGCGGCTGCACGTCCGGTCGTGCGGGTGGAGCCGGCGAGTGCGCGAGGTCAGGACTCGAGGATGGCGACGACGCCCTGGCCGCCGGCGGCGCAGATGGAGATCAGGCCACGCTTGCCGGGGCCCGCCTCGTGCAGCTGCTTGGCCAGCTGGGCGACGATCCGGCCGCCGGTCGCGGCGAACGGGTGCCCCGCCGCCAGGGACGAGCCGTTGACGTTGAGCTTGGTCCGGTCGATCGAGCCCAGCGGGGCGTCCAGGCCCAGCTTCTCCTTGCAGTAGGCCGGGTCCTCCCAGGCCTTCATCGTCGCGAGCACCGTCGAGGCGAACGCCTCGTGGATCTCGTAGAAGTCGAAGTCCTGCAGGGTCAGCCCGTTGCGGGCCAGCAGCACCGGGACGGCGTAGACCGGCGCCATGAGCAGCCCCTCGCCGCCGTGCACGTAGTCGACGGCGGCGGTCTGCGCGTCGACGAGGTGCGCCAGCACCGGCAGCCCCTTGGCGTCGGCCCACTCGTCGGAGGCCAGCAGCACGGCCGAGGCGCCGTCGGTGAGCGGGGTCGAGTTGCCCGCGGTCATCGTGGCGTCGGGGTCGCCCGTGCCGAACACCGGCTTGAGCTTCGCCAGCTTCTCGACGCTGGAGTCCGGGCGCAGGTTGTTGTCGCGGGCCAGCCCGAGGAACGGCGTCACCAGGTCGTCGAAGAACCCGCGGTCGTAGGCGGCGGCCATGAGCTGGTGCGAGCGGGCGGCGAGCTCGTCCTGCTCCTCGCGGCCGATCCCCCACTCCTTCGCGGTGATCGCGGCGTGGTCGCCCATCGCCAGGCCGGTGCGCGGCTCGGCGTTGCGCGGGATCTCCGGGGCGATCATGCCCGGGCGGATCCGGCCGAGGACCTTGAGCCGGTCCTGCCACGTCCTGGCGTTGTTCAGCGCGATGAGCACGCGGCGCAGGTCCTCGCTGACCGCGAGCGGGGCGTCGGAGGTGGTGTCGACGCCACCGGCGATGCCGGACTCGATCTGCCCCAGCGCGATCTTGTTGGCGACGAGGATCGCCGCCTCCAGCCCGGTGCCGCACGCCTGCTGCACGTCGTACGCCGGGGTGGTCGGCGAGAGCTTGGAGCCCAGCACCGACTCGCGGGTGAGGTTGAAGTCGCGGGCGTGCTTGAGGACGGCGCCGGCCACCACCTCGCCCACCGACTCGCCCTGCAGCCCGAAGCGGGCGACCAGCCCGTCGAGCGTGGCGGTGAGCATGTCCTGGTTCGACGCCTGCGCGTAGGCGGAGTTGGACCGCGCGAACGGGATCCGGTTGCCGCCGACGATCGCGGCCTTGCGGGTGGCCGGGTTCTGGGTAGCCATCGGGACCTCCGAAGTCGGTGGGACTGGCCGGTACCAACAGTACCCGGTACCGTGGGTTCCGTGAAACTCGAGGCCATGGGAGGGGGGGCGGTGGCACCGTCGTCGGGGGAGGCGGCCGCGGCCGTCCGGGACCGGCGCAGCTCGCGGTGGGACGAGCACCGCCGTGCCCGCCGCGCCGCACTGGTCGATGCCGCCGTCGCCGCGATCGGCCGGCACGGCGCGGGCGTCGGCATGGACGAGATCGCCGCCGAGGCCGGCACCAGCAAGACCGTCGTCTACCGGCACTTCGCCGACCGCACCGACCTGTACGTGGCCGTCTGCGCCCGGGTCGCCGAGCAACTGCTCCCCCGGCTGCGGGCGGCGATGGAGGACGCCGGGTCCCCGCGCGCGATGACCACCGCGGCCGTCGAGGCCTACCTCGCCTTCTGCGAGGCCGACCCCGAGCTGTACCGGTTCGTGGTCCACCTGCACCCGACCGACCGACCGGTCGATGCCGACCCCATCGACAACCTCTCCGACCTGGTGGGCGACGAGGCGGCCGGGCTGCTGCGCACCGCCCTGACCCGGGCCGGCCTCGACCCCGCACCCGCCGGACCGTGGGGGCACGGGCTGATCGGCCTGGTCCGCGCCGCCGCCGACTGGTGGCTGCGGGCCGACCGGCCGATGCCCCGGGCCGAACTGGCCGCCCACCTCACCGACCTGGCCTGGTCCGGGCTCACCGGCGTCATCCCGATGCCCGACCGCGGACCCGACCGACCCGCACCGACCGCACGACCGACGTCCCAGGAGGAACAGTGACGAGCACCCTGCCGACCACGGTCGACCCGGCCCACCTGCAGGAGGCCCTCGACGGCCGCTGGGCGCACGTGCGCCGCGACGCCCGCGAGAACCTGCACGACCCCGAGATGCTGCCGGTCTACGGCGAGTCGATGGCCGAGGCCCGGGAGCGGGTCACGCGCATGGCGGCGAAGCTGGCCGAGTCCGGCCGCGTGACCCTGGGCTTCCCCAAGGAGTTCGGCGGCGAGGCCGACGCCGGCGGCTCGGTCACCTCGATCGAGATGCTCGCCTTCGTCGACCTCTCGCTCATGGTCAAGGCCGGCGTCCAGTGGGGCCTGTTCGGCGGCGCCGTCCAGCTGCTCGGCACGCGCCGGCACCACGAGACCTACCTGCGCGACATCATGAGCTTCGACCTGCCCGGCTGCTTCGCGATGACCGAGACCGGGCACGGCTCCGACGTCCAGCAGCTGCGCACCACGTGCACATACGACCCGGCGACGCAGACGTTCGACCTGCACACCCCGCACGAGGCCGCGCGCAAGGACTACATCGGCAACGCCGCCAAGGACGGGCGGATGGCGGTCGTCTTCGCGCAACTGGTCACCCAGGGGAAGAACCACGGCGTGCACGCCTGGCTGGTGCCCATCCGCGACGAGGACGGCAACCCGATGCCCGGCGTCACCATCGGCGACGACGGCCCCAAGGCCGGGCTGCTCGGCGTCGACAACGGGCGGCTGACGTTCGACCACGTCACGGTGCCGCGCGACATGCTGCTCGACCGCTACGGCCAGGTCGCCGAGGACGGCACCTACACCTCCACCATCGAGAACGAGACCCGCCGCTTCTTCACGATGCTCGGCACGCTGGTGCGCGGCCGGGTCAGCGTGGGCGGCTCCGCCTCGGCGGCCACCAAGCTGGCCCTCGACATCGCCGTCCGGTACGGCAACACCCGCCGCCAGTTCGCCGCCCCCGGCGAGGAGCGCGAGGTCGTCATCAACGACTACCTGGTGCACCAGCGCAAGCTGCTGCCGGCGCTGGCGAAGACCTATGCGCTGCACTTCGCCCAGAACGAGCTGGTGAGCACCATGCACGACGTCCAGACGGCGGTGCACGAGCACGGCCAGGGGATCGACGAGCAGGCCCAGCGGGAGCTGGAGTCGCGCGCCGCCGGGCTCAAGGTGGCCCAGACCTGGCACGCCACCCGCACCATCCAGATGTGCCGCGAGGCGTGCGGCGGCGCGGGCTACCTGCAGGAGAACCGGCTCCCCCACCTCAAGGCCGACACCGACGTCTTCACCACGTTCGAGGGCGACAACACCGTCCTGCTGCAGCTGGTGGCCAAGGGTCTGCTGACCGGTTACCGGGACGCCTTCGGCTCGCTCGACGGCTGGGGCCGGGTCGGCTTCGTCGCCGACATGGTGCGCGAGACGGTGCTGGAGCGGACGGCGGCCCGCGCGCTCCTCCAGCGGCTGGTCGACGCCGTCCCCGGCCGGGACGACGAGGTGCCGATGCTCGACCGCGGCTGGCAGGCCAAGATGCTCGAGTTCCGCGAGAAGCACGCGCTCGAGGGCGCCATCCGGCGGCTGCGCAACAACTCCACCACCGAGGGCATGGCTCCGTTCGACGTCTTCAACGACGTCCAGGACCACGTGCTGAAGACCGCCGAGGCGCACATCGACCGGATCGTCCTGGAGGCGTTCGTCGAAGGTGTGGACCGCGTCAGCGACCCCGCGGCGAAGGCGCTGCTGGACACCCTGTGCGACCTCTACGCCCTCTCGACCATCGAGGCGGACAAGGGCTGGTTCCTGGAGCACGGGCAGCTCACCCCGGCCCGGGCCAAGGCGCTCACGGCCACGGTGAACGGTCTGCTCAAGCAGCTGCGGCCGCACCTGACCACGCTGGTCGACGCCTTCGCCATCCCGGCGGACTGGAAGGCCGCGGCGATCCTGGAGGAGGAGCCGGCCCGGCAGGAGGCGATGGCCGCCCGCGACGCCGAGCTGCGGGCGAGCACCCCCGCCGGGACGGCGACCGACCTGGACGTCCCGCCCGGCCAGTAAGAGGACCCCCGTGCTCCCCGGCCCTCGCAGGCTCGGGCCGGGGCCCTGCACGGGGGCCGCTCCAGCACGTCGCGACGAGCCGCCCCTCGCGGGCTCGGGTCAGCTCAGCCGGACGGCGAGGACGGCGACGTCGTCCTCCGCGTCGGGCAGGAACATGCGCTCGAGCACCCGGTCGCACAACTCGTCGAGGGGCAGCCCCTCGCACTCGCCGAGCACCTCCAGCAGCTGCTCGGTGCCCTCGTCGATGTCGCGGTCCCGCCGCTCGACCAGCCCGTCGGTGTAGAGCAGCACTGTGGCGCCCGACGCGAGGACGGCGACGTGGTCCTCCCGCGCCGTCTCCGGCGCCACGCCCAGCAGCAGGTCGGCCTGCTTGCCGTCGAGGAGGACGACGCTGCCGTCGGAGGCCAGCAGCACCGGCGGCGGGTGCCCCGCGTTGGCCCAGCGCAGCCGCATCCGGCCGGCCTCGTCGCCGGGCTCGGGCTCCAGCTGGGCCACCAGCGCGGTGGCCATCGTGTTCAGCGCCAGGCCGTGGACGGCCCGGTCGAGCTCGGTGAGCACCTCCGCCGGCGAGCCACCGCTGGAGTAGCTGATGCCGCGCAGCAGGCCGCGCACCTGGCCCATCGCGGCGGCCGCCCGGGTGTCGTGGCCGACGACGTCGCCGATCGCCAGCACGGTGGTGCCGCCGCGCTGCAGGAACGCGTCGTACCAGTCGCCGCCGATCTCGGCGCCCTCGGCGGCCGGCACGTACCGGACGACGATCTCGCAGTGCTCCGGCTGCGGCGGCTCGGTGAGCATGCTGCGCTGCAGGGCGTCGGCCAGGTCGCGCTGCTGCCCGTACAGCCGCGCCTGGTGGAGGGCCAGGCCCGCCCGCCGGCCGATCTCCACCGCGGTGTCCACCTCGGCCTCCCCGAGCGGGCCCCGGTGCTCAGCGGTGAACAGCCCGAGCGCGCCGAGCCCCTGCCCCCGCGCCACCAGCGGCACGACGACGGCGGAGGCGGCGCCCAGCCGGGCGAAGAGCTCCCGGGTGGCGGGGTCGGGCAGCGCGCGGGCGACGTGCTCGCCGTCGATGTCCGGCAGCACCATCGGGCGACCGGTGGCGGTCACCTGCCGCGCGGCCGACTCCTCGGTCATCTCCGCGACCATCGCCCGGACGTAGGCCTGGACCTCCTCGCGGCGCGCGGGGTCGCGGTGGCTGCTGGCCAGCCCGTGCAGCCGGCCCTGCTCGTCGGTGACCAGGATCCAGCACCAGTCGGCCAGGGCGGGCACGACCAGCGCGGCGAGCTGCCCGATCTGCTGGTCGATGTCCAGGGTGCCCGAGAGCACCCGGCCGGCGTCCGCGAGCAGCCGCAGCCGCTGGTTGGCCTGCGCCATCGCCGCGACCGCTGCACCGCGCTCGGCGTCGGCCTGCAGGCGCGAGACGCTCAGCGCGATCTGCGCGGCCAGCGCCTCGAGCACCTCGACGTCGTCGGCGGTGAACTCGTGCTCGGTGGTCCACGCCGCGAGGAAGGCCCCCAGGAGCCGCCCCTCGATGCGCAGCGGGATCGTCGCCAGCGCCCCCAGCCCGAGCAGCTCGACGACCGGCTCCAGCGCCGGGAACCGGGCAACCGCCTCGCCGGGGTCGCCGAGCAGCAACCGGCGCCCGTGCCGGGCCGCGTGCTGCGCGGGGAGCGCGTCGTCCATCGGGAGGACGACGCCGTCCTCGAGCCAGGCGTCCGGCGCGCCCTCCCGGACGGTGGCGACCATGTTGCCGGTCATGCGCAGCCGCAGCGGACCGCCCGACGAGTCGAAGACCGCCAGAGCGCTGGACTCCGCGCCCAGCACCTGCGCTCCGCGCAGCGCGATGTCGGCGAGCTGGTCCAGCCGGGCGGCGTTCGCCAGCTCGGCCGCCACCTCGGCGATGGCGGCGGCCCGCTGCACGGCGGTGAGCCGCCGCTGCGCCTGGCCGCGGGCCTCGGTGATGTCGACGGCCGTGCCGAGGACCCGCGCCGGTGCGCCGGTCGCGTCGGCGACCACGCGGCCGCGGGCGAGCACCCAGCGGGTGGCGCCGTCCTCGCGCAGCGCCCGGAACTCGATGGTGTAGTCGCTGCGTTCCTCGATCGCCACCCGCATGGCCTCGGCCATCGTGGCGTGGTCGTCGCGGTGCACGTGCGACTCGAGGACGTCGTCCAGCGAGTTCAGCTCCACCGCGGACTCCAGGCCGAACAGCGCCGCGCACCGGTCGTCCCAGTGGATCGTCCCGGTACGCAGGTCCCGTTCCCAGATGCCGACGGAGCTCGCCTCCAGCGCGACCTCGAGCCAGGCCCGCGAGGTGCCGACCGCCGACTGCGCCGCCGAGAGCTCCAGCTCGGCGACGACGGAGGCCGCCAGCTGCTCCAGCAGCTCGGCGGCGTCCTCGGACCAGCTCCGCGGCGCCGCGTCGTACACGGCCAGCGCGCCCACGACCTGCCCCGAGGCGGCCATCAACGGCGCGCCCAGGTAGGCCCCGACCTCGCCGGAGGCGACGGCGGGCAGATCCGCCACCCGCGGGTCCTCCGCGGCCGCCGCGACCTTCAGCGGCCGGCCCTGGCGAACCGTGATGGCCGAGAGGGCGCCGGTCGCCAGCGCCGGCCCCCCGACCACGCCGGCGGGCAGCCCGTACCCGCCGACGACGACGTCGTGGTCGGTGAAGAGGGTGACCTTCGCGTGGCCGGCGTCCACGAGCCGGGCCGCCAGCGCCGAGAGCCGGTCGAAGGCCGCGGGCCCCGGGACCTCCAGCAGCAGCCGGCGCGCCGCCGCCACGCGCAGCGGATCGGTGAGCGGGTCCGGCTCGACCTGCCCGTCCGGGACGGCGGAGCCTCTCGTGGCCACGCACCCTCCACCCGGCGTCCGCTGCCCCCGGGCCGGGGGCGTCCTCCGCACATGCTGGCACGGCTTCCCGACGGATCCGGACGGGTGTCCCCGCCGGCGGCGCGGCGCGTCTCCCCCCGCCGGGTGAGGGCGCATAGCTGCGGTCAAGGAGCGGAGCGCACCGGTCGATCCCCTGACCATGCTGGGCACGCGCACCATCGGTCTGCCGGACTGCCGTCCGCTGCTCGCCGACGCCGACGACCTGACTCTCGTGTTCCAGCCGATCGTCGACCTCGCCGCGGCGAGCATCGCCGGCTACGAGGCGCTGGCCCGCTTCCCCGGCGCGGCCGGGCCCGACGTCTGGTTCGCCGCCGCCACCGAGGCCGGGGTCGCTGCCGAGCTCGAGGCGCTGGCCATCCACAAGGCGCTCGCCGCGGTCGACGCGCTGCCCGCCAACACCTTCCTGACGGTGAACGTCAGCCCGCACCTGCTGGGCACCGACGTGATCCAGACCGCCCTGGCCACCCGGCCCGACCTGCACCGCGTCGTGGTGGAGCTGACCGAGCACACCCCCGTCGACGACCTGTCCACCCTGCGCCAGCAGACCGACGCCCTGCGGCAGCGCGGTGCGCTCATCGCCCTCGACGACGCCGGCAGCGGCTACTCGGGGCTGCAGCAGCTGGCCGCCGTCCGGCCGCAGCTGGTGAAGCTCGACCGTGCCCTCGTCTCCGACGTCGACGGCGACCCGGTGCGCATGGCGCTGGTCGAGATGATCGGCGAGTTCGCCGGGCGCATCGACGCCTGGCTGCTGGCCGAGGGCGTGGAGACCCCCGCGGAACTCGCCGCCGTCACCCGCCTCGGCGTGCCGCTGGCCCAGGGCTGGCTGCTCGGCCGCCCGGCCCCGGAGTTCCGGCCACTGGACCCCGAGATCGCCCGGCTGGTGCGCGCCCACGTGGCACGCGCGCGGCTGACCGACAGCGTCGCCAGCCTGCTGCGCCCGGTGCGCCAGTACGTGCTCGGCGAGGACGTGCCCGCCACCCCGCCGGCCGTCGTGGTGGGGCCGCACGGCGAGCCCGCGGCGCTGCTGCTCTGCGACCCGCGGACCGGTGAGGTGCACACCGCGCCGGTCTCGCTGCGGGTGCACCCCTCGACCGACATCGGCGACGCGCTGCGCCGGGCGCTCACCCGACCGCCCGCCCACCGCTTCGACCCCGTCGTCTGCACGGACCCGACCGGCCACGTGCTCGGGCTGCTGCGGATCGAGGACCTGGCCTCCAGCGCCAGGTCCGATCGCTGACCCCACCAGAGGAGAGACCCCCATGAAGCGTTTCGCCTGCGGCGACGTCATCCCCGGCTGCGACGCCACGTTCACCGCGGCCGACGAGGACGGCATCTTCGCCCAGGCGGTGCCCCACGGCGCCGCCGCGCACGGCATCCACGAGGTCGGCCCCGAGCTGGTCGCGTCGGTCCGCTCGCACATCGTCGACGTCTGAGGGAGCTCCTCCGCCGGCGCGCTCCCGCGGGCCCCGGGCGCGCCCCCGGGGCCTGCCGCCCCGGCGCGTCGCCCGGCCCACGGAGGGGCGTTACCGCTGTGACCGGCGGGTCTGCTGCGGGGTTTCGCGGTACCCCCCACTGGCCAGGACAGCAGGCGGCATGACACCGTGCTGCCGGCCCGGACTCCCGCGAGACGGGCCGGCCGCACCCCGCGACGAGCGCGGGTGCGGGAACCCCGGCGGCGCGCCGCGCGTCCGGGAGGGAAGACCCGGCTGAGTGCCGAGCACACGGCACCGCCACCGCCTACGAGAGGAAACACATGAACAAGGCCGAACTGGTCTCCGCCATCGCCAAGCGCGCCGACGTCCCGGCCTCGACCGTCGACTCGGTCCTCGCCGGCCTGCAGGACGAGCTGGTCGACGCCATCACCCGTGGCGAGAAGGTCGCCGTCTCCGGGCTGATCACCGTCGAGCGGACCCAGCGTTCCGCCCGCACCGGCCGCAACCCGCAGACCGGTGAGTCGATCGACATCCCCGCGGCCAACACCGTCAAGGTGACCGCCGGCTCGAACCTCAAGAAGGCCGCGAGCTCCGTCCCGGTCTGATCGCAGGTCGCGCCCGCAGCCGGGCGGACGCCGAGACCCCCGTGTGTCCCGGCTCACAACGGCGTGAGTCAGGATGCCGGTCGAGGCGTCGCCCGGCGGCGGACGGCGCCCGGGACCCGGAGGTGCGCGTGAGCGACGAACTGCAGGTGGTCACCGACCCGGCCGAGGTGGGCATGGACCCCGCCCGGTTGGGACGCCTGGACGGCCGGCTGGCCCGCTACGTCGAGGACGGCCAGCTGCCCGGCTTCCTGGTGACGGTCGCCCGGCACGGGAAGCTGGTGCACGTCGGGCGCTACGGCTCCCGCGACGTGGAGAACGGCCTCCCCGTCGAGCTGGACACCCGGTGGCGGATCTTCTCGATGACGAAGCCGGTCACCTCGGTGGCGGCGATGATGCTGTACGAGGAAGGCGCCTTCCAGCTCACCGACCCGATCTCGCGGTGGCTGCCCGAGTTCGCCGAGACCCGGGTCTACGTCGCCGGGTCGGCGATGAAGCCGGTGACCGCCCCGCAGGTGGAGCCGATCCGGATCTGGCACCTGCTGACCCACATGTCGGGGCTCACCTACGGCTTCCACCACGCCCACCCCGTGGACGCGATGTACCGCACGATGGGGCACGAGTGGGGCACCCCGCCGGGCGCGGACTCCGCCGAGGTCTGCCGGCAGTGGGCCTCGGTGCCCCTGGTGTTCCAGCCCGGCAGCGAGTGGAACTACGGCGTCTCCACCGACGTCCTGGGCAGGCTGGTCGAGGTCGTCTCCGGGCAACCGCTGGACGAGTTCTTCGCTTCTCGCATCTTCGGGCCGCTCGGCATGGCCCAGACGTCGTTCGGGCTGCGCCCCGAGGACGACCCCGACACCCTGGCCCGGCTCTACGCCGCCACCCCCGGGCAGCCGGGTGGCGCGCCCACGGGCTTCGCCCCGCTCGACGCCATGGGGCAGGCGGCGCTGAGCAAGCCCGCGTTCCTCTCCGGCGGCGGCGGGCTGGTCTCCACCGCCGGGGACTACCTGCGGTTCGCGGAGATGCTGCGCCGCGGTGGCGCCTACGACGGCGGCCGGCTGCTCGGCCCGCGCACGCTCGCGCACATGGTGCGCAACCACATCCCCGGCGGCCAGGACCTGGAGAGCTTCGGCCGTCCGCTCTTCGCCGAGACCCCGCTGCGCGGGGTGGGCTTCGGTCTCGGGGTCTCGATGGTGATCGACCCGACGCGCTACGGCGTCGTCTCGAACATCGGCGACTACAGCTGGGGCGGGGCGGCGTCCACGGCGTTCTACGTGGACCCGGTCGAGGACATCACCGTCGGCTTCTACACGCAGCTGCTGCCCTCGAGCACCCTGCCGATCCGCAACTACCTGCGCCAGCTCGTCAACCAGGCCCTCGTCGACTGAGGAAGGACCCCGTCCTCCTCACGCCTCGCACGCTCGGCGCGAGCCTCTGGACGGGGCCGCCCCGCGGGGACTTCCGGGTGCAGGAAGTCCCCGCGGGGTCTCAGAGGTAGCGGCGGTAGACGACGGTGGCGACCATCGCCGGCTTGCTGCCGCCCTCGACCTCCATGGTCACGGCGAGGTTCATCTGGATGCCGCCCTCGAACGGCGTCGCCGCCTCGAGCGTGGCACCGGCCCGCACCCGTGCGCCCACGGGCACCGGGGAGGGGAAGCGCACCTTCTCCGTGCCGTAGTTCACGCCCATGCGGAACCCGCCGATCTCCACGATCTGCGGCATCAGGGACGGCAGCAGCGACAGCGTCAGGTAGCCGTGCGCGATCGGCCCGCCGAACGGGCTCTCCTTCTTCGCCCGCTCCGGGTCGACGTGGATCCACTGGTGGTCGCCGGTCGCCTCGGCGAACTGGTTCACCTGCTCCTGGGTGATCGTCACCCAGTCGCTGTGGCCCAGGTGCTGCCCGACCAGGCCCTGGACCCCCTCGACGCCGTGCGCCGTCGTCTGCGCCATCTGTCTGCCTCCTCGTGGACGGTCTGGTTGGCTGACTCCACCACACACCACGATCGGACGGGGAGCGGGTTGCTGCGACTGGGGGCCCTCGAGGTGCCGGACGGCGCGTTCGCGGTCATGGCGATCGTGAACCGCACCCCCGACTCGTTCTACGACCGCGGCGCCACCTACGAGCTGGCCGCGGCGGTGGAGCGCGTCGACCGGGTGGTCGCCGAGGGTGCGGACATGGTGGACGTCGGCGGGGTGAAGGCCGCGCCCGGCGAGGAGGTCTCCCCCGCCGAGGAGGTGCGCCGGACCGTCGACCTCGTGGCCGCCATCCGCGCGGCACACCCGGCGCTGCCGATCTCGATCGACACCTGGCGGGCGGAGGTCGCCCGGGAGGCGCTGGCCGCCGGCGCGGACATCGTGAACGACGCCTGGGGCGGGGTCGACCCGGAGCTCGCGGCGGTGGCGGCCGAGGCGGGCGCGGGGATCGTGTGCACCCACGCCGGCGGGCTGCCGCCGCGCACGCGGCCGCACCGGATCGCCTACGCCGACGTGGTCGCCGACATCGTCGCTCGGACCACGGCCCTGGCCGAGGCGGCGGTCGCGGCGGGGGTGGCGCGGGAGCGGGTGCTGGTCGACCCGGGGCACGACTTCGGCAAGAACACCCGGCACTCGCTGGAGGCCACCCGCCGGCTGGGCGAGCTCGTGGCCACCGGCTGGCCGGTCCTCGTGGCGCTGTCGAACAAGGACTTCGTCGGCGAGACCCTCGACGTCCCCGTCGGGGAACGGCTCACCGGCACGCTCGCGGCGACCGCGGTGAGCGCCTGGCTGGGGGCGCGGGTGTTCCGCGCCCACGACGTCGCCGCGACCCGCCAGACGCTGGACATGGTGGCGTCCATCCAGGGCACCCGCCCGCCGCTCCGCACCGTCCGCGGCCTCGCCTGATGATCAGGTGACCTGATCGTTATGGGTCCTGGCTCAGCGTCGACGGTGAGCCAGGACCCCGCACGGTGAGCCAGGAGGTCGCCCGGCGAGGCGGGTGCCGGTCGCCGTCCCGAGGGCGCTCGCTACGTTGCCAGCCATGTCCGCCACCGGGTTCCTGACCGCCGACGAGCTCAACGACCTGCTGCCGGGCACCTTCCCGGGCCTGCTCGGCATCGTCGTCGACACCCACGAGCCCGGCCGGCTCACGAGCCACCTCGACATCCGGCCCGAGCTGCTGGCACCCAACGGCTACCTGCACGCCGGCACTGTCGTCACCCTGGCCGACACCAGCTGCGGGCTGCCGACGCGGGCGCTGCTGCCCGCGGGCTCCAGCGGGTTCACCACGATCGAGCTGAAGAGCAACCACCTGGGCACCGCGCGCGAGGGGCGCATCGCGTGCGAGGCGACCAACGTGCACGCCGGGCGGACGACCCAGGTGTGGGACGCCGTCGTGCGCAACGCCGACACCGGGAAGACCATCGCGCTGTTCCGCTGCACGCAGTCGGTGCTCTGGCCCCGCTGATCGGGCGAACCCGCCGGTAACCCCCTTGTGAGCGGGGACACCGCGGGTGTGAGACTGGCGCCACACACCATGCGAGGAGGAACACCCGTGGCGCTGTCCAGCCCTTATCCCGACGTCGAGATCCCGAACGTCTCCGTCCCCGAGTTCGTCCTGGCGGCCGGCCGGGAGAAGCCCGACGCACCGGCGCTGATCGACGGCCTCAAGGGCGACGTGATCACCCACGGTCAGCTGGCCCAGTACGTGGACCGGGTCGCCGCCAACCTGCACGCCCGCGGGCTGCGCAAGGGCGACGTCGTCGCCGTCTTCTGCCCGAACACCCCGTGGTTCCCGGTGGTCTTCCACGGCATCGCCGCGGCCGGCTGCGTGATGAGCCCGATCAACTCGCTCTACACGCCCGAGGAGATCGCCTTCCAGCTGAAGGACTCCGGGGCGAAGATGCTCATCACCATCTCGCTGTTCATGGACCGCGCCACCGCAGCCGTGGAGAAGTCGCCGGTCGACGAGGTCATCGTGCTCGACGGCGCCGAGGGCCACGCCAACCTGTTCGACCTGCTCGGCGCCGACGCCCCGAGCGTCCAGGTGGACATCGACCCGGCCAACGACCTGGTCACGCTCCCCTACTCCAGCGGCACGACCGGGCTGCCCAAGGGCGTCATGCTCACCCACCGCAACCTGGTGGCGAACGTCGCGCAGTGCCGCCCGCTGATCCAGCTGGGCGAGGAGGAGCGGATCATCGCCGTCCTGCCGTTCTTCCACATCTACGGCCTCACCGTGCTGATGAACCAGGGCCTGGCCTGGGGCGGCGCCGTCGTCACCCTCCCGCGGTTCGACCTCGAGGACTTCCTGCGCACCATCCAGGACCACAAGATCACCCGGGCGTTCGTGGCGCCGCCCATCCTGCTGGCCATGGCCAAGCACCCGCTGGTCGACCAGTACGACCTCTCCTCGCTGACCTCGATCCTCTCCGGCGCCGCCCCGCTCGACGAGCAGCTCGCGCTGGCCGCCCAGGACCGGCTGCGCAAGGGCGCCGACACCGGCGTCTCGGTCGGCCAGGGCTACGGGATGACCGAGCTCTCCCCGGTGTCGCACACCACGCCCGACCCGGGCGCGGAGCCGCCCGGCGTCACCAGCGAGGTGCCGAAGGGCTCGGTCGGCTACGCGGTGCCCAACACCGAGTGCCGGCTGATCGACCCGGGCACGGGTGAGGACGCCGCGCCGGGCGAGCGCGGCGAGCTGTGGGTGCGCGGCCCGCAGGTGATGAAGGGCTACCTCAACAACCCCGACGCCACCGCCGGCACCATCGACAGCGAGGGCTGGCTGCACACCGGCGACGTCGCGATCGTCGACGAGCACGGCCGCTACACCGTCGTCGACCGGGTCAAGGAGCTGATCAAGTACAAGGGCTACCAGGTGGCCCCGGCCGAGTTGGAGGCCGTGCTGATCAACCACCCGGAGATCGCCGACGCCGCGGTGATCGGGGTGCCGGACAAGGAGAGCGGCGAGGAGCTGCCCAAGGCGTTCGTGGTGCGGGCCCCCGGCTCGGAGCTCACCGAGGACGCCGTGATGGCCTACATGGCCGAGAAGGTGGCCCCGCACAAGAAGATCCGCTTCGTCGAGTTCATCGAGCAGGTGCCGAAGTCGGCGGCGGGCAAGATCCTGCGCAAGGACCTCAAGGCCCGGGCGTAACCGACGACGACGGCGCCGCATCCCCCCGGGGGCGCGGCGCCGTCGCGCGTCCGGGGGCGGATCCCTCCGGCCGGCCCCGGACGGTCACCGGCGGCACCGCCGTCACCCGCTTGTAG
Organism: Blastococcus sp. SYSU DS0828; assembly: GCF_054050975.1. Taxonomy (NCBI): domain Bacteria; kingdom Bacillati; phylum Actinomycetota; class Actinomycetes; order Geodermatophilales; family Geodermatophilaceae; genus Blastococcus; species Blastococcus sp. SYSU DS0828. Next base: position 97,959 of record NZ_JBJHAK010000010.1, on the reverse strand, counting down.
GCCCGGGAGAAGGCGGCCTCGGACTCGTAGCCCAGCTGCCGGGCCAGCTCGTTGACCCGGGCACCGCGGGCGAGCGCGGCCGTGGCGAGGTGCATCCGCCAGCGGGTCACGTAGCGCAGCGCGGGTTCGCCGGCGAGCTCGGTGAAGCGGGCCGCGAACGCCGAGCGCGACATCCGCGCCTCACGGGCGAGCCGGTCCAGCGTCCACGCCGCGCCCGGCTCGCGGTGCACCGCCGCGACCGCCCGGCCCACCTGCGGGTCGCGCAGCGCGCGCAGCCACCCGGGCCCGGTGGCCCCGGTGTCCAGCCACCCGCGGATCGCCTGCACCACGATGACGTCGGCCAGCCGGGTGACCACCGCCTCGGCGCCGGGCCGGTCCTGGCGCACCTCGTCGGCGATCATCCCCAGCAGCACCGACAACCAGCCCGCGCGCGCGTCGCCGGCCTCGACCAGCAGCACCGGGGGCAGCAGGTCGAGCAGGTGCAGCGCACCCGGCCGCTCGGGCTCGACCACCCCGCAGATCAGCCGGGACGGCGCCCCGCCGCCGTCGATCCGCAGCACCGAGTAGTGCTCGCCGAGGTAGTCCTGCGGCAGCAGGTCGGCCCGGCCCGCGATCGGCGCGCCCGGATCGCTGCGCAGCAGGTGCCCGCGCCCGTGCGGCACGAGCGCCAGGTCCCCGGCCCGTAGCTGGTGCACCGTGCCGTCGACCTCGAGCAGGCAGCCGCCCTCGGTGACCACGTGGAAGCTCATGCAGCCCGCAATCGCGGGCATCTCCGCGCCCCAGGGTGCCCGGCCCTCGGCGCGGCAGTAGAACGTGCCGCGCATGCGCAGGTCGCCGAGGACGCCCCCGAGCGGGTCGACGGGAGCCCAGGGGGCGGCGGGGTCGACGGCCATGCCGAGAGCCTGACCGCGCGGGGACCGCCAGTCCAGATCCGCTGGACGAACGGTCATGGAACGGCGACGGACGGGCGTTCTCCCGACTGCCCGTCCAGACCAGGGTGGACGACGTCGGCAACGCGCCGGCAGCACCTCCACCACCGAAGGAGCGGGTCATGCGAGTACTGGTCGTGGGAGCGACGGGCGGTTCGGGTCGGGCAGCGGTCGACGCCCTGGTCGCCCGAGGACACGAGGTCACCGCGTTCGCGCGGGCGGCGGGCACGGCGTTCGGCGGACGGCGCGGCGCCCGTGGGGTCGACGGGGATGCGACGAGCGCGGCCGACGTCGGCCGGGCCGTGGACGGCCAGGACGCCGTCGTGGTCGCTCTGGGCATCGCCGAGCCCGCGCTGAGGGTGCGGCTGCGCGGCAGTTCCGGCACACCCCTGGACGTGCGCTCGCGGGGGACCGCCACGGTGGTCGCCGCGATGCAGCGGCACGGCGTGCGCCGGCTCGTCGTCCAGTCGTCCTACGGGGTCGGCGAGACGCGCGACCGGCTGCCGTTCACCTCACGGGTGGTCTTCGCCCTGGTTCTCCGCCCGCAGATCGCCGACCACGAGCGGCAGGAGCAGATCGTGCGGGCCAGCGCGCTGGACTGGACGATCGTGCAGCCGGTCTACCTGACCGACGGCGACGAGGCCGCCACGACGTCCCGGACGGGCGGGACGGACGGGATGAAGGTGTCCCGCCGGGCCGTCGGCGCGGTGCTCGCCGACCTCGCCACCGCCAGCGACGCCGTGGGCAGCACCGTCGCCGTCTCCGGCGCGGCAACGGCGCCCGACGCTAGCCTGCGAGCGGCGTAGGGCAAGAGCGGCCCCCTGCCGGCGCCCGACGCGAGCCTGCGAGCGGCGGGGGGCAGGGGGTCCTTCTAGGGTCGGGCCATGCGCGCGGTGACGATCAGCGAACCCGGCGGCCCGGAGGTGCTCACCTGGGCCGAGGTCCCTGACCCGGTGTGCGGCCCCGGCGAGGTGCTCGTCGACGTCGCGGCCGCCGCGGTGAACCGGGCCGACCTGCTCCAGCGGCAGGGTTTCTACCCGCCGCCCAAGGGCGCCAGCGAGATCCTCGGCCTGGAGTGCAGCGGCGTCGTCAGCGAGGTCGGCGAGGGCGTGACCGGCTGGTCGGTCGGCGACGAGGTGTGCGCGCTCCTCTCCGGTGGCGGCTACGCCGAGCGGGTCGCCGTCCCGGCCGGGCAGTTGCTGCCCAAGCCCGCCGGGGTGGAGCTGGCCACGGCGGCCGCGCTGCCCGAGGTGACCTGCACGGTGTGGTCGAACGTGTTCATGCTGGCCCGGCTCGGCAGGGGCGAGACCTTCCTCGTCCACGGCGGGTCCAGCGGCATCGGGACCATGGCCATCCAGCTCGCCGCCGGCGCCGGGGCCCGCGTGCTCACCACCGCCGGCACCGCGGCCAAGCTGGACGTCTGCCGCGAGCTCGGCGCCGAGGTCGCGATCAACTACCGCGACGAGAACTTCGTGGAGCGCGTGCGCGAGGCGACCGACGGCCGCGGCGTCGACGTCGTCCTGGACAACATGGGCGCCAAGTACCTGGCCCGGAACCTGGAGGCGCTGGCCGTCGGGGGCCGGCTGGTGATCATCGGCATGCAGGGCGGGTCGAAGGCGGAGCTCGACATCGCCACGCTGCTGCGCAAGCGGGCGGCGGTGCACGCCACCGCCCTGCGTTCGCGGCCGGCGACCGGCCCCGGCGGCAAGGCCGACATCGTCGCCGCGGTGCGGCACGACGTGTGGCCCGACGTCGAGCGCGGGACGATCCGGCCGGTCGTCGACCGGCGGCTACCCATGGCGCGGGCGGCCGAGGCGCACCGCGTCGTCGAGGCGAGCGAGCACGTCGGGAAGGTGCTGCTCCTCCCCGGCTCCTGAAAGAGGACCCCGTCCTCCTCACCCCTCGCACGCTCGGGGCGAGCCTCGGGACGGGGCCGTCAGCGGGGACGCAGCCCCGCGACCGCGTCGATGATCCGGCCGACCTCGTCGGCGGTGTTGTAGTGCATGAGCCCCAGGCGCACCGCGCCCCCGCTCTCGTTCACCCCGAGGGCGTCGAAGAGCTCCCGGGCGTAGAAGTCACCGTCCCAGGCGCAGATGCCTGCCCGGGCCAGCTCTGCGGCCACCTGGCGGGGGCGCATGCCGGCGACGGTGAACGACAGCGTGGGGGTGCACCGCTCGGGCTCGCCGAGGACCTGAACGTGGCGCATGGCCCGCAAGGCCTGGTCCAGCCAGTCGAACAGGTCACCCTCGTGCCGGGCGACGGCGGCCATCGACGCCCGGAGCCGGTCGCGGCGACTGCCGATCGCCTCGGCGCAGAGCCCGGCCAGGTGGTCGACGGCGGCGCTCACCCCCGCGTACAGCTCGAACGGCGGCACCCCCGTCTCGAACCGGTCGGGCACCCGGTCCGACGAGGGCAGCAGCTTGTCCGGCCGCAGGTACTCCAGCAGCTCCGGGTCGGCCACCAAAGCAGCGACGTGCGGCCCGCACCACTTGTAGGCCGACACCGCCAGGAAGTCCGCACCGAGCGAGCCCTTGTCGAGGAACACGTGCGGGGCGGCGTGGACGGCGTCGACGTAGACCAGCGCACCGACCGCGTGCGCCTGTGCGGCGATGCCGGCGACGTCGGGCCGGGTGCCCAGTGCGTTGCTGGCGGCGGTGACCGCCACCAGCCGGGTGCGCCGGGTGAGCAGGTCGGCGTACTGCCAGGCGGGCAGCTCGCCGGTCTCGATGTCGACCTCCGCCCAGCGCACCTGCACCCCGGTGGTCGCGGCCAGCTGCAGCCACGGCCGGACGTTGGCGTCGTGGTCCAGCCGGCTGAGCACGATCTCGTCACCGGGGCGCCAGGTGCGGGCCAGCGCGCGGGCCATGCCATAGGTCAGCGCGGTCGCGCTCGGCCCGAGGACGACGCCGCCGGGCCGGCCGCCGACCAGGTCGGCCACGGCGGCCCGGGCACCGGAGACCAGCGCCTCGGCCCGCCCGGACGCCGGGAAGACCCCGCCCCGCTCGGCGATCGGCGTGCGCAGCGCGGAGCCGACCGCGTGGGCGACGTTCTCGGGCACCAGCGAGCCGGCCGGGCCGTCGGCGTGGACGTAGCCGTCGGACAGACCGGGGAAGAGACCGCGGACCCGAGCGACGTCCAGCCGGCCCCCCGATGCCATGGTCCGACCCTAGTTCCTGCCCCCGGTCGGCCCGCACTCTCCCGGCCCCCGGCGGAGCGTCCGCGCCACCGGGCAGGATGGGTGGCATGACTGCACCGCAGAACGGCAACGAGCGCCCCCAGCAGGTCGTCGTGGTCGGGCCGGACGGGCGTCCGGTCGGCACCGTGCCGATGCCCCAGGGGGCCGACGACGAGGGCAACGGGGGCATGGACGTCGGCGAGCTGGTGGAGCAGCCCGCGAAGGTCATGCGGATCGGCACGATGATCAAGCAGCTGCTCGAGGAGGTCCGCGCGGCCCCCCTCGACGACGCCAGCCGCAACCGGCTGCGCGACATCCACGCCTCCTCGATCCGCGAGCTGGAGCAGGGCCTGGCCCCCGAGCTGCGCGAGGAGCTGGCGCGCATCTCGCTGCCGTTCAGCGAGGGCGAGACGCCCTCGGACGCCGAGCTCCGGATCGCGCAGGCGCAGCTCGTGGGCTGGCTGGAGGGCGTCTTCCACGGCATCCAGACGGCGCTCTTCGCCCAGCAGATGGCCGCCCGGGCCCAGCTGGAGGAGATCCGGCGGAAGGCCCTTCCCGGCGGGCAGCACCCGGCGGGCCAGCCGGACCTCCGTCCGGGTGGCGGCCAGTACCTGTAGCGCGCGATCCGACCGGAACCCACCGGTTCCCCTGACCGGGTGACGCTGGTCGCCGGCGGTTTCCGGGGGCGGGCCCGCGCTCACTGACGGTCCGGCGCCGGGACCGCCCCGGCCCCATCCCGGGAGGATCCCGTGACCACTCAGCAGTCGAGCAGCCCGTCCACGCGCAGCGGCCAGAACGGCCTGGCGATCGCCTCGCTCGTCACCGGCGCCGTCGGCGTCGTCTTCGCGATCCTGTTCGCGATCATCGGCCTGGCCCTGGGCGTCGTGAGCGTGGGCCTGGGCGTCGCCGCCCGGCGCAACAGCACCCGCACCGGCCAGGCCACCGCCGGTCTGGTGCTCGGTGCGGTGGCGGTCGTCGCCGCCGTCGTGAACATGGTGATCGCCTACAACGTGCTCACCTGAGCCGGACGCGCGACGGCGCCGCCCCCGGGTCGGGGGACGGCGCCGTCGGGCGTGCCGGGTTGGTTCAGACGGTGAAGCGGGCGACCGCCTCCTGCAGCTCCCCGCTCATCCGGGCCAGCTCCGCGGCGGCCCGCTGCGCGTCCTCGACCCGCTGGTTGGTCTCCTGCGTCCCCGCGGCCAGCCCCGAGATCGCCGCGGCGATGTCCTGCGAACCACTCGCCGCCTCGGCCACGTTGCGGTTCATCTCGTTCGTCGTCGCCGTCTGCTCCTCCACCGCCGCAGCGATCGTCGCCTGGAAGTCGTTGATCTCCCCGATCACCGCACTGATCTTGCCGATCGCATCCACCGCACCCGCGGTGTCACCCTGGATCGCCTCCACCCGCTTGGAGATGTCCTCGGTCGCCCGCGCCGTCTCCTGCGCCAGCTCCTTCACCTCGCTGGCCACCACCGCGAACCCCTTGCCCGCCTCACCGGCGCGCGCGGCCTCGATCGTGGCGTTCAGCGCCAGCAGGTTCGTCTGCTCCGCGATCCCGTTGATCAGCTTGATCACCGTGGCGATCTCCTGCGAGGAGTCACCCAGCTTCCCCACGGTCTTCGTCGTCGTCTCCGCCACCGTCACCGCCTGACCCGCCACCCGGGCCGCCTCGGTCGCGTTGTGCGCGATCTCCCGGATCGCCGACTCCATCTGCGACGACCCCGTCGCCACCGTGTCCACGCTCGAGGCCACCGCACCCGCGGAGGTCACCACCTCATCGGCCTGGCCGGCCGCGAGGCGGGCGTTCTCCCGCATGCCCTCGGCGGCGCCGCTGAGCTGGTGGGAGGCCGTGGCCAGGCGGGTGGAGGAGTCGTTGACCAGCAGCAGGACGTTGCCGATCGAGTCCAGCGTGTGGTCGAGCGACGCCGCCATCTCGCCCAGCTCGGCGCCACCGGTACGACCCGCCCGCACCGTCAGGTCACCAGCGGCCACCTGCGCGAGCACCTCGCGGATCCGCTGCACGGGCCGGGTCACGCCGCGAGCGACCACCATCGCCAGGACCACGGCGACCAGCAGGCCGGCGGCGATGATCAGCAGGGTGAGCGTCCGCGCCGTCTCGTAAGCGTCCTTGGCGTCCTCCGCCGTCGCCACCGCAGATGCGGCCGCGGCGTCGGTCGCCTCGATCAGCGACTCCTCGATGATGGTCTCGTTCTCGGCCATGGTCTGCAGCAGCCCCGGCATCGCAGCGGGGTCGGTCCCGCTGACCGCCTGGAGCTGGGCGAGGGCCGCGAGGTAGTTCTGGGTCGCCGTCGCGAACGTCTCGTACGCCGCCCGGGCCGCCGCGTCCAGGGGCATCTCACCCACCGCGGCGATGTGCTCGGCGAGCGACTCGCTGGAGGCCGCGGTGCCCCGCTGCGCCTTGGCGATCGTCTCGGGGGGCAGCGTGGGGATGGAGGCCCGCGCAACATTGGTCGACAGACGCCACCAGTCGCTCTCGAGCTCCTGCAGCCCGTGGAGCGGGACGGCGCCGTTGTCGTAGACCTGCTTGGACTGGTCACTGAGGGTGGACATCCGGTCGATGCCGAAGGCGCCCACCCCCACGGTGGTCAGCGCGACGACGAGGATCGAGCCCAGCAGGCGGCCGCGCAGCCCGATGCCGGACAGCCCCCGGGGCTGCTGGTCGTCCCGCGCCGTGTTCGCCGCGGTGTCGGGGTCCTGCACGCGCTCCATGCCTGCTCGCTCTCCTGGAAGTCGGTCGGTCCGAGAGGACCGTCGTCCTGCTCATCGGCAGGCCGAACGGTGGAGTTCACCCCAGTCGTGGAACGGCTCCACCGGTAGGGGTGCGCGGGACGCGCGACGGCGCCGCCCCCGGGTCGGGGGACGGCGCCGTCGGGCGTGCCGGGTTGGTTCAGACGGTGAAGCGGGCGACCGCCTCCTGCAGCTCCCCGCTCATCCGGGCCAGCTCCGCGGCGGCCCGCTGCGCGTCCTCGACCCGCTGGTTGGTCTCCTGCGTCCCCGCGGCCAGCCCCGAGATCGCCGCGGCGATGTCCTGCGAACCACTCGCCGCCTCGGCCACGTTGCGGTTCATCTCGTTCGTCGTCGCCGTCTGCTCCTCCACCGCCGCAGCGATCGTCGCCTGGAAGTCGTTGATCTCCCCGATCACCGCACTGATCTTGCCGATCGCATCCACCGCACCCGCGGTGTCACCCTGGATCGCCTCCACCCGCTTGGAGATGTCCTCGGTCGCCCGCGCCGTCTCCTGCGCCAGCTCCTTCACCTCGCTGGCCACCACCGCGAACCCCTTGCCCGCCTCACCGGCGCGCGCGGCCTCGATCGTGGCGTTCAGCGCCAGCAGGTTCGTCTGCTCCGCGATCCCGTTGATCAGCTTGATCACCGTGGCGATCTCCTGCGAGGAGTCACCCAGCTTCCCCACGGTCTTCGTCGTCGTCTCCGCCACCGTCACCGCCTGACCCGCCACCCGGGCCGCCTCGGTCGCGTTGTGCGCGATCTCCCGGATCGCCGACTCCATCTGCGACGACCCCGTCGCCACCGTGTCCACGCTCGAGGCCACCGCACCCGCGGAGGTCACCACCTCATCGGCCTGGCCGGCCGCCGCCCGGGCGTTGGCGGCGATGCCCTCGGCGGCGCCGTCGAGCTTCTGCGAGGCGTCGGCCAGTCGGTTCGCGGAGTCGCCCACCAGCCGCAGCACCCCGCCGATCGAGTCGAGGGTCCGGTCGACCGAGGCCGAGACGCGGGCCAGCTCGGCGCCGCCGGTCGGGCCCACCCGGACGCTGAGGTCGCCGTCGGCCACCCGGTCGAGCACCTCGCTGATCCGCTGCACCGGGCGGTTGATGCTGCGGGCCACCAGAACGGCCAGCCCGACCGACACGACGAGGCCGATCCCGATGACGAGGAACGTCAGCGTGCGCGCCGCCTCGGCGGCGTTCCTCGCGTCCTCCGCGATGGCGTCGGCGAACTCCGACTGCGCGTCGGCGGCCTCGGTGAGGGCGGCGATCGCCTCGATCTCGGCGGCGTCGAGCTCGGCGCCGGCGGTCTCCAGCTGCGCCAGCTGGGCCGGGTCACCGCTCTCGAGGGCAGCGATGATCTCGCCGAGCGTGGTGAAGTAGTCGGTCATCGCGGGCTCGAAGCGCTCGAAGGCCGCGCGCGACGCGGCACCCAGCGGCTCACCGTCGACGAGGCCGGTCAGCTCCTGGATCCGGGCCTGCACCTCGGTGGCGCGGGCCTGGTACTGGGCGACCGCCTCCGGCTGCAGCCCGGGGATCGTGGTGCGCGCCGAGTTCGCCTGGTACTCCCACCAGGCCGACTGCAGCAGCCGGATCTCGTCCAGCGGCACCGTGCCGTCGTGGTAGATCTGCTCGGCCTGGTCGCTGAGCACCGCCATGCGGGAGGCCCCGATGACGCCGACCGCCAGGGTGGTCAGGGCGACGAGCAGGATCGCCAGCAGGAGCCGGCCCTGCAGACCGACCCGGCGGAACAGCCCGCGCCCTCCCTCCGCCGCGTGGTCGGAACCGTGCTGAGCCGTTGGTGCGACAGCGGCGTCCATGCCGAGCCTCCCGAGGGACAGAACCGCTCCACCGGCGGTCGACTTCCCGGGTTTTCGGCAGATCGCGCGCCGGATTGAGCCGACCCAAGGCTGGAGTCACTCCAGCGGAGCACGAACGGCTAGAGCGACCTCAGGAAGGTGGCGACGCCGTCCTCCTCGTTGGTCCCCGTGACGTCGGTGGCGACGGCGAGCAGGTCGGGGTGCGCATGCGACATCGCGACCGCCCGGCCGCCGCCGTCGCGCACCCACTCGAAGGCGGCGATGTCGTTGGGCATGTCGCCGAAGACGACGACGTCCTCGGGGCCGATCCCGTGCCGGGCGGCGACCGTGGCCAGGCCCGACGCCTTCGTCACCCCGGTCGCGGAGATCTCCGCGAGGGCATCCGTCGACGAGCACGTGACCGTCGCCCGCCCGCCGATGACCTCCTCCACCAGGGCCACGAACTCGTCGCGCGGCAGCTTCTCGTGGCGGGCCAGGAGCTTGGCGACCGGTTGCTCCAGCATCTCCTCCAGCGTCGCCTCGGCGACCCCCGGCGCGTCGACGTCCCACCGTGGCTTGTAGATCGGCTCGTGGCGGAACTCCAGCCCGTACTCGACCGCGAACCAGGTGTCCGGCTGCCGCCGGCGCAGCTCGGCCGTGACCGACCGGAGGACGTCGGGGTGCACCGGCTCCTCGTGGAGGATCTCGAAGCTCTCCAGGTCCAGGAGCACGGCGCCGTTGCAGCACACCGCCGTCCCGTAGCCGAGCACCTCGCGGATCCGGCGCATCCACCGCGGCGGGCGGCCGGTGGCCAGCACGACCGGGACGCCGTCGGCCCGCCAGCGCTCCAGCTCGGCGACGGTCGCCTCGCTGACCGTGTCGTCCCAGCGCAGGAGCGTGCCGTCCATGTCGCTGGCGATCAGGCGGGGACGCCAGTCAGCCATCGAGCACCGCCTCCAGGTACCGGGCGACCCCGTCGGCGCGGTGGCCGCTGGTCACGTGGGTGGTGACGGCACGAACCGCCGGGTGCGCGTTGGCGACGGCGACGGCCCGGCCCCCGGCCTCCGCGACCGCGGTCAGCATCGGCAGGTCGTTGGGCATGTCGCCGAACACGAGGACGTCGGCGAGGTCGACGCCGAAGCGCTCGAGGGCGACGGCCAGGCCGGTGGCCTTGGTGATCCCCGGCGGCAGCACCTCGATGAACCCGAGGCCGGCGTGGGTCAGCTCGGCGTCGGCCGGGTCGACGACGGAGCGGGCGAGCGCGAGCAGCTCGTCCTGGCCGATCGTGGGCGAGCGCAGGAAGACCTTGAGCACGGCCTCGGCCGGCAGCACCTCGTCCTTGGCCACGAGCTCGGCGTCCTCCGGGTAGGGCCAGTCGAAGCCGTGCTGCACCCGCAACGCGCCGCGCGCCTCGCTCTGATGGGCGGCGTCCTCCACCGCCAGCACGAGGTCCCCGGCCACCGCCTCGATCCGCTCGATGACCGCGGCCGCCTGGCTCCGCGGAAGGGCGACTGTGCGCAGCACCTCGTCGCGTTCCAGGTCGACGACGAAACCGCCCTGCGCCAGCACCGCGATGCCGCGCCCACCGAGGGCGACGCGCACGCTCTCCAGCAGCCGGGGGCCGCGGCCGGTGACGCCGACCACCGGGATGCCGGCGTCCCAGCAGGCGGTCACCGCCGCCCGGGTGCGCGGGCTGACCTCGCCGGCGTCGTCGAGGAGGGTGCCGTCGAGGTCGGTGGCGACCAGCTTGGGCCGCCACGGGCCGAGGTTCCCGAGTTCCACGACCTGGTCGGCGCCGGGCAGGACGCCGTAGGCCTGCAGAGCCTTCGGCGCGGAATCGCTCATGCCGCGGGCGGCGGGACGGGGGCCGCCAGGGTCATGCCGGGGGTCAGCGCCTCGACGCCCCCCAGCCACGGTCGCAGCGCCACCGGCACGTGCACCGAGCCGTCGGCCCGCTGGTGCACCTCGAGCAGGCAGGCGATGGTGCGGGCGATGGCGCAGAGCGTGCCGTTCAGCGTGGCCGCGGTCTGGTTCTTCCCGTCCTCGTCCCGGTACCGGATGGTCAGCCGGCGGGCCTGGAAGGTGGTGCAGTCCGAGGTGCTGGTGAGCTCCCGGTACGTGCCCTGGGTGGGGAACCACGCCTCGATGTCGTACTTGCGCGTGGCGCTGGTGCCCAGGTCGCCGGCGGCGATGTCGACGACGCGGTAGGGCAGCTCCAGGGCCTGGAGGAACTCCTCCTCCCACGCGAGCAGCCGCAGGTGCTCGGCGGCGGCGTCCTCCGGCCGGCAGAAGCTGAACATCTCGACCTTGTCGAACCAGTGCACCCGGATGATGCCGCGGGTGTCCTTGCCGTAGGAGCCTGCCTCGCGGCGGAAGCAGGAGGACCACCCGGCGTAGCGCTTCGGGCCCTGCGCGAGGTCGAGCACCTCACCGGCGTGCATGCCGGCCAGCGCCACCTCGGAGGTGCCGACGAGGTACAGGTCGTCGCGCTCGATGCGGTACACCTCCTCGTCGTGCTCGCCGAGGAAGCCGGTGCCCTCCATGGCGCTCGGCTTGACCAGGGCCGGGGCGACCACCGGGGTGAACCCGGCCGCCACCGCCCGACTGATCGCCAGCTGGGCCAGCGCGAACTCCAGCAGCGCGCCGGGGCCGGTGAGGAAGTAGAAGCGGGAGCCGGAGACCTTGGCGCCGCGCTCCATGTCGATGGCGCCGAGGGCCTCGCCGATCTCGATGTGGTCGCGCACCTCGAAGTCGTAGGTGGGCACCTCGCCGACGGTGCGCAGGGTGACCGCGTCGTCCTCACCGCCGGGCGGGACGTCGTCGGCGACCACGTTGGGGATGCGCAGGTGGACCTCGCGCAGCGCGGCGTCGGCGGCGCGCTGCTGCTCCTCTGCCTCCTTGACCTCGGCGGCCAGCGCCTTGGCCCGCTCCAGGACGGCCGGGCGCTCCTCGGGGCTCGCCTTCTTCACCGCCTGGGAAGCGCTCTTCTGCTCGGCGCGCAGGTCGTCGGCCCGCTTCACCGCGTCGCGGCGGGCGGCGTCGGCGGCGAGCAGCCGGTCGACCAGGGACTCGTCGGCGCCCCGGGCACGCTGGCTGGCACGGACGACGTCGGGGTGCTCACGCACGAGTCGCAGGTCGATCACGGGACAACAGTAGGTGAGCCGCCCTGCGAGGGGCCGACGGCGGCGCGGAGCCCGGAGGGCTTCCGACGACGTGGCCACCAGAGCGCGGTGGCCCGCCGAACCGTGCGATGTCGTGGCGATCAGCCGCTGATGGCCACGAGTTCGCATGGTTCGGCGCGGTCGTCACGGTCCGGCGAGGTACGGGACACTGGGGCAATGCGCTTCCTGCAGCGGCCCTCGCACGACCTCACCTACTCCGACGTCTTCATGGTGCCCAACCACTCGACGGTCGGCTCGCGGCTCGAGGTCGACCTGACCACGCCGGACCGCGTGGGCACGACCATCCCGATCGTCGTCGCCAACATGACCGCGATCTCGGGACGGCGGATGGCCGAGACCACCGCCCGCCGGGGCGGGTTGGCGGTGCTGCCGCAGGACATCCCGGTCGACGTCGTCACCGAGGTCGTCTCCTGGGTGAAGACCCGGCACCCGGTCTACGACACCCCGATCACCCTCTCCCCCACCTCGACCGTGGGCGAGGCGCTGTCGCTGCTCACCAAGCGCGCGCACGGGATCGTCGTGGTGGTCGAGGACGGCTCCCCCGTCGGCGTCGTCACCGATGGCCAGTGCCAGGGCGTCGACCGGTTCACCCAGCTCGCCGAGGTGATGACCCGCGAGCCGCTCACCATCCCCGCCGGCACGGACCTGCCGAAGATCTTCGACGTGCTCTCCGGTGAGCGGGTGAGCGCGGCTCCCGTGGTGGACGGCGACCGGCTGGTCGGCGTCATCACGAAGAAGGGCGCGCTCCGGTCGGCGATCTACACGCCGGCGGTGAACACCGAGGGCCACCTGCTCACCTCGGCCGCCGTGGGCATCAACGGCGACGTCGCTGGCAAGGCGGCGGCCTTGCTGGCCGCCGGGGTGGACGTGCTGGTCGTCGACACGGCGCACGGGCACCAGGAGAAGGCGATCGAGGCGGTCCGCGCGGCGCGCTCGGTGGCCGGCTCCGTGCCGGTGGTCGCCGGCAACGTGGTGACGGCGCAGGGCACGCGCGACCTGATCGAGGCCGGCGCCGACGTCGTCAAGGTCGGCGTGGGCCCGGGCGCGATGTGCACCACCCGGATGATGACCGGCGTCGGGCGGCCGCAGTTCTCCGCCGTCGAGGAGTGCGCCGCGGAGGCCCGTTCGCTGGGCAAGCACGTGTGGGCCGACGGCGGCGTGCGGCACCCCCGCGACATCGCGCTCGCGCTGGCCGCGGGCGCGGCGAACGTGATGGTGGGCTCCTGGTTCGCCGGCACCTACGAGTCGGCCGGTGACGTGCACGAGGACGGCGGCCGGCTGTACAAGGAGTCGTTCGGCATGGCGTCGGCGCGCGCGGTCAAGGCCCGGACGGCGACCCAGACCGGGTTCGAGCGGGCGCGGGCCGGCCTCTTCGAGGAGGGCATCTCCTCGTCCCGGATGTACCTGGACCCGGCCCGCCCCGGCGTCGAGGACCTGATCGACCAGATCGTGGCCGGCGTGCGGTCGTCGTGCACCTACGCGGGCGCGCGGACCGTGGACGAGCTGCACGAGCGGGCGGTGCTGGGGGTGCAGAGCTCGGCCGGCTACGAGGAGGGCCGGCCGCTGCCGACGTCCTGGTGAAGGCGCTCCCGCTCCCCGTCTTCGAGGAGCTGGTCGCCGACGCCCTCGACCAGGTGCCGCCCGAGCTGATGGGGCTGCTGGACAACGTCGTCGTCCTGGTGGAGGACCGGAACCCCGACGAGCCGGAGCTGCTCGGGCTCTACGAGGGGTACGCGCTGACCGAGCGCGGCTGGGACTACGGCGGCTCGCTGCCGGACCGGATCATGATCTACCGCGAGGCGATCTGCGACATCTGCGAGACCGAGGAGGAGGTCGTCGAGGAGGTCACGATCACCGTCGTCCACGAGATCGCGCACCACTTCGGCATCGAGGAGGACCGCCTGCACGAGCTCGGCTGGGGCTGACCCCGGCGTCTCGTGCACGAAGCGCCGGGTGGTCGGTGCGGCACCGACAGCCGAGTGCGCAGTCGTTTCCGCCGACACGGGCGGACACGCCGGGCAGACCGACCACAAGTCAGCACTCGGCCGCTCCGAGGGCCCTAGTAGCGTGGGACGACGTGCCCGAGAACAGCGCCGGCCGGTTGCCGATCAAGATGCTGCACGACCGCATCCTGGTGTCGCTGCGCCGGGAGGACGGCGAGCGGCGCTCCACCGGCGGCATCCTCATCCCGGCCACCGCGCAGGTCGCCAAGCGGCTGGTGTGGGGCGAGGCCAAGGGCGTCGGCCCGAGCGTGCGCCAGGTCAAGATCGGCGACCAGGTGCTCTTCTCCCCCGAGGACCAGCACGAGGTCGAGGTGCACGGCGAGGACCTGATCATCCTGCGCGAGCGCGACGTGCACGCCGTCGCCGCCGAGCGCATCGAAGAGAGCACCGGCCTCTACCTCTGACGGGCGCGGCTTGCCACCGGTGCGGTGGCCCGCCACCATGCTCGCATGATCAACAGCGTGCGGCCGCAGGCCCTCGCCGTCGGCGTCTGGGCACTGTTCGTCGCCGCCTCGGCGGTCCTCGCCGCGCAGCCGGGTGACCCGGGGACCGTCCCGGGCGGCTGGCTCGTCGCGCTCGCGGTCCTGGGCGTCCTGGCGGCGGGGAGCAGCCGGGTGGCGTACGCCGTCCTCGTCGCGCTGAACACGGTGCTGCTGGCCACGGCGCTGCTGCTCGCCGTCCCCATCGAGCCGACGATCGGCGCCTTCTACGCGCTGGTCGCCGCAGCACTGGCGGCCCTCGTCGGCATCCCGCTGGTCGCCCGCCGGGGCTCGGTCACCCCGACCGCCTGATCGGCCCCTCCGCGCCCGCGGCTCAGGCGGGTGGATCGGGCTCCGGGGTGCGGGCGTGCTGCTCGATCACCCCGGTCATGTCGGTCAGGAACCGGTGGACGACGGCGAGCTCGGCGTCGGAGTAGCCCTCCATCGCCGCCAGCAGGTCCCGCTGCAGCCCGCCGAAGAACTCCGCCCCGGCGGCCATCGCCTCCGATGACATCTCCAGCGTCACCCGGCGGCGATCGGCGTCGTCCCGCACCCGGCGCAGGTGGCCGGCGCGCTCCAGCCGGTCGACCAGCGCGGTCACCGACGCCGAGCTCAGCTCCACAGCCGCGCCGAGCCGGCCCGCGGTGAGCGCCTCACCGCGGCGGGCGGCGTCCATCACCGCCACCAGCGCCCGGACGTCGGTGCGCCCCAGCCCGTGCAACCCGGCGAACCGCTGCCCGACCGCATCCAGCTCCACGGTCAGCCGGCGGAGGAGCAGCGCCAGCTCCTGCCGCGCGGGATCGACCTCGGCCACCACACCTCCGTTCGCGCGCGGCACGAGACCGCCCTAATCTCTCGATCACCGAGATGATCGACCATCAAGGAAATGCGATGCCGCGCCGCACCCCCGTCCTCCGCTGGATCCTGCCTGCCGTCGTCGCCCTGCTGTGGCTCGGGCTGGCCGGACCCCTCGGCTCGTTCAGCGGCAAGCTCGGGGAGGTCTCGGAGAACGACTCCGCCGCCTTCCTCCCCGACAGCGCCGAGTCCACCCGGGTGACCGAGCTGCAGCAGCGGTTCCGCACCGAGCGCACGCTGCCGGTGATCCTGCTCTGGGAGAGCGAGGACGGCGCGCTCGACCCCGCCGCGCTGACCGAGGCGCAGGAGCGGGTCGAGGAGGCGGCCGCCCTCGCCGAGGACGCCGGCGCGCTGGCCGGCGAGCCGTCGCCGCCGATCCCGTCGGAGGACGGCGAAGCGGTGCAGGCGGTGCTGCCGTTCGACCCGGACCTGGGCGACGCGCTGGGGCAGGTCATTGCCGACCTGCGCGATCTGCCGGGCATCGACGGCACCACGGCGTACGTCACCGGCCCGGGCGCGATCTTCTCCGACTTCGCCGAGGGCTTCTCCGGCATCGACGGCCTGCTGCTGCTCGCCGCGTTCGGCGTCGTCCTGCTCATCCTGCTGGTCGTCTACCGCAGCCCGCTGCTGCCGCTGCTGGTCATCGGCACCGCCGGCCTCGCGCTGGTCGTCTCCCTCGCCGTCGCCTACTTCCTGGCCGACCGGGGCTGGATCACGGTCAACGGCCAGAGCCAGGGCATCGCCTCGATCCTGGTCGTCGGCGCGGCCACCGACTACGGCCTGCTGCTGGTCGCCCGCTACCGGGAGGAGCTGCGCCGCGAGCGGTCCCCCGTCGCCGCGATGAAGGTGGCGCTCCGGCAGTCGTGGGAGCCGATCCTCGCCTCCGGCGGGACGGTGATCCTCGGCGTCCTCTGCCTGCTCTTCTCCGACCTCGGCTCCAACCGCGCGCTCGGCCCGATCTCCGCAGTCTGCATCGCCTTCGCCATGCTCGCCGCGCTCACCTTCCTGCCCGCGGTGCTGGTCCTCTTCGGCCGCGCGGCGTTCTGGCCGTTCCGCCCGAAGTACGGCGAGGAGCACGCGCACGGCAAGGGCTGGGAGCGGGTGTCCGCCTCGGTCGGGCGCCGTCCCGGCCGGTACCTGCTCGGCAGCGGCGCCCTCCTAGTGGTCATGGCGCTCTTCCTCCCCACCTTCGACGCCGACGGCATCCCCCTGTCGGAGGCGGTCCGTGGTGGCTCCGAGTCCGGTGCGGGACAGGAGGCGCTGGCCCGGCACTACCAGGCCGGCGGCGCCAGCCCGGCGGTGATCATCACTCCCGCCGACGGCTGGCAGGACGTCGCCGACGCCGCGTCGCAGGTCGACGGCGTCGCCGGGGTGGCGCCCTTCACCGGTGGGGGCCCGCCCGGAGCGGGGAACGCCGAGCCGGTCGTGGCGGACGGACTGGTCCGCATCGACGCCACGCTGGCCGACGCCCCGGACAGCGAGGCCGCGCAGAGCACCGTGGCCGACCTGCGGACGGCGGTGCTCGACGTCGACCCCGACGCCCTCGTCGGCGGCTCGACCGCCCAGGACCTGGACACCCAGCAGACCGCCGCCCGCGACCTCGCAGTGATCGTGCCGCTGGTCCTGCTGGTGATCACCGTCGTGCTCGCGATGCTGCTGCGGGCGGTCGTGGCGCCGCTGCTGCTGGTGGGCACGACCGCGCTGAGCACCGCCGCGACCGTCGGCGTCGCCGCGCTGGTCTTCAAGCACCTCTTCGACTTCCCGGGCAGCGATCCGCAGGTGCTGCTCATCGGGTTCGTCTTCCTCGTGGCCTTGGGGATCGACTACAACATCTTCCTCATGACCCGGGCCCGGGAGGAGTCGACTCGGCACGGGGCGCGGGCCGGCGTCCTGCGGTCGCTGGCGGTCACCGGCGGGGTGATCACCAGCGCCGGGCTGGTGCTCGCGGCCACCTTCGGGGCGCTGACCGTGCTGCCGCTGGTCATCCTCATCCAGCTCGGGTTCCTCGTCGGCTTCGGCGTCCTGCTCGACACCTTCGTCGTCCGGACCCTGCTCGTGCCCTCGGCCGTGCACCTGATCGGCGACAAGGTCTGGTGGCCGGGCCGGCTGGCGCAGGGGCCCACCGAGCCGGCCGCGCCCACGGAGGAGCGCGGGCTGGAGCGCAGAAAGGACCCCGCTGCCCCCCACCACTCGCGAGCTCGCGGCGGGACCCTGCAGCGGGGCCGCTGACGTAGCGCGAGGATGGCGTCATGGATCCGTTGCGCGTGGCCGTGCTGGGACCAGGTGGCGTCGGCGGGCTGCTCGCCGCCCTGCTGGCGCGCCAGCGGCACGCCGTCACCTGCCTGGCCCGGCCGGGGACCGCGGCACACCTCGACGAGCACGGCGTGCGGGTGACCAGCGACCGCTTCGGCGAGCTGACGGCGCGGGTGCGCGGCGCCGAGCGGCTGGACGGCCCGGTCGACGTCCTGCTGGTGACGACGAAGGCCACCCAGCTGGAGGAGGCGCTCGGCCGCGTGCCCGCCGACGTGCTGGGCGGCGCCGTCGTGGTGCCGCTGCTCAACGGCGTCGAGCACCTGGCGGCGCTGCGCGAGCGCTACCCGGCGGCGCGGGTGGTCGCCGGCACGATCCGCGTCTTCGCCGACCGCCCGGCGCCCGGCGTGGTGCGGCACGACGGCGAGCTGTGCGCCGTCCAGCTGGCGCCGGGCGCCGAGCCGCTGGCCGACGCGCTGACCGCCGCCGGGGTCGACGTCACGGTTCGACCGGACGAGGCCGGCCTGCTGTGGGACAAGCTCTGCTTCCTCGCCCCCATGGCGCTGCTGACCACCCAGGCCGCGGCCCCGCTCGGCACCGTGCGCGACCAGCACGGCGAGGAGCTCGCCGCGGTCATCGGCGAGGTCGCCGCGGTGGCGCGGGCCGAGGGCGCCGCCTCCGACGCCGCCGCCACCCGCGAGTTCGCCTGGTCGCTGCCCGACGGCATGCGCTCGTCGATGCAGCGCGACGCCGAGGCGGGCAACCCGACCGAGCTGGAGGCCATCGGCGGGGCGGTGCTCCGGGCGGCCGACCGGCACGGCGTCGACGTCCCGGTCACCCGGCGGATCGTCGAGGAGCTCCGCACCCGCGCGCGGTGACGGCCCCGTCCGGAGGCTCGCCGCGAGCCTGCGAGCGGTGAGCGGGACGGGCGGCCCCGTCCGGAGGCTCGCCGCGAGCCTGCGAGCGGTGAGCGGGACGGGCGGCCCCGTCCGGAGGCTCGCCGCGAGCCTGCGAGCGGTGAGGGGGACGGGGTCCTTCTAGAGGTCGCCGGCGCGCACCCGGGCCAGCCACTCGCGGGCGTCGGCGAACGCGGCGTCGGACGACTCCGGCTGCACCGGGCGGTTCTCCCGCCCGTCCGCGCGCGGGTAGGACCCCAGGAAGCGGACGTCCTCGCACACCCGGTGAAGCGCGGCCAGCGCCTCCCCCACGCGCGGGTCGCCCACGTGCCCCTCGCAGTCGAGGGAGAAGGAGTAGACACCCAGCCGCTGCCGGGTGGGCCGCGACTCGATGCGGGTGAGGTTGATGTCGCGGACGGCGAACTCCCGCAGCAGCTCCAGCAGCGCACCGGTGCGGTCGCCCACCACGGCGACCAGCGACGTCTTGTCGTTGCCGGTCGGCGCGGCGGGCGGGGCGGACGGCTCCACCAGCACGAACCGGGTGACCGCACCGGGGTGGTCGGCGACGTCGGAGACCAGTTGCTCGAGGCCGTAGCGTTCGGCGGCGATCGCCGCGCAGACGGCGGCGTCCACCTCGCCCGCGGCCACCGCCGCGGCCGCCGCGGCCGTGGAGTTGGTCGGCAGCGGCTGGACGCCGGGCAGCAGCTCGGCCAGCCGCCCGCCGGTCTGCGCGAGGGCGTGCGGGTGGCTGGCCACCGACCGGACGGCGGACAGCGCCGTCCCCGGGCGGACGGCGAGGACGAAGGCGACCTCCAGGTACACCTCGCGGGTGATCACCAGCGGCGCGCCGTCGGCCAGCCCGTCCATGGTCGCCGGCACCGACCCCTCGACGGAGTTCTCCAGCGGCACGAGGGCGGCGTCGGCGTCACCCGATCGGACGGCGGCCAGGGCCGCGGCGACGCTCGGGTGGGGGTCCCGACGTCCCTCGGCGGTGGCGATTGCCCTGCTCAGGGCCGCTTCGGCGAAGGTACCCTCGGGCCCCAGATAGGCGAATCGCGTCGGAGACGAACTGGGTGGCATCCCGGGCATCCGACGAGGGTAGTGCGCACGGGACGAGGCGGTCGCCCGGCCCGGACGGGCACCGGGAACCGGCAGCACCGGCCCTCCGGGGGCCCACCGCGGAGGGGAGGGATGCGTGACCGCAGGTCGTGCCCGCGTCGCTCCCGGCGCCCTGCACACCGCCCTCTGGCGACTGCTCGACGCCAGCGACCGGGAGGACCACGCTCCCTTCCTGGCGCACCTGGACGAGGTCGACGAGGCCTTCGCCGGCAGCCCCGACCCCGCCTGGCGCGCCTGGCGGCACGCGTTCGACGCCCACCGCGCGCTCGTGGACGACGACCCCGCCGGCGCTGAGGTCCGGATCGCGGCGGCCCGCGAACAGCTCGACGAGTGCCCGGTGTCGTCGCAGACGGCCCTGCTCATGGCCTACCTCGCCCACGTCGAGGCGACCGCCGACCACCTCGACTCGGCCCTGCTGCTCGCCGTCGACGCCAGCCTGCTCACCGACGGGCCCGCCGTGCCGCCCTCGCGCGCCCTGCTGCAGGCCCACCGCTGGCTGTCGATGACGCTCTCCGGGCTGGACCTCGAGGAGCTCGCCGTCCACCACGCCGTCCGCGGGCACCAGGTGGCCGCGGAGCTGCCCGACGTCGGTGACCGCGGCCGGCTGCTGCTGCTCACCGCCCGCCAGCACGTCGAGCTCGCCCAGACGATGCGCCGCCGCGGCGACACCGAGCGCGCCGCCGAGCTGGCCACCGAGGCGATCGCCTGCGCGACCGCCGCCCGCGAGCTGGACTGGTCTCCCGAGCAGGCCGACGCCGACCTGCTCGACGTGGTGCAGGCCTGGGCGCTCATGTGCAGCGGCGACCCGGGCGCCGCTCTCGGGCCCCTGCGCCGCGTGCGGCGGGCCCTGCAGCGCGACGGCGGCGGCCTGTGGCTGCGCGGCTACACCGACCTGGCACTCGCCCGCGTGCTGGCCGCCCTCGGGTCCGGCGGACGGGACCCGGCGGCGGGCGAGGAGGCGATCACCCTGCTTGTCGACGCCTCGGGCGCGTTCGCCGCCGTCGGTGACCGACGCCGCTACCGGCAGAGCCTGCTGGAGCTCGGACAGGGCAGCGCCGACCTGGGCCGGCCGGCCGAGGCGCTGCACTGGCTGGAGGCCTACCGCGCCGACACCGGCCGGGCGCACGCCCGCAGCCGCGAGCTGTGGGCGGAGATGTTCGTCCGGCGCAGCCGGCTGCGCGAGGCCGAGCGGCAGGAGGCGGTGCTCCGCCGGCACGCGCTGGAGGACCCGCTGACCGGGCTGGGCAACCGGCGCAGCGCGGAGCGCCGGCTGGGGGCGCTGCGGCTGGGCGAGGAGCCGCTGTCCCTGGCCGTCGTCGACGTCGACCGGTTCAAGGAGGTCAACGACGACACCTCGCACACCCACGGCGACGCCGTGCTGCGCCGGGTCGCCGACCTGCTGCGGGAGCACAGCCGCACCGGCGACGAGGTGTACCGATGGGCCGGGGACGAGTTCCTCGTCGTGCTGCCGACCGCCACCGAGGCGCAGGCCGTGGTCGTCATGGAGCGGCTGCGGTCGGCCGTCGCCGAGGCCGACTGGCGCGACCTGCAGCTCTCGGGGCCGGTGACGGTCAGCATCGGCGTGGCGACGGCGCCGGCGGTCCCCGACGGGCAGCCGAGCCCGGTCGCCGGCTGGCGAGCGCTCTTCGACACCGCTGACCTCCACCTCTTCTCCGCCAAGCGGCTCGGGCGCAACCGGGTCCGCGCGCACGGGCCGGCCGACGTCACCCCGGCCGATCGCGGGGCGACTGCGTGACGACCCTGCGCGTGTGGGACGGGAGGGACACGACGGACGAGGGACGGCGCGTTCCCCGTGACGTCCTCGACACTGTCGGTGACGACATGCACAGTGCGCTCGTGCCACCGGGAGCCCTGCACCAGCGGGTGACCGCCGCTCTGAGCAACTGGCAGCTCGACGACGCCGAGCAGCTGCTCGCCGGGGTCGAGCGGGACACCTCGCCCTACGTCGCGGCCGCACCGGCCGCCGACGCGCCCGACGGCGCCCCGGCGTCGCTCGGCCGCGCGTGGGCCGACACGCTGCGCGCCGAGCTGCTGGTGCGGCGGCTGCGCGTCGCCGGCTTCACCCTCGTCGGCGACCCCGTCTCCCCCGCCGAGTCCGCCCTCGACCTGCACGCCGGGGTCGCCGGGCTGATCGACGGCGACTGCGCGGACGCCGACCCGCGGTCGGAGTCGGCCTCCCGCGCGGCGCTGGCCATCGCCCTGGTCCGCTCGGCCAAGGCGGCGTTCGACGCCGCCGACGACGACCTCCAGCGGGCCGCCGGGCTCGCCCGCCACGCCCGCATTGAGCTGCTGTCGCGGCGCATCGACGCCGCGATGGACGAGGCCGTGGAGGCCGCGAGCCTCCTCGACCCGGGGTTGGCACCCAGCCCGCTGCTGGTCGACACGCTCGGCACGCTGGCCGGCGTCCTCGCCGACCTGGAGCTGATGCCGCTGGCGCTGGACTACCAGCGACGCGCGGTCGAGGCCGCCCAGGCGGTCGCCGCGAGCGGGGCGGAGG
Organism: Blastococcus sp. SYSU DS0828; assembly: GCF_054050975.1. NCBI lineage: Bacteria > Bacillati > Actinomycetota > Actinomycetes > Geodermatophilales > Geodermatophilaceae > Blastococcus > Blastococcus sp. SYSU DS0828. The sequence continues at coordinate 76,013 of NZ_JBJHAK010000010.1, read as the reverse complement.
AGACCGATGCCGACGTGCTCGTCGCCGTCGCAGCCACCCGCCTCGGGGAGCTGTGCGCCGAGCTCGGCGAAGGCCTCCTCGACGACGGCGCCCCCGATTCGGCCGCGCCCTACTTCGCGGAGGCCCGTGGGCTCGCCGAGCAGGCACTGGTGCAGCTGCCCCCGGACTCCGCCGGTGTCGTGCCCGCCCAGGTCGTGCACGGGTGGGCGCTGGTGGGCCTGGGCGAGCAGGCCGCCGCGGCCGGGCCGCTGCGCGCCGCGATCCGGCTCTCCGCGGCCGCCGCCGACCGGGACCGCATGGCCTCGGCGCAGCTGGCCCTCGGCCGCGCGCTGCGCCGCCAGGGCGAGGGCCGGGCCGCCGACGAGCACCTGGTCGCCGCCCTCACCCTGGCCACCGAGCACGGCCTGCCGCGGCTGCGCCGGGCCGCCCTGCGGGAGCTCTGCACGCTGCACGCCGACCTCGACGACGCCGGCCGCGCCCTCCCTTACCTGCAGGCCTACCTCGCCGACGAGCTGGACCGGGTCGACGAGCGGCGCACCCGCTGGGTGGAGCTGTTCGGCCGGCGCAAGAGCCTGCTGGAGACCGAGCGGGCCGCCGGGCAGCTGCGCCGGCAGGCCTACGAGGACCCGCTGACCCACCTGCCCAACCGGCGCTACGCCGAGGCGCGGCTGGACGGGCTGCTGGCCGCCGGCGACGTCCCGGCGCTGGCCGTGGTCGACGTCGACAACTTCAAGGCGATCAACGACACCGCCGGGCACCCGGCCGGCGACGCCGTGCTGCGGACCATCGGCGAGCTGCTGGTCGCCGGGGTGCGCGACACCGACGAGGTGTGCCGCTGGGCGGGTGACGAGTTCGTCATCCTCCTGCCCGAGACGACGGCGGAGCAGGGCGAGCGGGCGCTGGAGCGCATCCGCGCCTCGGTCGCCCGGTACCCGTGGACCGACCTCGGCCTCGACCTGCCGGTGACCATCAGCGCCGGCATCGCCTCGGCCACCCGGGGCGACGACCGCAAGACGCTGTTCGCCGCGGCCGACGGGGTGCTGTACGACGCCAAGCGCAGCGGCCGCGACCGCGTGGTGCGGCTCTCCGCGGTCACCCAGACGCGGGCCGCCGACGGCGCGCCCGAGCCGGCCGCCCAGGAGGCCGCAGCCCCGGAGGCCACGACGCCGGACGCGACGACGCCCGGGGAGACGACGCCCGGCGCCGCGCCGCCGGAGCCCGCGGGAGCCACGCCCGCCGACGACGCCGCCCGCGCCGCCGCCGCCGTCCGCGCGGAGGCGGCCGGCTTCGCCGCGCTGCTGGGCGGCGCGCACCCCCCGCTGGCCACCGCACGCCCGGGCGAGCCGCTGCTGGCCCCCGTCGCGCCGGCGCCCCCCGCCGCGGGGGTCGGCCCGGTGGTGGTCCGCGCCGCGGGCCGCACCACCGAGCAGGTGCTCGCCCTGGTCCGCGACGCCCGCCGCGAGACCCCCGACCGGCCCGTGCTGGTCCTGCGCGCGGCCGCCGAGACGCTGGTGGCGTTGGCCACCGAGCACGGGTCCGGCACCACCCTGGACGGCGCCGCGCGGGCCGCGGCCGTCGGCCCGCTGCCGGAACCGGCCGGCCGCACCACCGTGCTGTGCGCCGACGGTGCGGACGCCGCCGTCGCCGCCGAGGCCGCCTTCGCCGCCCGCGTGACCGGCACCGAGGTCCGCCTGATCGAGGACGGGACACTCCCCGAGGGCACCGACTGCCTCGTCGTCGTCGCCGGGGCGGACCCCGGGCTGGCCGCGACGATCGGCGCGCGCACCGACGTACCGGTGGTCGCGGTGCCGACCTCGGCCGCGCACCCCGGTGGGCTCGGCGGGCTGGGCGCGCTCGTCACGATGCTGCACCCGGCCGGGTCCGGGGTGGTCGTCGCCGCGGTCGACGACGGCTGCTCGGCGGGCATCTTCGCCGCGCGCACGGCGCGGAGGGGCGCCAGGAGGGCGTGACCCCGGGCCGGGGGACGGCACCTGGCCGCGGTGTCGTCCGGAGGACGACGATGTCACGGTGATCGGCTGGCTGGACCTCGCGGCCGGGGCCTCGGGCGACATGCTGCTCGGCGCCCTGGTGGACGCCGGCGTGCCCCTGGACGTCCCGGCCGGGGCGGTCGCCGCGCTCCCGGTCGAGCGCGTCCGCCTGGAGACCGAGCAGGTCACCCGGCACGGGCTGGGCGCCACCCGCGTGCACGTGCACGCCCCGCCCTCCGACGTCCACCGCACCTGGGCCGACGTCCGCGCGCTGCTGGGCGGCTCCGCCCTGCCGGCCCCGGTCCGCGACGGCGCGCTGGCGGTGTTCGAGCGGCTCGCCGTCGCCGAGGGGCGGGTGCACCGCGTGCCCGCCGAGGAGGTCCACTTCCACGAGGTCGGGGCGCTGGACGCGCTGGCCGACGTCGTCGGCGTCGTGGCCTGCCTGGAGCACCTGGCGCTCGACCGGCTCACCGCGTCCCCCGTGGCCCTGGGCAGCGGCTCGGCGCGCGGTGCGCACGGCGTGGTGCCGATCCCGGGGCCGGCCGTGCTGGAGCTGCTCACCGGCGTGCCGGTGCACGCCGGCCCGGTGCCGGCGGAGACGTGCACGCCCACGGGGGCAGCGTTGCTCGCCGCCCGGGTGGAGGAGTGGACGACGCTGCCCGCCCTCCGCGTCCAGCAGGTGGGCACCGGCGCCGGCGGGCGCGACCCGGAGCAGCTGCCCAACGTGGTCCGGCTGGTCCTCGGCGAACCGGCCGAGCCGGCACCGTCCGGGCCGGTGGTGCTGGAGGCCAACGTCGACGACCTCGACCCCCGGTTGTGGCCCGGCGTGCTGGAGGCGCTGCTGACCGCCGGCGCCTCGGACGCCTGGCTGACGCCGATCGTGATGAAGAAGGGCCGCCCGGCGCACACGCTGTCAGTGCTCTGCCGCCCCGACGCGGTCGCGGCGGTGCAGGGCGCCGTCTTCGCCAGCACCTCCACGATCGGGCTGCGGGTGGTCCCCGTGGGCAAGGTCGCGCTCGACCGCACGCAGGCGGCCGTCGACGTGCTCGGCGGCCGGGTGGGCGTCAAGATCGCCTCCGCGGGAGGCCGGCGGGTGAACGTCAGCGTCGAGTTCGAGGACGTCGCCGCGCTGGCCCGCGCCCGGGAGCTGCCGGTCAAGGAGGTGCTGCGGGCCGCCACCGCCGCCGCGTCGGCTGCCTACCCGGTCGGCCCACCCGGCGACGCTCCCCCGCCCCGGGGCTGACCTCACCGCCGCCGCAGGCCGGCCGCCGCCACCGGGACGACGGCGAGCACCAGCAGCCCGACGGCCGCCGGCCCTCCCAGCGCCCACACGGCGAAGACCAGCAGCGACGAGAGCTCGACCCCCATACCGGCGACCGAGGTGATCGTCGCGCGGTGCGGGCCGGTGATCCGGCGCTGCAGCTCGGCCTCGGCGGCGACGAGCACGGCGAGGTACAGGCCGTAGGCCACCGCCAGCACGGTGACCACGAGGAACCCGCCCGCGGCCGCGGCGAGCAGCACCCCGGTTCCCGCCGCCGCGAGCAGCGCGGCCAGCAGCCGGCCCGGGGGCCGCACCAGCCGGCCACCGAGCGCGGCTCCGGACGCCCCGGCGAGGGAGACGACGAGCACCGACCCGGGCACCGCCACCTCCGGCACCCCCCGGTCGGCCACCAGCACCGGGAAGTACTCCTCCATCCCGTCCAGCCCGCCGACCAGCGCGACGGCCACCACGGCCGCGAGCAGCGCGGGGCGGCGCAGCGCGACGCCCGGGCCGGCGGCCGGCTCCTCCTCGGCCCCGGCGCCGGGCGCCGCCGCCTCGGGGAACCGGAGCGCGAGCGCGGCGGCGCCCAGGCAGCCGGCGGCGCTGACCCAGCCGACCAGCGGGAAGCCGCCGGCGATGTAGAGGGCGGTGGCCGCCAGCGCCGTCGGCACCTGGACCAGCAGCTCGGCAGCGGTCATGGCGGCGTTGACCCGGGCGAAGCACCCCGCGGCGCCGACCTCGGCGAGCCCGTCGTGCACCAGGGCCTCCGCCGCGCCCGACGTGCCTGCGCCGGCGAGGCCCCACAGGACGAAGCCGGCGGCGAACGCGCCGGTCGAGGGAGCCGCCGCCCACACGCCGAAGGCCCCGGCCTGCAGCACGCCCGAGAGGGCCAGCACACCGCGGCGGGACCACCGGTCGGCGAGCAGCCCGGCCGGCACCTCGGCCAGCAGGGCGGTGACCGACCAGAGGCCGAACAGAAGGGAGAGCTGGGCGGCGGAGACCCCGGCGTCGAGGAAGAGCAGGGCGTACAGCGGGTACAGCGGCACCCACTCGGAGAGCGCTGCCCAGCCGATGGCCAGGCGGGCGAGCGGCCTGGCCGCGGGAGGCAGCGGGGGCGGTGCGGATCAATGTCGGCGCATGGCCCGCAGGCTAGCCCGGACGCCGCCCCGGCGCACCGGGGTAACAGCGGGGCGGGTGGGCATGACCCCTGCGGGTGGAAGGAGCACGCCGGGGACTCAACCGCCGGCCACGGCACGCCGTTGCGAGACTGAAGAGACCGGATGCTCCGGTCCCGCCCGCGGAGGGACGCAGGATGACCAGCACGGCCGAGCCCACGCCGGTGCCCGGCGGTCCGGGTGCCCGCGAGGAGGACCTCGAGCGTCCGGTCATGGACACCGACCCCGCGCTCGCAGGCCTGGTGCGCGTCGCCGCCGCCGTCACCGGCACGTCCTGGGCCTCGGTGATCACCATGGACACCCCCGTCATGCACGTGATGGCGGTGCACGGCTTCCGGGGAGCGGCGTGGCCGCGCGAAGGGTCCATCGTGTCGATCGTGCTCGAGCGCGGCCCGGGGGTGCAGACCTGCGACGACCTGAGGGCGGAGCCGCGGTTCGCCCGGAGCCCGTGGGTCGACGGCCGCCGCGCCGGGATGCGCGCCTTCGGCACCGCCCCGGTGGTCGTGGACGGCCGCACGCTGGCCGCGGTCTGCGTCTTCGACCCCGCCCCGCACGCCTTCACCGACGAGGAGCGCGCCCGGCTCGCCGACGTCGCCACCGCGGTGGCCTCCCTGGTGCGCGCCGCCCAGCAGGCCCGTCAGCTCGCCGACCTGGCCGCCGCCAGCCAGCTCGCCCGCGCCGAGACCGCCCGCGCCCACCAGGTGCTGGCCCGGTCCACCGCCTTCAGCCAGGCGCTGCTCGAGGTGCTCCCCGTGGGCGTCGTCGGCGCCGACGCCGAGGGCCGGGTGACCCTGTTCAACGCCGCCAGTCGCCGATGGCACGGCCTGGACGCCGACCCCACCGTCGAGCCGACGGACATCCCCGGCACCTACCGGCTCACCGACGTCGACGGCGCGCCGCTGCCACCGGATCAGGTGCCGCTGCGCCGGGTCTACGCCGAGGGGCGGCTCGACCAGGCCGAGGTGGGCATCGCGGTGCCCGGCGAGCCGTTCCGGCACGTCTCCTGCTCCGGTGTGCAGGTGCACGACGCCGAGGGTGCACTGCTCGGCGCGGTTGTCACGCTCTCCGACGTCACCGAGCAGCGGGCACTGGAGTCGGCGCTGCGCGAGGCCGCGCTGCACGACCCGCTGACCGGCCTGCCCAACCGCAACCTGCTGCTCGACCGGCTCGACCAGACGCTCGCCGCCGCCGAGCGGGCTCGAAGGCCGATGGCAGTGCTCTACTGCGACCTGGACGGGTTCAAACCGGTCAACGACACCGCCGGGCACGCCGCCGGCGACGAGGTGCTGGTCGAGGCGGCCCACCGGCTGGCCGCCGCCATCCGCCCCGGGGACAGCGTGGCCCGGATCGGCGGCGACGAGTTCGTCGTGCTGTGCCCGGAGGCCGGCTCCGAGCAGGCCGCGCAGGTCATCGCCGATCGCATCACCGCCGCCTTCGACCGCCCGCTGCGCCGCCCCAACGGCGCCGAGCACGCCGTGGGCATCAGCATCGGGGTCGCGCTGTGCGGGCCGGGCGAGACGCCCGACTCCGCGCTCGCCGCCTCCGACGCCGCGATGTACCGGGTGAAGGCCGCCCGCCGGGCGGGGCACCCGCACGCGCCGCGGCCGGTGCCGGGATCCGCCGTGTCCACCCCCTGACCCCTCCGCCCGCCCCATCCGGCGGCCGCTACCGTTGGCCGCTGAGAAGGTCGCCTGCCCGAGCTCCGCCCGGCAGTGCCGCGGAGGAGGGCTCGTCGTGATCTGGTCGGTCGTGCTGGCCGCGTTCGTCCTGGTGCTCCCGGTCGAGCTGCCCGACAAGACCCTGTTCGCCAGCCTGGTGCTCGCCACCCGGTTCCCCCCGCTGCCGGTGTTCGTGGGCGTCGCCACCGCGTTCGGCCTGCAGGTGGCGATCGCCGTCACCGCGGGCTCGCTGCTCTCCCTGCTGCCGGAGGCGCTGGTGAGCGGCGTCGTCGCGCTGCTGTTCCTGGTGGGGGCGGTGATCCTCTGGCGCAGCGCGACCGGCGAGGCGGAGGACGCCGGAGCGGCCGCCGACGGCCGCGAGCCGACGTCGTTCCTGCGGGCGGCGGCGATCTCCTTCGGCGTGCTGTTCGCCGCCGAGTGGGGCGACCTCTCCCAGCTGGCGACCGCGGGGCTGGCCGCGCGCTACGAGGCGCCGCTGTCGGTCTTCGTCGGCGCGTGGGCCGCGCTCCTGGTGGTCTCCGGCCTCGCCGTCTTCCTCGGCAAGAAGCTGGCCGACCGGCTGCCGATCGCGCTGATCCGCCGGGTCGCGGCGGGGCTGTTCCTCGTCTTCGCCGTGGTCGCGGTCGTGGAGACGGTCCGGGCGCTCAGCTGACCGGGGGCGCCAGCAGCGCCAGCCGCTCGACGAGCGCCGTCAGCTGGGCATCGAGGTCGGGCCAGCCCACCTCCGGCGCCGCGGACCTCAGCGTGACGACGCCGTGCAGCGCCGTCCACACCAGCGTCGCCTCCTGGTGCGGGTCGCGGCTGCGGGAACGCCCCGCGGCCATGCACGCCTCGACGCCGCCCACCAGGACGGCGAAGGCCCGTTGCCCGCTGGCGACCCTCCGCGGGCCGAACATCGCCCGGTAGCGGGCCGGCGCGGCCAGCCCCGCCAGCACGTAGGCCCGACACCCGGCGAGCAGCCGGCGCGCGGGGTCGGATTCGGCGTCGACGGCGGCCAGCACCGCCGCGCGCAGCTGCTCGAACCCCTCGTCCAGGACGGCACCCAGCAGCGCCTCGAGGTCGGCGAAGTGACCGTAGACGGCTGGCGCGCTGACCCCCGCCTCCCGGGCCACGGCCCGCAGGCTGACCGCGGCGAGCGACCCCTCTCGCTCCAGCAGCGTCGTCGCGGCGGTCACCAGATCGGCGCGCAGGTCTCGGGGCACGAGCGGCACTTTACAGCTGTAAAGAGGGCGGCTACCGTGCTTTACAGCTGTAAAGCTGGCGCCGAGCGAGGAGACCACCGTGCCGCTGATCCCCGATCTCACCTGGACCGCCCCCGACCGACGTCCGGGCCCGGGCGTCGTCGTCCGCACCGAGCTGCGACTGCGGCGACTGCGCGACGTGCCCGCCTTCGTGCGCACCTCGCTCGCCGTCCACCGGCAGGCCGTCGCCGCCCCGGGCGCCCGGTCGGTACGGCTGCAGGCCGAGCCGCTGGCCCGGCGCTTCCGCACCGTCTCGTGGTGGGACGACGCCGCGGCGGCGCGCGCCTACGCGATCGCCGAGCCGCACCGCTCCGCCATGCGGGACTGGCGCGAGCGCCTGGCGGTCGCCGAGGTCACGCGGGAGCCCGGCGTCGAGGGCGCCGCGCCGGAGGTGGCCACCCGGTGACGCGCGGCCGTGGCGACTAGCCCAGGGTCGGGATCCAGTCCGCCACCGCGCGGCCGATCTCGTGCGGCGAGTCCTCCGGCACGAAGTGGCTGCCCGCGACGGTCACCTCGGTCAGCGCCGGCCAGCTGCGCACCACCTCCCGCTGGCGGCCGACCAGGATCGATCCCGGGTCGGCGTCGATGAACAGCTTCGGGACGTCGCTGCTCGCGAGCCACGCCCCGTACCGCTCGACCCGCTCCACCACGGCCGCGGGCTCGCCTTCGAGCGGGATCGACCGCGGCCACTCCAGGGTCGGCCAGCGGTCCGCGCGCTCGCGGAACGGCGCCCGGTAGACCTCGTGCGCCTCCGGCGTCAGCCCGCGGGCCACCGACGCCGGCAGGATCCGCTCGACGAACACGTTCTTGTCCAGCACCGCCGCCTCGCCGTCCGCGCTCCGCATGAGCTGGAAGATCTTGCGGGCGTCGGCGGGCCAGTCCTCCCATGTCATCGGCGTGACGATCGCCTCGGTGAAGGCGATGCCGCGGACCCGGTCCTGGTGGCGTTCGGCCCAGTCGAAGCCGAGCCCCGAGCCCCAGTCGTGCAGGACGAGGGTGACGCGGTCGCCGACGAAGACGCGGTCGAGGAATTCCTCCAGGTACGCGGCGTGCGTCTCGAACGAGTACGTGCCGGGGCCCGGGTCGGGGAGCTTGTCCGACTGCCCCATGCCGATGAGGTCGGGGGCGATGCAGCGGCCGAGGTGCTGCACGTGCGGGATGACGTTGCGCCACAGGTAGGACGACGTCGGGTTGCCGTGCAGGAAGACGATCGACTCCCCGGTGCCGACGTCCACGTACGCCATCTCGGCGCCCTTCACGGAGATCCGGGTGCGCGGGAACGGGTCGTCGGGTGAGATCTCGTCAGCCATGCGGCGATCCTCACCCCGCGGCGGCGGGACCACCTCCGGAACCACCGGACCTGGCCGCCGCCGCGCGCGCGGCGGCCTCGATGCGACCCCGGTAGGTGGCCCACTCCTCCGCGGTGCGCTCGGGCAGGTTGGCGTTGCCCGCGCTCAGCCCTGCCGCGCCGTCCAGCGTCTCGCGGAGGATGTCGGCGTGGCCGGCATGCCGGGCGACCTCGGCCGCCACGTGGACCAGGAGGGTGTGCAGCGTGGGGCGCCGTCTCTCCTCCGACCACCAGGGAACCTCCCCCACGGCGTCGAGCGGTAGCGCGTCGATCGTCGCGTCCGCGTGCGCGGCCGAGAACCGGTAGAGCTCGATGATCTCCGCACGGGACTCCTCGGCGGTGGCCCACATGTCGGCGTCGTCCTCCCCGTCGCCGTCCCACGGGTAGGCCCGGCCGCTCGGCCGGCCGAGCACCTCGCCGAAGTAGCCCAGCTGCACGTACGCGACGTGCTTGAGCAGGCCGAGCAGGTTGGTGCCGGTCGGCGTCAGCGGCCGGCGGACGGCGTACTCGTCGAGCCCGTCCAGCTTGGCGAGGAGATCGTCGCGCCCTTGCCGCAGGTAGGTGTGCAGGACGGTCTTCTGGTCCGGGTCGGTCGTCTCCATGCCGGCACCCTGCCGCAGCAGGGTGACGAATCGGACCGCTACGACCGGCTCTGCATGCTCCCGTCGCCCGGCCGGGCGACGAGCACCCGGAACAGGTTGTGCAGCCGGTAGCCGTCCTCACCCGTGCGGTAGGGCTCCAGGTGCTCGAGCACGGTGTCGCGCACGACGTCCGGCCCGGCCTGCCGCGTGGCGGCGCGGCCCAGCGGGGTCGCCAGGAGCGGGACGAGCAGCTCGTCGGCGTCGGCGTAGTCGAAGGGCACGAGCACCTCGTGCAGCTGCTCGACCACCAGCCCGGCCCGCTCCGCCATCGCCCGCAGCCGGGCCGGCTCGCTCACCGCCGGCGTCCGCGCCGGGCGGCCGGGCGCCAGGGCCTGCTGCAGCACGCGCAGCTCGCACTCCCGGTCCCGCCCCCACACCGTCGCGGCGACGACGCCGCCGACGCGCCCGGCCCGGCGCAGCACCGCGACCGGGTCGGCGACGTGCATCAGCAGCTGCACGGCGGCCACCACGTCGAACGGCCCGGGCGGCGGGTCCTGCGCGTGCCGCACCAGGAAGGTCCCGCCGGGCACCTCCGCCGCGGCCTGCGCGACGGCATCCGCGTCGAGGTCGACGCCGGTCACGCGGGCGCCGCGGTCGGCCGCCGCCCGCGCGAACAGCCCGGTGCCGCAGCCCAGGTCGAGCACGCGGGTGCCGCGGCCCACGCCGGTGGCGTCGAGGACGGCCTCGTGCAACGGCGCGCCCCAGCCGCGCGGTTCCTCGCTCACCGGGTCGACCCTAGGCGGCGCCCCGTCCTCGGGAGGCCGGCCCCGGCCGCGAGGCCCGGCAACCGCGCCGAGTGCGACGAACTCGTGGTCATCAGCGCCTGATGGCCACGAGTTCGTGACACTCGACGGGTCGTGGCCACCACGTCGTCCATGAACGGGCTTGACCCTGACGCGACGTCAGGCTGTTGCCTGCAACGTGTCAGGAGAAGGGAGGACCCGATGAACGTGGGTGAGGTCGCGGCGCTGGCCGGCGTCACGGTGCGCACGTTGCACCACTACGACCGGATCGGCCTGCTGTCGCCGTCGGGACGGACGTCGGCCGGCTACCGGCAGTACGCGCCGGCCGATCTGGAGCGGCTGCACCAGGTGCTGCTCTACCGCGAGCTCGGGTTCCCCCTCGAGGAGGTCGCGACGCTGCTCGACGACCCGTCCGCCGATCCCGTGGAGCACCTGCGCCGGCAGCACCGGCTGCTGCGGGACCGGCTGGAACGGACGTCGGCGATGGTCGCGGCCGTCGAGAAGGAGATGGAGGCACGTGCCATGGGGATCTCGTTGACCCCGGAGGAGCGGTTCGAGGTGTTCGGCGACTGGCTGCCGGAGGAGTACGCCGCCGAGGCCGAGGAGAAGTGGGGCGACACCGAGGCGTGGGCGCAGTCGCAGCAGCGGACGCGCGCCATGACCAAGGACGACTGGCTGCGGGTGAAGGCGGAGTCCGACGACGTCGAGCGCCGGTTCGCCGAGGCGCTGACCGCCGGCGTGCCCGCGGACTCGGAGCGGGCGATGGACCTCGCCGAGGAGCACCGGCAGCAGATCAGCCGGAACTTCTACGACTGCCCGCCGGAGATGCACGCCGGGATCGGCCGGATGTACGTGGAGGACGAGCGGTTCACCGCGTACTACGAGCGGATCGCGCCCGGCCTGGCGCAGTACGTGAGCGCCGCCGTCCAGGCGAACGCCGCGCGCCAGGGCTGAGCAGGCATGTGCGCCGGTGCCCGGGTTCCCGCACCGGAACCGGGCGCCGGCGCACACACCCGGGGTCACCCGCGGGTGACCAGCCCCTCGGAGACCATCCAGTCCAGCGCGACGTCGGCGGGCTCCTCCCCGTCGACGTCGACCCGCGCGTTGAGCACCTGCAGCACCTCGTCGGTCAGCAGCGGGGTGATCCGGCCGAAGAGGTCGGCCAGCTCGGGGTGCTCCTCGAGGGTCTCGGTCAGCACGACCGGGGAGATGTTGTAGGCCGGGAAGAACTGCCGGTCGTCCTCGAGCACGGCGAGGTCCAGGGCGGGGATGCGGCCGTCGGTGGTGAACACCTCGCCGAAGTTGCACAGCCCGTCGTCGGTGGCCTCGTACACCGCCCCGGTGTCCAGGATGCGGATGTTGTCCCGCGGCACGCCCTGCGGGTCCCCGAGCGGGATGTCGTACGTCTCGAGCATCGGGGCGAGCCCGTCGTTGCGGCTGGCGAACTCCGACTCGACGCAGAACGTCCGCTCCTCGACCGGGAGCTCGGCGATGCCGGAGAGGGTGGAGATGCCGCCCAGCTCGGGCACCGCCTCGCTGCGGACGGCGAAGGCGTAGGTGTTGTTTGCCTCGGCCGGCGGCAGCCACGTCAGGCCGTTGGCCGCGTCGGCGTCCCGCACCGCCGCCCACTGCTCCTGCGGGTCGGGGATCGGCTCCGCCTCGCCGAGGTAGGAGAGCCAGGCCGTGCCGGTGTACTCCCACTCCATGTCGATGTCGCCGTCGACCATGCCCTGTCGGGCGGGGACGGAGCCGGGGATGTTGGTCCGGTCCACGACCTCGAAGCCGGCGACCTGCAGCGCGATCACCGCGATCTTGCCGAGGATCAGCTGCTCGGTGAAGTTCTTGGCGCCCACGACGATCTCGGCGCCCTCGGCGCCGTCGATCGGTTCGATGCTGCCGGGTGCCGACGGCGGGGTGTACTGCGTGGCCGCCTGGAGACCGCAGCCGCTGGTCGCCAGGCAGCCCGCGACGACCAGTGCGACGAGTCCGGCGGGCGGGCGCGGGCGCATCAGAGTCCCTTCGGCCGGGCGACGTGCTCCACGACACGGCCCAGCCAGTCGATGGCCAGTGCCAGCAGGGCGACCAGCACCGCCCCGCTGATCAGCAGGGCGTCGAGCGACAGGTTGATCCCGGTCGTGATCAGCAGCCCCAGCCCGCCGCCGTTGATGAAGGTCGCCAGCGTCGCGGTGCCGACGAGGAGCACGAGCGCGGTCCGCACGCCGGCCAGCAGCACCGGCACGGCCAGCGGGAGCTCCACGCGGAGCAGCACCGCCAGGGCGCTCATCCCCATGCCCCGGCCGGCCTCCACCAGCCGGGCGTCGACGCCCTGGATGCCGACCATGGTGTTGCGCAGGACGGGCAGCGCCGCGTAGACCACCAGCCCGATCACCGCCGTCCGGAAGCCGAAGCCGCCCCAGGCGGCCAGCAGGACCAGCAGGCCGATGGCGGGGGCCGCCTGCCCGGTGTTGGCCACGCCGATGATGAGCGGGCTGAACCGCCGCATCCCGCCCCGGGTGAGCGCCACGCCGAGCGGGATCGCGATGACCAGCACGATGACCGCGGAGGCCGCGGTGAGCTGGAGGTGCTGCACGATGGTCCGGGACAGCGCGTCCCAGCCCAGCTGGCGGGACTCGGTCTCGCTGAGGTCGGCGGTCAGCCGCCAGACGACGAAGGCCAGCACCGCGACCGCGAGCATGACCGGCTGCCACAGCAGGGCCCGCCAGCCGCCGGCGTCGGCCCTCGCCGAGCGCTCGTCGGCCGCCTGGGTCGCGGGCTCGGGGGCGGTCGGGTCGGGCGTCCCGTCCGGGCGGAGCCCGGTGGAGGCGGTCACCGGTTCGCCCCGCTCCGGGTGCGCTGGATGGCCGCCATCACGGCCTCGACGGCCATCACGCCGGCCAGCGCGTCCCGGCGCCCGGTGACGACGACGCCGCCCTGGCTGGCCGCCAGCATCGCGTCCAGCGCGTCGTTGAGGGTCGAGCGGAGCCCGACCACGGGGAGCCGCTCGTCGACGGTGCCCGGCACGGTCCTGGTCCGCTCGAGCTCGGCCAGCGTGGGCCAGCTGAGCGGCCGCCCCCGCTGGTCGAGCACCACCACGTAGTCGTCGCCGGCCGCCCGCGCCGCCGCCACCGCGGTCGCGGAGTCCGAGCCGACGGTCGCCGTCGTCGGCCGCTCGAGCTCCACGTCGCCCACCCTGGTCAGGGTGAGCTGCTTCAAGGTGGCGCCGGCGCCGACGAAGTCGGCGACGTACTCCTCGGCCGGCTCGGCCAGGATCCGCTCGGGGGTGTCGTACTGCACCACCCGGGCGCCGACGTCGAAGACGACGATCTTGTCGCCGAGCTTCACAGCCTCGTCGAAGTCGTGGGTGACGAAGACGATCGTCTTGCCCAGCTCCTCCTGGATGCGGATCAGCTCGTCCTGCAGGCGCTGCCGGGTGATGGGGTCGACGGCGCCGAACGGCTCGTCCATCAGCAGCACCGGCGGGTCCGCGGCCAGGGCGCGGGCGACTCCCACCCGCTGCTGCTGACCACCGGAGAGCTCGCGCGGGTAGCGGTCGCGGTACTGGTCGGGGTCCAGGCCCACCAGGTCGAGCAGCTCGTCGACCCGCGCGGTGACCCGGGCGTCGTCCCACTTGAGCATCTTCGGGACCAGGCCGATGTTGGTCGCCACCGTCATGTGCGGGAACAGCCCACCGGCCTGGATGACGTAGCCGATCCGCCGGCGCAGCTGGTCGGGCTGCTGGTCGGTGACGTCCTCGTCACCGAGGTGGATGCGCCCGCCGGTCGGCTCGATCAGCCGGTTGATCATCTTGAGCAGCGTGGTCTTCCCGCAGCCGGACGGGCCGACGAACATGACCGTCTCCCCGGCGGCGATCTCCAGGGTCACGTCGTCGACGGCGGGGACCTCCTGACCGGGATAGCGCTTGGTCACGCCCTCCAGCCGGATCGGCACACCACTGATGTGCCGGTCGCTGCCGGACCCGGCAGCGGACGTCGGAGCGGGCAGGGTCTCAGACACGGATCCCCCTGGGGGTGGTCAGCCGGCCGGCCAGCACCAGCAGCAGGTCGAGGACGAGCGCCAGCAGGACGATCGCGATCGTCCCGGTGAGCGTGGAGTTGAGGGCGTTGGCCCCGCCGAGCCGGGACAGCCCGGAGAAGATGAAGCCGCCGAGCCCGGGGCCCAGCACGTAGGCGGCGATCGCGGCGATGCCCATGACCATCTGGGTGGACACCCGGATGCCCGCGAGGATGACCGGCCAGGCCAGCGGCAGCTCGACCCGCAGCAGGGTGCGGACCCGACTCATCCCGATGCCGCGGGCCGACTCGACCAGCGACCGGTCGACCCCGGCCAGCCCCACGACCGCGTTGCGCAGCACCGGCAGCGCCGCGTAGAAGGTGATCGCGATGACCGCGGGCGTGATGCCGAACCCGAACGGCGCCAGCAGGATCCCCAGCAGCGCGAACGAGGGGATGGTCAGGCCCACGGCGGAGAACCCGTTGGCAGCCGACGTCGCGGTCGGGTTCCGGTAGACCAGCACCGCCAGCGCGACGGCGATCAGCGAGCCGAGGAGCACGCACTGGACCACCAGGCTGACGTGCTGGAAGGCCTGGAAGGCGATGAGATCGGCACGCTCGGTCACGTACTCCCACATCGCGGCAACGCCTTCCCCGCCCGACGTCGTCATCGGGCTCGTCGTCGTTCCTCGTCTGCGCACCGCGACCTGCACCGGCGCGCGGCAGTTCCCCATGACGGTAGCGGCTGCCGCTCCCCGGGCGCCCGGTCAGGTCGGCGTCACCCCGTCCGGCGGCGCCGTGCCGCGCCCCGGGACCCGGCGCGCGCCCGAGCCGCGGCACCGGTCATCCTGGGCGGGATGAGGGCCGTATGGGTGTGGCTGCACCGCCCGGCGGCGCAGCGAGGGGTGCGGGCAGCGGTCGCTGCGGGGCTGGCCTGGCAGGTGGCGGTGATGCTGCCGCCGCTGCTGTCGGAGTACGCCTACTACGCCCCGCTCGGCGCGGTGATCGCCGTCCACCCGACGATCGCCGACTCGGCGAGCGCGGCGTGGCGCAGCGTCCTCGCGATGCTCATGGGCTTCGCCCTGGCCTACGCCGTGTACGAGCTGACCCGGACCGTCCCGGACGCCCTGACGATCGCGCTGATCGTCGCCCTGGCCATCGGGGTCGAGCAGTGGCGTCGCCTCCTGCGGGACCAGGCCGCCTGGGTCAGCTTCGCCGCGGTCCTGATGATCACCGTCGGGGCCGGTCAGCCCGGGCCCTACGTCCTGCGGTACGCCGGCCTGACGCTGGTCGGCGCCGCCATCGGCGTCCTGGTCACCGCCGTGCTCTTCCCACCCCTGCAGCTCACCCAGGCCGTCGATCGGATCGCCGCCACCCGCGCCGTCCTCGCCGAGCACCTCTCCGACATGGCCGGGACGTTGCGCGAGGGGCAGGTCCCCGATCCGGGCGAATGGACCGAGCGCAACCGCCGGCTGGACGGCGCGCTGGACCGCATGCGCGCCGCCGAGCGCCAGGTCGACCGGGCCCGCCTCGCCAACCCCCGGGCCCGCCGCTGGAAGGGGCGGGCCGAGAGCATCCGCGCCGAGTCCCGTGCGGTCGACCGCGTCGCGGTGCTCGTCGACGACCTCACCTCGCTGGTCGTCGAGTTCCACCCGCACCGGCGCGGCATCGACCACGCCGACGCCGGGACCGGCTGGGTGCTCGCCGAGGCCCTGGACGGGCTCGCCGACGTGCTCCGCGCCGGCGAGGGGACGGCGCCCGGTGAGCGCGACGCCCGGCTGGCCCGCGCCGTCGGCGCGCTGCACCGGCTGGTGGGCCTCGTCCGGAGCAGCACGGTCTCCGACGACGAGGGCTTCTTCGCCCTCGGCGCGGTCGCCGTCGGGGTCCGCCGCAGCCTCTCGGCGCTCGGCGCGCAGGACGGCCTGCGCGCCGCGGCGTGAGCCTCAGACGCGGACGAGGAGCTCGCCGTGCAGCATGCCCAGCCAGCCGTCGTCCGCGCCGGCCCAGCGCAGCCACGCGTCGGCGATCCGCTGCAGCTCCTCGGGCGTCGCCAGCCCGTAGGCCAGCGCCTGCTCGGCGAAGGACGACGCCGTCGCCCGCCCCGCCCACGAGGTGCCCCACCACTCCCGCTCGGCCGGGGTCGCGAAGCACCACGCCGACGCAGACGCCGTGAGGTCCCGCAGCCCGGCGGCGTGCGCCCAGCCCACCAGCCGGCGCCCGGCGTCGGGCTCGGCTCCGTTGCCCCGGGCGACCTGCTGGTAGAGCGCCAGCCAGCGGTCCAGCCCGTCGTCGGCGGGGAACCAGGTGGTGGCGGCGTAGTCGACGTCGCGCACGGCGATCAGCCCACCCGGCCGGCAGACCCGCGCCATCTCCCGCAGCGCGGCCACCGGGTCGGTGAGGTGCTGGAGCACCTGGTGGGCGTGGACGACGTCGAACGAGGCGTCGGGCAGGTCGAGGGAGTAGACGTCGCCGACGGCGAAGGTCACCGCCACGCCGGCGCGGGCGGCGAACGCCTGCGCCTCGTCGAGCGGCTCCGGTGAGACGTCGAGCCCCAGGACGCGGCCGGGCGCCACCCGCGCGGCGAGGTCGACCGTGATCGTCCCCGGGCCGCAACCGACGTCGAGCAGGTCGAGGCCCCGGCGCAGCGCCGGCAGCAGGTAGCCCGCCGAGTTCTCCGCCGTGCGCCAGCGGTGGGACTGCAGCACCGGCTCGCCGTGCCCGTGCGTGTAGGTGTCCACGCCCGCATCGTGCACCGTGGTCCCACTCTGCGAAACAGCGTTCCCATTGCGCGAGACGGCGCCCGCTGCGGGGGTGCTCTTCGCGCTCCCTGGGTCGTGCAGCACCCCCGGACCACGAGCAGGATCCCCCTGAGCGCGTCCCCGCGGGGATCAGCCCTCGGCGAGCACCTGCTGGGCCACCGGCACCGCGCGCTCGCGGTCGGCCGGAACCAGACCGATGCGGGTGCGGCGGTCGAGCAGGTCGGCGACGCTCCGGGCGCCCTCGTGGCGGACGGCGAAGCGCAGCTCCCCCACCGTCTCCGGCCGCCCGGCCACCACGAGCGCCGGGCCGAGCGCCTCGACCGCCGGCGCCTCGGTGCCGTACCGGGCGACCAGCCGGGCCGAGGCGGCCACCCGGTCCAGGGCCACCCGCGGCGCCGCTCCGACCAGCGGCAGTCGGGCCGTGACCGAGCGGGTCGCGCCCCGCTCCAGGCGGCTGACCACGGCGTCGACGGTCTCCTGCGCCATCGCCCGGTAGGTGGTCAGCTTCCCGCCGACCACGGAGAGGACCGGTCCGTCCCAGGCGAGCAGGTGCTTCCGGGAGAGGTCGGCGGTGCTGTCCCCCGGCCCGGTGCCGGCGGATTCGGGCAGCACCAGCGGCCGGTAACCGGAGTAGGCGCCCACCAGGTCCGCAGCCGTCAGCGGCTCGGCGAGCACCTGGTTCACCGTGTCCAGCAGCAGCCGCACCTCGGCGTCGGAGGGCACCGCGTCGTCGTCGGGCACCGGGCCCTCCACCGGCTCGTCGGTGAGCCCGAGGTACACCAGCCCGTCGGGCTGCGGCAGCGCGAAGACGTACCGCGACCGGGACCCCGGCAGCGGCACGGTCAGCGCCGCCGCCGGCGAGCTCAGCCGCACGCCCGGCACCACCAGGTGCGAGCCACGCGAGGGCACGAGCCGGAGCCGCGGCGCCAGGCGCTGCGCCCACACCCCGGCCGCGTTGACCACCGCGCCGGCCCGCACGGTCAGCGACCCCTCGTCGGTGGTGACGTGCACGTCGGCGCCGTCGACGGCGGTGACCGTGGCGCCGGTGAGGACGCGGGCCCCGTGCGCGGCCGCCGTCCGGGCCAGGGCGACGACGAGGCGCGCGTCGTCGGTCAGCTGCCCGTCCCAGAAGACGACGCCACCGCCCCCGGCCCGCACCCCGGGCACCAGCCTGCCGACGTCGGCGGCGTCCACGCGCCGGGTCGGGGGCAGCGAGCCCCGGCCGCCGGGCACCGAGAAGCGCACCGCGTCACCGAGCCGCCCGCCGAGCCCGGCGAGGGCGGTGACGTCGCGGCCGGCCGCGTCGGGCACGAGGAACGGCAGCGGACGCACCAGGTGCGGCGCCGTCGCGCGCATGAGGACGGCGCGCTCGCGGGCGCTCTCCCGCGCCAGCCCGATCTCCCCGTGCGCCAGGTAGCGCAGGCCGCCGTGCACGAGCTTCGACGACCACCGGCTGGTGCCCGCCGCCAGGTCGACGCGCTCGCACAGGAGCACCGAGAGCCCGCGCGACGCAGCGTCCAGCGCCACCCCGGCGCCGGTCACACCCCCGCCGACCACCACCAGGTCGACGGTCGCGCCGGCCACCTCCGCGAGGTCCCGGGCCCGCCGAGCGGGTGACAGGGAGCCGATCACCTGGCTGTCCAGCGCTGCGGCACCGGCAGACTGTAGCCGTGCCCGAGCAGCCGGAACTGACGATCCAGGGCTGGGGCCCGCGCCCCGCCCCCCAGGGCGACGAGAGCCCCGACGGCGCCCTGACCAAGGCCGCGCGCCGCCACCTCACCCGCGAGCTGGGCTGGGAGCCGCGGTCCACGCCGCCCGTGCCGGTGGCGCAGATCCGGCTGGCACCCTGCCGGCTCCCCGAGGAGGACCGCGCGGCGCTGGCCGGCCTGCTCGGCGAGGAGCACGTGCGCACCGACCGGGAGTCTCGGCTGCGGCGGGCCGGCGGCAAGAGCTACCTCGACCTGCTGCGCCGGCGGGAGGGCGACGCCTCCGACGCCCCCGACGCCGTGGTGCTGCCCGGCACCACCGAGGAGACCGCCGCGCTGCTCGCGCTCTGCAGCGAGCGCGGCATCGTCGTGGTGCCGTTCGGCGGCGGGACCAGCGTCGTCGGCGGGCTGGCCGGCGTCGACCCCGACGACCGGCCCGCCATCGCCGTCGACCTGTCGCGCATGTCGTCGGTGCAGGCGCTGGACGTGCCCTCCTCGCTGGTCACCGTGGGCCCGGGCATGCGCGGGCCCGCCCTCGAGCAGGCGCTGGCCCAGCAGGGCCTCACCTTCGGCCACCTGCCGCAGAGCTGGGAGTTCGCCACGCTCGGCGGCTACGCCGCGACCCGGTCGGCCGGGCAGTCCTCGACCGGGGTCGGCCGGTTCGACGACCTGGTCGCCGGCCTCACGCTGGCCACGCCGTCCGGGGTGCTGGAGCTGGGCTCCCCGCCCGCCTCGGCCGCCGGCCCCGACCTGCTCGGTCTCGCGCTGGGCTCGGAGGGGACCCTCGGCGTCATCACCGAGCTGACGCTGCGGGTGCGCCCCAAGCCGTCGGCCAGCGCCTACGAGGGCTGGTCGTTCCGCACCTGGCCGGCGGGGCTCGCCGCCCTCCAGCTGCTCGCCCGGCACGACCTGCTGCCCGACGTCGTCCGGCTCTCCGACGCCGACGAGACCCGCGCCAACCTGCTCATGGCCGCCGGCGCCGGGGCGAAGGCGCTGCGCGGCAGCCTGCGGGCCCGGGGGCGCGGCGAGGGCTGCATGCTCGTCGTGGGCTGGGAGGGGGTGCCCGACCTGGTGCGCGCCCGGATGCGGGCCGCCGCCTCGCTGCTGCGCGACGGCGGCGCCGTGCGGCTCGGCCGCCGGGTGGGCGACTCCTGGCGCCGGCACCGGTTCGAGGGGCCGTACCTGCGCGACCGGCTGATGGACGGCGGCCTGCTGGTGGAGACCCTGGAGACGGCGGCCACCTGGACGGCGCTGCCCACCGTGTACGACGCCACCCGCCGCGCGCTGCAGGGCTCGCTGACCCGCGGCGGGCACCGGCCACTGGTGCTGGCGCACGTCTCGCACGGCTACGCCACCGGCGCGTCGCTCTACCTGACCGTGATCGCCGACCGCGACGACGCGCTGCCCATCCAGCAGTGGCTCACCGCCAAGCGGGCGGCGACCGACGCGCTGCTGGCCGCGGGCGGCACGCTCACCCACCACCACGCCGTCGGCGCCGACCACCGCCCGTGGCTGGAGCGCGAGATCGGGCCGCTGGGCGTGGAGGTGCTGCGGGCGGTCAAGCAGCGGCTCGACCCGCGCGGCATCTGCAACCCCGGCGTCCTGCTCCCCGACTGAACGGGCGAGATCTGCACACTGACCCCCATCAGCGGCCTGATGAGGGCCAGTGTGCAGATCTCGCCCGGTGGTTCAGGCGGTCGTGGCGATCCCGCCGTCGACGGGGATGACCGCGCCGGTGACGTAGGCGCCGGCCCGCGACGAGAGGTAGACGACGACGCCCGCCATGTCGTCGGGACGCCCGATGCGGCCCAGCGGCGACTTCGCGGCGATCTCGGCCCCGAAGGCGTCCAGCGTGGCGGCCATCATCTTCGACTCGAACGGCCCCGGCGCCACGGCGTTGACGGTGATGCCCTTGGGCCCGAGCTCCTTGGCGAGCACCCGGGTGAGGTGGTGCAGCCCGGCCTTGCTCGCGGCGTAGGAGTAGGTCGGCATCGGGTTGACGTGCAGGCCGTCGATGCTGCCGACGTTCACGATGCGCGCCGGGTCGCCCTCGGCGGCCGCGGCCTCGAGCTTCGGCAGGAAGGCGCGGGTGAGGAAGAACGGCGACTTGAGGTTCAGGTCGAGCAGCTTGTCCCACGCCGACTCGGGGAAGGTCTCCAGCGGCTCGCCCCAGGTGGCGCCGGCGTTGTTCACCAGGATGTGCACCCGCTCCTCGGAACGGCCCACCTCCTCGGCCAGCCGCAAGCACTCCGCCTCCGTGGAGAGGTCGGCAGGGATCGAGACGGCGGTGCCGAACTCGGCGAGCTCCGCGACGGCGGCGTCGCCGGCCTCGGCCTTGCGGGAGCTGAGGTAGACCTTCGCCCCCGCCTGCAGCAGCCCCCTGGCCATCATCAGGCCGATGCCGCGGGTGCCACCGGTGACCACAGCCACCTTGCCGGTCAGGTCGAACAGGTCCACGGGTACCTCCGGTTCGGCGTCGCGGCGCCGTCGTCGGCACCACCTCCGGCACCCTAACGAGGGCCGCAGCGGGCGGCGCCGGAGCCAGGTGTGCCAGCCTGGCTCCCATGATCGGATCCGCCGCGACCCCGGGCGCCACGAGCGAGGTCGGCCCGCTGCGCACGGTGATGCTGCACCGGCCCGGCCCCGAGCTCCGCCGGCTGACGCCGCGCAACAACGACCAGCTGCTCTTCGACGGCGTCCCGTGGGTGGCCCGGGCGCAGGAGGAGCACGACGCGTTCGCCCAGGCGCTCACCGACCGCGGCGTCGAGGTGCTGCACCTGGCGACGCTGCTGGCCGAGGTCCTCGCCTTCCCGGCCGCCCGGGCCGAGCTGATCGGCGCCGCCGTCGACGACCCGCGGCTGGGCGCGACCCTGCAGCGCGACGCCACGCGGCACCTGGCCTGGCTCTCCCCCGAGGACCTGGCGACGGCGCTGATCGCGGGCCTGGCGCACGACGAGCTGCGCGGCCACGGGCTGGCCTACCAGCTCATGGACCGCTCGGACTTCGTCGTCCCCCCGCTGCCCAACCTGCTGTTCACCCGGGACTCCTCGGTGTGGATCGGTGACGAGGTGGCGGTGACCTCGCTGGCGATGCCGGCGCGGCACCGGGAGAGCACGATCACGGAAGCCATCTACACCCACCACCCGCGCTTCGCCGGGTCCGAGCAGCTGTACGGGCCCGGCCTGGAGCACCTGGAGGGCGGTGACGTGCTGCTGCTGGCCGAGGGCGTCGTCGCCGTGGGGGTGGGCGAGCGGACGACACCGGGCGGCGCGGAGCGGCTGGCGCGGCGGCTGTTCGCCCGCGGCCTGGCGCACACGGTGCTCGTCGTCCCGATCGCCCAGGAGCGGGCGACCATGCACCTGGACACCATCGCCACGATGGTCGACGTCGACGCGATGGTCATGTATCCCGCGGTCGCCGACTCGCTGGTCGCCTGGACCGTGAAGGCTCCGTACGGGATCGCCGACGACGCCGACACCACCGACCTCGCCGTCACCGGCCCCCAGCCGTTCCTCACCGCGGCCGCGTCCGCGATGGGCATCGACAAGCTGCGGGTGATCGACACCGGGCTGGACCCGGTCACCGCCGAGCGCGAGCAGTGGGACGACGGCAACAACACCCTGGCCCTGGCCCCGCGCCTGACGGTCGCCTACGAGCGCAACACCGTCACCAACGCCGCACTCGAGGCCGCCGGCATCGAGGTGGTGCGGATCGCCGGCTCGGAGCTCGGCAGCGGCCGGGGCGGCCCGCGCTGCATGTCCTGCCCCGTCTCCCGCGCCCCGCTCTGACGCCGGGCGCACGACACCGGGGACGGCGGCGCGGCGCTCCGACCGGGGGACTCTCCGCACCGGAGCCCCCACCAGCGTGATCGCGACCACTACGCTGCCAACTTCCCGCGCCGGGCCCGGCGCTCGGCGAAGGGATGCCTGGTGGCACGCACGGAGACGGCACGGCGGACCGGCCGGATCGCGGGGATCGGCGGAGGGCTCGTCGGCTACCTGGTCTTCGTCGAGTTCACCAGCGGCGTGCTGCAGGGCTACTACGTCCCGCTGCTCACCGACATCGCGCGTTACCTCGGGGTCAACGACGCCGACGTCAACTGGCTCGAGGCGGCCCAGCTCATGCTCTCGGCCATCGCGGTGCCGGTGCTGGCCAAGCTCGGCGACCTCTACGGCCACCGCCGGGTGCTGCTGTGGTCCGCCGTGGTGGTCGCGCTGTCCACCGTCGTGCTCGCCTTCGCCCAGAGCTTTCCGCTGTTCCTCGTCGCCTGGGCGCTGCAGGGCATGTACGTGGTCTGGCTGCCGCTGCAGGTGGCGCTGATCTGGGACCGGTCGCGCCGGACGCCCGGGGCCGCGAGCCAGACCCGGCGGGCGACCGGGCTGATCGTGGCCGCGCTGCAGGCGGGCGCCATCGTCGGTGCGCTCGGCGGCGGGCAGATCGGGCAGAGCCTGGCCGGCACCTTCTGGCTGGTGCTCCTGGCCCCGCTGGTCCTGGTCGTCGGCGTCTGCGCGATCGTGGCCTTCCTCGTGCCGGAGAGCGAGGACCGCACCGGCGGCAGCGTCGACGCGACGGGCGCGGCCCTGCTGAGCCTGGTGCTGCTGGTCATCACCGGCGGGCTGAGCTTCGTCCGCCTCAACGAGGATGCGCTGTGGCCGTGGGCGGTCACCGCGCTCGGCCTCGTGCTGCTCGTCCCGTTCGTGCTGTACGAGCTGCGCCAGGACGACCCGCTGGTCGACTTCCGGGTCCTGCGCAGCTCCTCGATGTGGCCGGTCCAGCTGACCGCCGGCCTCTTCGGCATCAGCGTGCTCGGCGCCCAGGGCCCGCTCTCCACGTTCGCGCGCACCGACCCGGAGGTCTACGGCTACGGCCTCGGGCTCTCCACCAGCGAGGTGTCCATCGTCATCGGTGCGTACGTCGTCTCCATGCTGGTCGGCGCCAGCCAGTTCTCCCGGGTCAGCCGGCTGACCACGCCCCGGCGCACGCTGATCGGCGCGGCGACCCTGACCGGCGTCGGCTACCTGCTGCTGGTGCCCTTCCACGACACGCTGGCGCAGATGCTGGCCTGCATCGCGATCGCCGGCCTCGGCTCCGGGGCGCTGGTCGCCGCGCTCCCGGCGGCGGCCGCCGCAGCGGCCCCGGTCGGCCGGACGGCGGTCGCCACCGGCCTGACCAACACCACGAAGGTGCTCGGCGGGTCGTTCGCCTCCGCCGCCTTCGCCATCGCGCTGGCCTCCAACGTCCCCCTGCTGCCCGACGGCTCCGCGGGCACCGCCGGCTCGCTGTCGGGTTACATCACGGTCTGGGTGGTCTGCGGGACGACGGCGCTGCTGGCCGCCGTGGCGCTGGTGTTCGTGCCGCGGCTGGCCTTCTCCGACGGACCGGTGGCCGACCCGACCCTGCCCGACGTGGACGAGAGGAGCCGGACGTGACCACCGGAGCAGCTGAACGGCTCGCGGAGCTGATCCGCATCCCCACCGTCTCCTCCCGCGACCGCGAGCGGGTCGACCAGGCGGTGTTCGCCCGGTTCCGCGACCGGCTGGCCGAGCTCTACCCGGCCACGCACGAGGTGCTGGAGCGCGAGGTGCTGGGCGACGGCGCCCTGCTGTACCGGTGGCGCGGCACGACCGACGAGCCGCCGCTGGTCCTCATGGCCCACTACGACGTCGTCCCCGTCGACGGCCAGGAGTGGAGCCGCGACCCGTTCTCCGGCTCGATCGAGGACGGCGTCGTGCACGGCCGCGGCGCCATCGACGACAAGGGCTCGCTGGTCGCGATCATCGAGGCGGTCGAGTCGCTGGCGGCGGCCGGCTTCACCCCGCGCCGCGACGTCCACCTCTCCTTCGGCAACGACGAGGAGGTCGCCGGGGTCGGTGCCCAGCTGGCAGTGGACTCGCTGCGCGCGCGGGGGATCCGGCCGTGGGCCGTGCTCGACGAGGGCGGCGCCGTGGTGAGCGGCATGTTCCCCGGGGTGCCCGGGCAGATCGGCGTCGTCGGGCTCGCCGAGAAGGGCCTGCTGGACGTGGAGCTGGCCACCAGCGACCCCGGCGGGCATGCCTCCTCCCCCACGCGCAACGGCGCGCCGGCCCGGCTCGCGCGAGCGATCGTCGCCCTGGAGGAGCACCCGTTCCCGGCCCGCCTCAACGACGTCGTCCTCGGCATGATCGAGGCCGTGCGGCCGAAGGCGCCCGCACCGGTGCGCGCCGTCCTGGGCCGGGCGCACCGGCTGCGGCCGGCCCTGGCCGCCGTCCTGTCCCGCGCCGGCCGCGAGGCCAACGCCATGGTGCGCACCACCGTGGCGGTCACCCAGCTGGAGGGCAGCCGGGCGGCGAACGTCCTGGCCACCCGGGCGACGGCGCACCTGAACATCCGGATCGCGCTGGGCGAGACGGTGCAGTCGACGGTCGACCGGCTACGCCGGGTGATCGGCGACCCGGCCGTGGAGGTGCGGGTGGTCTCGGGCAGCGACCCGACGACGATCTCCCGGGCCGACAACGACGCCTTCGCCGCCATCCGGGCCTCGGCGCTGGCCGTCTACCCCGACGCGACCGTGGCGCCCTACGTGATGGTGCAGGCCAGCGACGCCCGGCACTTCCACGCCATCAGCGACAGCGTGTACCGGTTCATGCCCTTCGACCTCAGCCGCGAGGAGCTCGGGGCGCTGCACGCCGCGGACGAGCGGATCCGGGTCGAGACCCTGGAGCGGGGCGTCGAGTTCTTCCGGCACCTGATCCGCAGCCTCTGAGGCCGGGCAGGAGGTGTCCCCCGGCGCAGTCTGCCTCTGAGTGCACCTGGGAGCAGAGGCAGACCGTGCGCCGGGATGTCGGCGGTGCGGCTGGGTGGTGCGCCGGTCAGCGGCGGGCGGCCCGTCCCTGCCGGAGCGTCACGGCGAGGAAGGCCGGCACGCGGCGGCCGCGGGAAGGCGCGCCGGCCCCGGTCTCGGGGGCAGACGGCGGCTGCTCGTCACCGGGGCGGTGTCGACCACGGGCCTGGCGCCTACCCGGGGGGCGGTGCGGCATGCGCCGCCCCCCGGGGGCCGGCGGTCAGATCCCGGCGGCCAGCCGGTGGTACGCGGCGCTCCAGCGCAGCTCCTTGGCCAGCGACCGGCGGGTGGTGTCGCCGTCGATGACCACGAGCTCCACGCCGAACACCTCGGCGAGGTCGGTGAGCACGTCGGCGTCCAGCGCGGTGGACAGCACCGTGTGGTGCGGGCCGCCGGCGGTCAGCCAGCCCTCGGTGGAGGTCGCGAAGTCCGGCCGCGGCTCCCAGACCGCCCGGGCCACGGGCAGGTTCGGCAGCGGCTCGGACGGCGGGACGACGTCGACCTCGTTGGCCACCCAGCGGAACCGGTCGCCGAGGTCGGCCCAGCCGATGACGACCCCCTCGCCGGGAGCGGCGGTGAAGACCAGGCGGGCGGGGTCCTCCCGGCCGCCGATCGAGAGCGGGTGCACCTCGAGCCGGGGCCGCTCGCCGGAGATCGTCGGGCAGACCTCGAGCATGTGCGCGCCGAGGATCTTCGGCCGGTCGGAGGCCAGGTCGTAGGTGTAGTCCTCCATGAACGACGTGCCACCCGGCAGGCCGGCCGCGGCCACCTTGAGCACCCGCAGCAGGGCGGAGGTCTTCCAGTCGCCCTCCCCGCCGAAGCCGAAGCCGTCGGCCATGAGGCGCTGCACGGCCAGCCCGGGCAGCTGGCGCAGTCCGCCGAGGTCCTCGAAGTTGGTGGTGAAGGCCCCGAACCCACCCTCGGTGAGGAACTGCCGCAGCGCCAGCTCGATCCGCGCCTGGTAGCGGACCGAGTCGTGCCGCTCCCCACCCGGCCGGACGTCGGCGGCCAGCTCGTAGAGGTCGCCGTACTCCTGCACCAGCGCGTCGACGTCGGCGTCGGCCACCTGGTCGACCACGGCGACCAGGTCGTTGACCCCCCAGGTGTTCACCGACATGCCGAAGCGGAGCTGCGCCTCGACCTTGTCGCCCTCGGTCACGGCGACGTCGCGCATGTTGTCGCCGAAGCGGGCCAGCTTGAGGTTCCGGGCGGCCGCGGCCCCGGCGGCCGCGCGCACCCAGGAACCCACCCGTGCCCGCACCGCGGGGTTGTCCACGTGGCCGGCGACGGTGGTGCGCGGCTGGCGCAACCGGGTGAGGACGAACCCGTACTCGCGGTCGCCGTGGGCGGCCTGGTTGAGGTTCATGAAGTCCATGTCGATCGTCGCCCACGGGAGGGCGGCGTCGGCCTGGGTGTGCAGGTGCAGCAGCGGCTTGCGCAGGGCGTCGATCCCGGCGATCCACATCTTGGCCGGCGAGAAGGTGTGCATCCAGGTGATCACCCCGATGCAGGACGGGTCCTCGTTGGCCTCGCCCATCGCCCGGCGGATGGCGCCGGCGTCGGTGAGCACCGGCTTCCACACCACCTCGGCGGGAATCTCGGCGGCCGCGTCGAGCGCGACCGCCACCCGGCGGGACTGGTCGGCCACCTGCTGCAGCGTCTCCTCCCCGTACAGCCCCTGGCTGCCCGTGAGGAACCACACCTGCGCCCCGGCGTAGGGGTCCTGTGCCACGAAGTCGTCCTTCCTCAGCGCTGTCCGTAGACGTTCTGGTAGCGCGCGTAGAGCGAGTCGATGTCCGACTGCGCGATGGGGATCGGCTCGCCCAGCTGCCGGGACAGGTGCACGGTGCGGGCGACGTCCTCGGTCATGACGGCCGCCTTGACGGCGGCCCGGGCGTCCCGGCCGATGGTGAAGACGCCGTGGTTCTGCATCAGGACGGCGGGTGAGCGCGACCCCGACAGCGTGGCGACGACGCCCTGACCGATCGAGTCGTCCCCGATCAGCGCGAAGGGGCCCACCGGGATCGGGCCGCCGAACTCGTCGGCCATCGCCGTCAGCACGCACGGGATCTCCTCGCCGCGCGCGGCCCAGGCCGCGGCGTACGGGCTGTGCGTGTGCACCTGGCCCCCGACCTCCGGCATGTGCCGGTAGACGTAGGCGTGGGCGGCGGTGTCCGACGAGGGCGCCTTGACCCCGTCGACGACGGCGCCGTCCAGGTCGCAGACGGTGATGCCCTCCCAGGTCAGCTCGTCGTAGGAGACGCCGCTGCCCTTGATGACGAACAGGTCCTCGCCGGGCACGCGGGCCGAGACGTTCCCGGCGGTCCAGGTGACCAGCTCGTACCGGGTCAGCTCGCCGTGCAGCGCGGCGACGTGCTCGCGCAGTTCCCGGTGGGTGCCGCGCTCGGTCAGGGTCGGGCTGCTCATGCCAGGTGCTCCTCCTTCGGGACGGGGGAGGTCGTCGGGGCGTCGGCGGCCCGTCCGCGGCCGACTCCCACGTGGTCGACGGCGGCCTGCTCGACCGGCAGGCCGGCGACGTACCGCTCCATGAACGCGTCGAAGCCCGCGACGTCGACCGGGTCGGGCTCGGCGGTCTGCAGGCTGGTGCCGGCGAAGACCGCGGTGTCCAGGTAGTCGGCCAGGCCCTGCTCCGGGGAGCGACCGGTCGCGAAGGCGGCGAGGACGGCCATGCCCCAGGCACCCCCCTCACCGGCGACGTCGCCGACGGAGACCGGGGTGTCGGTCGCGGCGGCCAGGAAGCGCTGGGCGACGCCCTCGGTCTTGAACATGCCGCCGTGGGCGAACATCCGGTCCAGCCGCACGCCCTCGGCCTTCTGCAGGACGTCCATGCCGATCCGGAGCGTGGCCAGGGAGGAGAACAGGTGGGTGCGCATGAAGGTGCCCAGGTCCAGCCTGCTGTCCGGCGACCGCAGGAAGAGCGGCCGCCCCTCCTCCAGACCGGTGATCGGCTCCCCGGAGAGGTAGTTGTAGGCGAGCATCCCGCCGCAGTCGCTCTGCCCGTCCAGCGCGGCGGTGAAGAGGGTCTCGAAGACCTTCCCCGGCTCGGCGTCGGCACCCAGCGCCCGGGCGAACTCGGTGAACAGCCCGGCCCACGCGTCCAGCTCGCTGGCGCCGTTGTTGCAGTGCACCATCGCCACCGGGTCGCCGGCCGGTGTGGTGACCAGGTCCAGCTCGCGGTGCACCGCGGCGAGCTCCCGCTCGAGCACCACCATGGCGAAGATCGACGTCCCGGCGGAGACGTTGCCGGTGCGCGGCGCGACCGAGTTCGTGGCGACCATGCCGGTGCCCGCGTCGCCCTCCGGGGGGCAGAGCGGGATGCCGGGGCGCAGCCGTCCGGCCGGGTCGAGGAGCCGCGCGCCCGCCGCGGTGAGCGTGCCGGCCGGCTGCCCGGCGACGGCGATGGCCGGCAGCAGCTCGGCGAGGGTGACCTCCACCCCGGCCTCGGCGGCCAGCTGGTCGAACCGGGCCAGCATCGCGGCGTCGTAGCCGCCGGTGGTGGCGTCGATGGGGAACATGCCGCTGGCGTCCCCCACGCCGAGCACCCGCTCCCCGGTGAGCTGCCAGTGCACGTAGCCGGCGAGGGTGGTCAGGTGGTCGAGCCGGGCGAGGTGCTCCTCGCCGTCCAGGACCGCCTGGTAGAGGTGCGCGACGCTCCACCGGTGCGGGATGTTGACGCCGAACTCCGCGCTGAGCCGCTCGGTGGCCCGCCCCGTGTTGGTGTTGCGCCAGGTGCGGAACGGCGCGAGCAGCTCACCCCGGGCGTCGAAGGCCAGGTAGCCGTGCATCATCGCCGACACCCCGAGCGCACCGGCTCCGGTCAGCTCGACCCCGTGGCGGCCCCGCACGTCCTCGGCCAGGGCCGCGACGCTCTCCTGCACGCCCGACCAGACGGCGTCCAGCGAGTACGTCCACACGCCGTCGACCAGCCGGTTCTCCCAGTCGGAGCTGCCGACGGCGAGCGGAGCGTGGTCCGGGCCGATCAGCACCGCCTTGATCCGCGTCGACCCGAGCTCGATGCCCAGCGCCGTGCGGCCCGCGGTGATCGCCTCGCCGGGGTCCGTGCCGGCACCGGCGCCGGCCGTCACGGCGTCCGCCTGCTGGCCCATCGGGTCTCCTCCGGGTGATTTGTGAGCGTTCACATCAGCCTCTCACGGCGGGCGGGGAGCCCGCACTGGCCCGCACCACCAGGCTCGGCGGGACAGGGTCGGGATGCGGGGACTCGCCCCGGATGCGGCCGAGCACCAGGTCCACGCCCCGTCGGCCGAGCTCGGCGAAGTCCTGCCGGATCGTGGTCAGCGGCGGCACGAAGTACGGGGCCTCGGGCAGGTCGTCGAAGCCCACGACGCTCACGTCGCCCGGCACGGTGAGCCGGGCGTCGTGCAGCGCCGCCAGCAGACCCAGGCTCATCTGGTCGTTGGCCGCGAAGACGGCGGTGATCTGCTCCCCCGCGCGCCGCCGGGCCACGAGCTCCTCGCCGGCGGCGTATCCGGAAGCCGGCGTCCAGTCGCCGCGCGGCAACTCCTCGGGCAGCCACGCACCGGCGGCCGCGAGCTCCGCGCGCCACCCGTCGGCGCGACCGCGGGACTCCTGGGAGTCCGCCGGGCCGGGCAGGTGGTGCACCGTCGCGTGCCCCAGGTCCAGCAGGTGCCGCACCGCCGCCCGCGCCCCGGCCTCCTGGTCGATCGCGACGGCCGGCCGCCCGTCCGCCCCGCCCACCTGGACGGCGACCAGGGGGACCGGCGGCTCGAGCCGGCTCACCGCGTCGGCGGCGTCGTCGTAGGTGGACAGCGCCACGACCGCGTCGACACCCTGGGCCACCAGGTTGTCGACCGACTCCCGCATGGCGTCGGCGGTGGCCTCGTCGAGGATCGCCACCGACAGCGCGTACCCGGCAGCCCGGGCGGCCCGCTCCAGGCCGATCATCATCTGCGCCGGGCCGTACTGGGCGATGTTGACCGTGACCAGGCCGATCGTGCGGGTGGTGCCGGTGACCAGCGCCCGGGCCGCCCGGTTCGGGCGGTACCCGAGCTCGGCGATCGCCCGCTGGACCCGCTCGCGGGTGAGGGGCGCGACGCTCGGGTGCCCGTTGATGACCCGGGAGACCGTCTGGTGCGACACCCCCGCCCGCGCGGCCACGGCGGCCAGCCCCGGGGGACGGGACCCCACGACCTCGGCTGTCACGCCCGCTCCTCCCTCGTTGCCCGGCACGGTCCTCCGCAGGCGCCGCCGCCGGTCAGCGCGAGGCGCCGGCGCGCCGCTTGTTGTAGACGTCGAAGGCCACGGCGAGCAGGAGCACGAGGCCCTTGACGACCATCTGCACCTGCTGCTCGATCCCCATGAGCTGCATGCCGTTGGTCATCACCGCCATGATCAGCCCGCCGACCATGGCGCCGACCACCGTGCCCACGCCGCCGGTCACCGCGGCACCGCCGATGAAGGCCGCCGCGATGGCGTCGAGCTCGAACATCTCACCCGCTGCGGGCTGGGCCCCGTTCATGCGCGAGGAGTAGATGATCCCGGCGATCGCGGCGAGGAAGCCCATGTTGACGAAGATCCAGAAGTTGACCTTCTTGACCTTCACCCCGGAGAGCATCGCCGCCGGCAGGTTCCCACCGATCGCGTAGACCTGCCGCCCGAACACCGTGCGGGTGGTGACCAGGCCGTAGACCAGCACCAGGACGGCCAGGATGATCAGCACGATCGGCAGGCCGCGGGAGTTCGCGAGCTGCCAGGCGAACGCCATCACGACGACGCCGACGGCGACCACCTTGAGGACGAACAGGCCGAGGCTCTCGACCGGCTGGTCGTAGCGGATGCGCGCCGACCGGGCCCGCCAGCCGCTGACCGCGTAGCCGGCCACTGCGACCGCACCGATCAGCAGGGTGAACGCGTCGTAGCCGTAGCCGCCGAGCCAGCCGTTGATGAAGCCGGTGGCGATCTGCCCGTACTCGCGGGGGAAGGGCGAGAGCGAGACGTTGTCCAGGACCTGCAGGGTGAGGCCGCGGAACAGCAGCATGCCGGCGAGGGTGACGATGAACGCCGGGATGCCGACGTAGGCCACCCAGAGGCCGTGCCAGGCGCCGACGGCGATGCCGACGGCGAGCGCGGCCACGATGCCGACCCAGTACGGGAAGCCCTGCTGGATCACCAGCACGGCCGAGACCGCACCGGTGAGCGCGACCACGGAACCGACCGAGAGATCGATGTGCCCGGCGATGATCACGATCACCATGCCGATGGCCAGCACCAGGATGTAGGAGTACTGGAGGACCATGTTGGACAGGTTTCCGGGGCTCAGCGAGTCCCCGCCGGTGAGGACCGCGAACAGGGCCACGATCGCCACGAAGGCGATGTAGATGCCGCTGGTGCGCAGGTTCGCGGTGACCAGGCCCAGCAGCCCGCCGCCCCGCGCGTCCTCCTTCGCCTGCTGCGCGGCGCCCGGCGCCGGCGTGATCTCCTCGGTCTGCGGCACGGTCTTGGTCACGCCGCGACCTCCTTGTCCTGGGTCATGAGCTCCATCAGGTTCTCCTGGGTCGCCTCGCGCACGGGCAGCTGACCGGTGATCCGGCCGGCGGAGAGGGTGTAGATGCGGTCGCAGATGCCGAGCAGCTCGGGCAGCTCCGACGAGATGACGACGACGGCCTTCCCGTCGGCCACCAGACGGTTGATGATCGTGTAGATCTCGTACTTCGCGCCGACGTCGATGCCGCGCGTCGGCTCGTCGAGGATGAGCACCTCGGGGTCGGTGTACAGCCACTTGGACAGCACGACCTTCTGCTGGTTGCCGCCCGAGAGCTTGCCCACGACGGCGGAGACCGTCGGCGCCTTGATGTTCATGCTGCGCCGGCTGGCCTCGGCGACCTTGGTCTCCTCGTTGGCGTTCACCCAGCCCCGGCGGGAGAGCTTGCCGAGGGCGGCGGCGGAGACGTTGCGCCGGATGTCCTCGATCAGGTTGAGGCCGTAGTGCTTGCGGTCCTCGGTGGCGTAGGCGATGCCGTGGTCGATCGCCTCCGGCACGTTGCGGGCCTGGATCTCCTTGCCGTGCATGTACAGCCGGCCGGAGATGTTGCGGCCCCAGGAGCGGCCGAAGATGCTCATCGCCAGCTCGGTGCGCCCGGCGCCCATCAGCCCGGCGATGCCGACCACCTCGCCGGCGCGCACGTCGAAGCCGGCGCCGTCGACGACCTTGCGGTCCTGGGTGGGGTGCCACACGGTCCAGTCCTCGACCCGGAGCACCTCCTCCCCGGGGTGCGACTCGCGGTCGGGGTAGTAGCTCTCCAGATCGCGGCCGACCATCCCGCGGATGATCCGGTCCTGGGTGACCTCGCCGGCGTGCAGGTTGAGCGTCTCCACCGTCTTGCCGTCGCGGATGACCGTGACGTTGTCGGCGATCGCGGTGATCTCACCGAGCTTGTGCGAGATCATGATGCAGGTGATGCCGCGCCCCTTGAGGTCGCGGAGCAACCCCAGGAGGTGCGCGGAGTCGGTGTCGTTGAGGGCGGCGGTGGGCTCGTCGAGGATGAGCAGCCGCACGTTCTTCGACAGCGCCTTCGCGATCTCGACCAGCTGCTGCTTGCCGACGCCGAGCTGGCCGACCGGCGTCTCGGGGTTCTCCCGCAGGCCCACCGACCGCAGCAGCGCCTCGGCCTCGGCGTGCGCGCGGTTCCAGTCGATCAGGCCGCCGCGGCCGCGGCGCTCGTTGCCGAGGAAGATGTTCTCGGCGATCGAGAGGTAGGGGACCAGCGCCAGCTCCTGGTGGATGATCACGATCCCCACCTGCTCGCTGTCCCGGATGCCGCTGAAGGCGACCGGCTGACCGTCGAAGACGATCTCGCCGTCGTAGCTGCCCGCCGGGTACACGCCCGAGAGCACCTTCATCAGGGTGGACTTGCCGGCTCCGTTCTCCCCGCAGATCGCGTGGATCTCGCCGGCGCGAACCGCGAGGTTCACGTCCTCCAGCGCCTTGACCCCGGGAAAGGTCTTGGTGATGGAGCGCATCTCCAGGATGTTGTCCATGGGACTCCGTCGTCCTCGGTGCTGAGTGGGTCACGGTGCTGGGCGGTGCACGGAACTGCTGGATGGTGCCCGGTCGGGCCCGGCGGCGAGAACGCGGCGCCGAGCCCGACCGGTCGTGCGGGGTGCTGCCGAGGAGCGCGGGTCAGCTGGTCTGACCGGCGGCGACCTCGTCGGCGGTGTAGTAACCGGAGTCGATCAGGACCTGCTCGATGTTCTCCTTGGTCACCGTCTCCACCGGGAGCAGGTACGACGGCACGACCTTCACGCCGTTGTGGTAGCTCTCGGTGTCGTTGGCCTCGGGCTCCTCGCCCTCCAGGTAGGCCTGGGCGGCCGCGACGGCCTGCTCGGCCAGCAGCCGGGTGTCCTTGAAGATCGTCGAGTACTGGATCTCGTCGTCGATCAGCTTGACGGAGGCGATCTCGGCGTCCTGACCGGTGATGATCGGCATCGGCCGCTCCGGGGCGGTGATCGTCGGGCCGTAGCCGGCGTTCTCCAGGGCGGTGATGATGCCGCGGGACAGGCCGTCGTAGGGCGAGAGGACGCCGTTGAGGACGGTGCCGCTGTTGTACGTGGAGGTCAGCAGGTCCTCCATGCGCCGCTGCGCGCCCTCCTGCGCCCAGCGCAGGATCGCGGCCTGCCCGATGTCGGTCTGCCCGGACGGGACGACCAGCGTGCCGTCGTCGATCAGCGGCTGCAGCACCGACATGGCGCCGTCCCAGAAGAAGTGCGCGTTGTTGTCGTCCAGCGAGCCGGCGAACAGCTCGACGTTGAACGGACCGGCGGCGTCGGTGCGCTCGCCGTTCTCGTCCAGGACGCCGAGGCCCTTGAGCAGGGACTCGCCCTGGGCGACGCCGACCTTGAAGTTGTCGAAGCTGACGTAGAAGTCGACGTTCTCGGTGTCGCGGATGAGCCGGTCGTAGGAGATGACCGGGATGCCCTCGGCGGCGGCGTTGGCGAGCTGGCTGGTCAGCGCGGTGCCGTCGATGGCGGCGACGATCAGGGCGTCGACGCCCTGGGTGATCATCGTGTCGATCTGCTGCGCCTGGGTCGGGATGTCGTCGTTGGCGTACCGCAGCTCGACGTCGTACCCGGCCTCGGTCAGCTGCTCCTCGACGTTCTCGCCGTCGGCGATCCAGCGCTCGGAGGTCTGCGTCGGCATCGAGACGCCGATCGACAGGTCCTCCGGGTTGGCGTTGGCCGTGTCGTTGGTGCTGCCGGCGCCCTCGCCGCCGCACGCCGCCAGACCGAGCGCCAGGGTGGCGCCCAGTGCGGTCAGGCCGAGCTTCTTGCTCACATGGGCCTCCTCGTTGAAGCTTCTGCCGCCGTCGCGTCGGCGCTCAGGCCCGCGTCTGCGGACCCGTCTATGTGAGCGCTAACACGAGCCGCCGTCAAGTGCGGTTCGCGTCACGGTCGCGTAACGACACGTCCATCCGCCGGACACCGGGCAGCGCCGTCCGGGCAGGCGCACGCCCGGCCGCCAGCGCGTTCTCCCCGCCGGGCGGCCGGTACGGGCGGTCACCGGGCGGGCCGCTCCCGGGCGCGTCGGTTGCGCGGCGTCACCCGTTCGTGCGCCCCGCAGCCGGCTACCGCAGGGTGATCTGGCGGGAGAGCAGCCCGGCGCGGGCGCGCCGCTCGTCGGCGGTCAGCGGGGCCGTCTCGGCCAGGGCGGCCTCGAGCCGGCTCTGGAACTCGGTCGCCGGTGCGGCCCAGTCCTCGGCCGGGGTGTCGGCCGGCAGGTCCCACACCGGGACGACGAGACCGTGGGCGCGGAAGGCGCCGGCGTAGCGGGTGCCCTCACCGAGGAGGATCTGCTCGGACGCCGACAGGCGGGCCAGCGCGTCGAGCAACTGCTCCTCCTTCTCCGGCCGCACCCAGCGCAGGTGCGCCCGCTCGCTGCCCGGGCGCACCCAGTAGGCGGCCTCCAGCCCTTCCAGCCGGACGGTGGGCAGGATCGCCTCGTTGGCCTGGGTCAGGCCGGCGCGCGCGGCGGGGCTGGGGTCGGTGCCCTCCAGCCAGAAGTCGAAGCTGTCGTGCACGGTCACCTCGAGCGGCGCGGTGAGGTCGAGCACCTCCTGCAGCCGTGGGCCGGCCGAGCCGGTGCCACCGATGGGGCCCGGGTCCACCGGCGCGCCCGCGGGGGCCTCCAGCGCGGCGGCGACGGCGGTGCCGAGGTCGCGGCTGACGTCGTCCGACGACGTCGCCAGCTGGGCGCCGACGAGGATCTGGCCGTTGGCGCGCACCAGAGCGGGGGCGCCGCCGGGCAGCACGCTGGCCAGGGTGAGCTCGCGCCCGTCGGCCGAGCGCAGCGTCGCCGTCGCCGCCGGGACGAGCTCGCGCAGCGCCACCCAGTCGGCCTCGCCGGGCAGGCCCTCGAACGGCCGGACGACCGGCGGGGCGTACCCGGAGCCGTGGCAGTGCTTGTAGCGGCGGCCCGACCCGCAGGGGCAGGGCGCCTTCGGGTTCACGCCCTCCGGCGCGGCAGCGGGGGCGGACGAGCGCTTGCGGGAAGCCATGCGGGTCAGCGTATGTGGCGGGGTGCGGGGCCCCGCCCCGAGGCCGCGGGCGCCGGGGGACGCGGCCTCGAAGCCGAGTTCGTCTCACTCGTCGGCGGGCCCGCGGGTGCCGGACGCCGCGGGCGGGCTCCTAGGCTTCCCGGCGTGTCCCCGGCCGTCGACGCGCTCGACCTCACCGCCCCCTCGTTCGTCGCCGACCCGTACCCGGCGTTCGCGCGGGCCCGGGCGCAGGCGCCGGTGCAGTGGCACGAGGGGCTGGGACTCTGGTTGGCGTTCACCCACGCGGAGTCCAACGCCGTGCTGCGCGACCGCCGGCTGGGCCGCATCTGGGCGGACAAGGAGCCGGCCGACCGGTTCGAGAGCTTCAACCTCATCCACCGCAACGCCATCCTGGAGATGGAGCCGCCGGACCACACCCGGCTGCGGCGGCTGATCACCAGCGCGTTCGCCCGCGGGCACGTGGAGCGGCTGCGCCCGTGGGTGGAGGAGCTGGCCGGCCGGCTGGCCGACGAGCTGGTCGAGCGCTCGGCCGGGTCGACGCCGGTCGACCTGCTCACCGGCATGGCCGAGCAGCTGCCGGTCGCGGTGATCGCCGAGCTGCTGGGCGTGCCCGAGGCCGACCGCCCGCTGCTGCGGCCGTGGTCGAACGCGATCGTGAAGATGTACGAGTACGGGCGCACGGCAGCCGTCGAGGAGGCGGCCGAGCGCGCGGCGGACGAGTTCGTCACCTACCTGCGGCAGCTGGCCGCCGAGCGCCGTACCGCCCCCGGCGAGGACCTGCTCTCCCACCTGGTGTCCGTCCGGGACGCCGACGGCGACCGGCTGACCGAGGACGAGCTGGTCACCACCTGCATCCTGCTGCTCAACGCCGGCCACGAGGCCACGGTGAACGTCACCGGCAACGGCATGCTGGCGCTCCTGCGCCACCCCGACCAGCTGGCCGCCCTCCGCGCGGAGCCGGGTCTGCGCCCCGCGGCGCTGGAGGAGCTCATGCGCTTCGACCCGCCGCTGCAGCTGTTCGAGCGCACCGCCACCGCGGACGTGGAGCTCGGCGGCGTGACCGTGGCCGAGGGGCAGAAGATCGCCGCCCTCCTCGGCGCGGCGAACCACGACCCCACCGTCTTCGCCGACCCCGAGACCCTCGACGTCCGCCGTAGCGACAACCCGCACATCGCGTTCGGTGCGGGCATCCACTTCTGCATCGGGGCGCCACTGGCCCGGGTCGAGCTGCAGGCCACCTTCGGCGCGCTGCTGGACCGGACGTCGGTGCTCGAGCTCGGCGGTGAGCCGGTGCGCCGTCCCGAGTTCGTCATCCGCGGCCTGGAGACGCTGCCCGTCGTCCTCACCGCCTGATCGAGGCCGTTACCGAACCGAGATCTTCCGCGCTGGGGTCCGGCTGCCGGGCCGATACGTCTTCCGGGTGGAGGCATCGGCGGAGGGTGGGCGCGTGGGACGACCGAGGGACGACGGGTTCACGGACTTCGTCCGCGACCACGGGCCCGGGCTGCTGCGCACGGCCTGCCTGCTGACCGGGGACCGCGCCCGGGGCGAGGACCTGGTGCAGACGGCGCTCGCCCGCGCCTTCGCCTCCTGGCCGAAGGTGCAGCGGGCCGACAACCCGCTGGCCTACGTGCGCCGGATGCTGGTCAACAGCCACTTGAGCTGGCTGCGGCTGCTCACCAACACCGAGCAGGTCATCGAATCGGTCCCCGACCGGGGGGACGGCACCGACCTGCAGGCGGCGCACGCCGCGGCCGACGAGCTGCGGGCCGCGCTCCTGCAGCTCTCGCCCCGCGCGCGCACCGCCGTCGTCCTCCGGTACTTCGACGACCTCAGCGAGGCCGAGACCGCCCGGTTGATGCGGTGCTCGACCAGCACGGTCAACAACCACGTCACCCGCGGGCTCGCCGCGCTCCGGGCGCTGCTCGCACCCGGGGACCCCTACGAGCAGCTGACCGGGAGGTCGTCGTGAACGACGTCGAGCAGTTCCTGCCCGCGCGGCTGACCGCGCTCGCCGACAGCATCGCGGCCGGCGGGCGCGTGTCGCCCGACGACGTCGTCGCCCGGCACCGGCAGCGCCGCCGCACCCGGGCCGGCGTCCTGTCGACGGTCGCCGCGATGGTCGTGATCGCAGTCGGCGTCCCGGCCACGGTCGGCTCGCTGTCGTCGGCACCGGCCGGCCCGGCCGCGCCCGCCCCGGCGACGGTCGCCCCCGATCGGACCTCGGAAGCGGAGCGGTCGGCCTCGGCGGAGGCCGACCGCGCGGCAGCGGCGGAAGCCGAGGCGGAACGGGCGTCAGCGGCGGAAGCCGAGGCGGAACGGGCGTCAGCGGAGGAGGCGCAGGCCGGTGTGGCTGCGGCCGCTGCCCAGGCGGCTGCGGCCGCTGCCGCGCCCGAGCTCGAGGCCACCGCCGCCGCGCTGGGCGGGCCGGTCGTGCTCAGGTCCCCTGCTGAGTGGGACCGGTGGCTGCCCGCCGGCAAGCCCTACCCGGGGGTCTCCACCGAGGAGGACATGGCGACCTGCCCGCGGCTGTCCGCGCGGCTCGGTGAGGCCCTCGACGACGAGTTCAGCTACTGGACCGGCACCCTGCCGGCCGGCCCGTCCGGCTGCACCTGGGTGCCGGTGCCGCTGTCCTACGACGGGCCCTACGACTACGCGTACCTCGTCGACGTGGGTTTCCTGGGCGACGGGACGACGGTCGAGCAGCTGCGGAGCACCTACGTCATGGGCGGCGGCCAGGCAGAGTACCCGGGTGCGACGCCCTGCCCGTCGGCCGACGTCCCTGGCGGCGGGGCGCTCATCCTGTGCCCCGGGATGGACGAGCGTTACGACGCCCGGTGGTCACTCGCCGTTCCCGACGCCCGGGGGGCTGGCGTGTGGGTGCTGTCCGCGACGGCCCAGTCGTCGACCGGCCGCTCGTCGGCGGAGGCGTTGACCGTGCTGACCGAGCAGCTCCGGGACATCTACGGCTGACCGACCCGGCGGCCCGCACCCCTACCGCTGGAAGGTGAGCGCGGTCACTGGCAGGATCCGGACATGCGCGGCTTGATGCAGGACTACCCCCTCACGATCGACTCGATCTTCCGGCACGTCGAGCAGCACTACGGCGACGGGACGATCGTCACCAACAACCCCGGGGGCGTGACCCGGGCGACGTACGCGGAGTGGGCGCAGCGCACCCGCAAGCTGGGCGGCGTCCTCGACACCCTGGGCGTCAGCGCCGACGGGCGGGTCGGCACGTTCGGCTGGAACAGCCAGCGGCACCTGGAGCTGTACTTCGCCGCGCCGTGCACCGGGCGCGTGCTGCACACCCTCAACGTGCGGCTCTTCCCCGAGCAGCTCACCTACATCGCCAACCACGCCGAGGACGAGGTCATCTTCGTCGACCGCACGGTCCTGCCGCTGCTGTGGCCGCTGATCGACACCATGAAGACGGTCAGGCAGGTCGTGGTCATGGACGACGGCGGCGGCAACGAGATCCCCGACGACCCCCGCATCCTCGACTACGAGACGCTCCTGGCCGACGCGCAGCCGGTCGAGTTCGGCGTCACGGACGAGTGGCGCGCGGCCTCGATGTGCTACACGTCCGGCACCACCGGCAACCCGAAGGGCGTCGTCTACTCGCACCGCTCGACGTTCCTGCACACCATGGGCGTGATGGCGCCCAACGCCTTCGGCCTGGGCATCCGCGACGTCGCGATGCCGGTCGTGCCGATGTTCCACGCCAACGCCTGGGGCATCGCCCAGGCCGCCCCGGCCGCCGGCGCATCGCTGGTCATGCCGGGCGCGCTCATGCAGCCCGAGGCGCTGGCGAAGTTGATCGTCGACGAGGGCGTCACCTTCACCGCCGGCGTCCCGACCATCTGGCAGGGCGTGCTCCCGCACCTGGCCGGGCAGCCGCACAAGCTGCGCGACATCGGCTGCGGTGGCTCCGCTGTGCCGAAGGCGCTCTCCGAGGCCTACCGCGAGCAGGTCGGCATCCCGATCCTGCAGGCGTGGGGCATGACCGAGACCCACCCGGTGGCGTCGTCGGGCGTGCTGCCCAAGCGCTACGAGGACGCCGACGACGAGACCAAGGCGGCCCAGCGGGCGCGCGCCGGCATCCCGTTCCTCGGCGTCGAGGCGCGCATCGTCGACTCCGACACCCTCGAGCCGCAGCCGTGGGACGACAAGGCCACCGGTGAGCTGCAGGTGCGCGGGCCGTGGTGCGCGCAGGACTACTACAACCCCGACGCCGGTGTGGAGCTCACCACCGCCGACGGCTGGATGAAGACCGGCGACGTCGCCGCCATGGACGAGTACGGCTCCATCCGGATCGCCGACCGCACCAAGGACCTGATCAAGTCCGGCGGCGAGTGGATCAGCTCGGTCGACCTGGAGAACGCGATCATGAGCCACCCCAAGGTGAAGGAGGCCGCCGTCGTCGGCATCCCGCACCCGAAGTGGGACGAGCGCCCGCTGGCCTGCGTCGTCCTCAAGGAGGGTGAGGAGGCGTCGGAGCAGGAGATCCTCGACCACCTCAAGCCGCTGGTGGCCAAGTGGTGGATGCCCGAGGCGGTGGAGTTCATCGACGAGGTGCCCAAGACCAGCGTCGGCAAGTTCTCCAAGAAGGACCTGCGCAGCCGGTTCGCGGAGTACCAGGTGAAGAGCTGACCCCTCCGCGGGTTGATCATCGGCAGGTGGTTGCCGGCACCGGCGTGTCGGGCGACCACCTGCCGATGATCGAATTCGGCGGGCGCGGCGGAACCGCGCCCACCCCCCGGCCCGTCATCCTCTCCAGAGGGCGATCCGGCGGAGGGTGAGTGGAGCGGGACGAGGCGTTCACGCGGTACGTGGACGAGCGCTGGCCGGTGCTCGTCCGCTCCGCCGTGCTGCTCGGCTGCGCCCGCACGGAGGCCGAGGACCTGGTGCAGACGGCCCTGGTGCGCTGCTACGTCGCCTGGGACCGGGTCGGCACCGCCGACAACCGGGACGCCTACGTCTACCGGGTGCTGGTCAACTGCCACCACGACAGCCGCCGCCGCCGATGGTGGGGCGAGCGGCCGACCGCGGAGGTGCCCGACGTCGCCACCGACGACGGCACCGCGCAGGTGGACGACGCCGACGCCGTCCGACGCGCGCTTTCCCGGTTGAGCCCGGCGCACCGGGAGGTCGTCGTGCTGCGCTTCTACGCCCACCTGGGCGAGCAGCAGATCGCCGACGCGCTGCGCATCGCGCCGGGGACGGTGAAGAGCCGGCTCTCCCGTGCGCTGGCCCAGCTGCAGACCGATCTGGACGTCGCCGAGCTGCGGGGAGGGAGGGCATCGTGACCGATCGGGAGACCTCGGCGTTGCTGGGCGAGGTGGCGGAGCGGGTGCCCGTCGGCCCGCCGCCGACGGCGCAGCTGCTGCGGGCCGGCCGCCGGGCTCGGCGGCGCCGAGCGGCGGGTGTCTCGCTCGCGGTCGCCGCGGGGGTGGCGGTGGTGGCCGGCGGGGTGGTCACCGTCGTCGACCTGCCGAGCGGGCAGGACGACGCCGCGGGCTCGGCCTCCGTGCTGGTCGCCGAGGAACCGCGGCAGGACGCTCCGGAGGCCGCCGACGCCGACCCGGGCACCGGCATGCCTCCGGCCGACGGCGGGGACGAGCCCGGGACGGCGGCCGGCAGCGAGCTGTCGCAGCTCGCCGAGGACCCGACGGCCAGGCGCACCGGGCCGCTCGCCGGCACGGAGGCGAGCTCCTGCGCGCTCGAGTACAGCTCCGCCGCCGTCGGCAGGCTGGACTTCGCCTTCGCCGGCGTGGTGGTGGGCATCGGGCCAGCCGTCACGACGCAGGCCGGTTCACCCGGGCCGCCGGAGGACCTGGTCGGGGTCACCTTCGCCGTGCAGGAGTGGTTCTCCGGCGGATCGGGCGAGACTGTGACCGTGGACCTCCCGGCGCCGTACGACCCGGCAGCGGGCAGCAGCACGCCGGGCCCGGTCTACGGGGTCGGGTCGCGCCTGCTGGTCAGCGGCGCCGACCGCTGGGAGGGCGAGCCGCTGGAGCCGATCGCCTGGCTCTGCGGCTTCACCCGCTACTACGACGAGGAGACCGCCGCGTCCTGGCGTTCCCCCTGAGCGCAGAGCAGTCACCGTTCCCGCGTTGACCCGCGCCACCTGACCTGAAGCCGCGCCACGGCACGGCTCGACGTCCGCCCGAGCGGCTCAACCCTCGCAGACGACCGGCGCTGGACCTCAGCGGACGAAGGGCTCCTCGCCGGTCTCGCTCACCATGGGCTTGCCGGCGGCCTGCCACTCGCCCATGCCGCCGCCGACGTTGACCGCGTCGTAGCCGTTGGCGTTGAGCCACGCGGCCACCCGTGCCGAGCGGCCACCGCCGCGGCAGGTGACGTAGAGCGGGTCGGCCTCGGGCAGCTCGTCGAGCCGGGCAGGGACGTCGCCCATGGGGATGTGGGTGGCGCCCTCGATGTGCCCGTGCACCCACTCGTCGTCCTCCCGGACGTCGAGGACCACGGCGTCCGCGGGCATCTCGGAGGCGGGCACGGTCGGAACCTGCTGCGGCATCACGCTCTCCATCGTGGCACGAACACCGGTTGCGCGACCGGCGCCCGCCGCACTGGGAGGATGGGCCCGATGTCCCCCAGCCACCGGGCCGCCCCAGGCGCCGCCCGCCCGACGCCCGTGCGCGAGCCCGCCTGGGAGCTGCCGCGCTCGGCGATCGGGCTGTGGGTGGTGGAGAGCCTGATCAGCGCGGCCTTCATGTGGCTGGGCATCGGCGCGTTCCTGCTCTTCGTCCCCGCCGACGCCGGCGACCCGGTCCCCCTGATCCGCACGCTGCTCCCCCTGGCCGGCGGCGTCTACGCGGTCATCGCCCTGAGCGTCCGGCCGTGGTTCAAGCACCGCGTGTACCGGTGGGAGATCACCAACGAGGCGGCCTACACGCGCACCGGCTGGCTCACCCAGACCTGGACGCTGGTGCCGATCTCCCGCATCCAGACCGTCGACGTCACCCGTGGCGTGCTGCAGCAGATGTTCGGCCTCGCTTCCGTCGCCGTGCTCACCGCCTCCAGCCAGGGCACCGTGCGCATCTGGCACCTGGAGCAGGACGTCGCCCAGCGCGTCGCCGACGACCTCGCCCGCCGGGCCGAGCTGGTCCGCGACCAGGCCACCTGAGCGCCGTGCAGCCCGCGCCCCCACCCCCGCGCCGGCCGGCCGGCCCGCTCCCGCCCTGGCCCCCGCCCCTCGGCCCGCCGCCCGCGCCGCCCACCGAGCCCGGACGGCGGCTCTCCCCGCGCGTCATCGCCGTCCACACCGCGACGTTCCGCCAGGCCCGGCAGTTCGTCCCGGCCGTCATCCCGATCGTCGCGGCCACCGGGTTCGGCGGCGGGACGCGCACCGTCGTCGCCCTCGTCATCGGCGTCACCGTCCTCTCGCTCCTCACCGCCGCCCTCAACTGGTGGCGGTTCAGCTACGCCGACGGGCCGTCCGCGGTCGTCATCACCCGCGGGCTGCTGGCGCGCTCGGTGCGCACCGTCCCCAACGACCGCATCCGCGGCGTGGAGGTGGAGGTACCGCCGCTGCACCGCCTCTTCGGCCTGGTGCGCGTCCGCATCGACGCCGCCGCCGGGGCGGTCTCCGACGGCGACGAGGAGCTGCTCGTCGACGGCGTCCCGCGCGCCGAGGGGGATCGGCTGCGCGTCGCCGTGCTCACCCACCGCGCCGCCGCCGCACCCGCGACTCCCCCGGACGGCGCACCGGCACCCGAGCCCGTCGAGGAGGAGTACGCCCGCCTCGACCACCGCTGGCTGCTCTACGCCCCCCTGGTCGGCACCTACCTCGCCGTACCGCTCGCCGCCGTCGGCGCCCTGTTCCGGCTGGCCGAGGAGCTGCCCGAGCAGCTCACCCCCGAGTTCGAGGAACCGAACCTCTCCGACGTCCAGCTGATCGGTGCCGGGATCGGCATCGCCGTGCTCGTGCTGCTGCTCGGGTCCGTCGTCGGCGCCGCCGTCGTCAACTGGCGGTTCCGGCTGGCCCGCCGCGGCGGCTCGCTGGTCGCCTCGCGCGGGCTGCTCACCCGCCGGCACACCGAGCTGGAGGTCGACCGCATCCGCGGCGTCACCGTCACCGACGGGCTCGGCATGCGGCTGGTCCGCATCGCCCGCGTCAACGCGCTGGTCACCGGCCTCGGCGACGCCAGCGGCCGCGGCCAGTTGCTCCCCCTCGGCCCGCGTGCGGAGGCGTGGGCGCTGGCCCGGC
This sequence comes from Blastococcus sp. SYSU DS0828, assembly GCF_054050975.1. NCBI lineage: Bacteria > Bacillati > Actinomycetota > Actinomycetes > Geodermatophilales > Geodermatophilaceae > Blastococcus > Blastococcus sp. SYSU DS0828. The sequence continues at coordinate 31,862 of NZ_JBJHAK010000010.1, read as the reverse complement.
GGGTCACCGACGTCCCCGGCGAGCTCACCCCGCACCCGCCCGCGGCCCGGCGCCGGCGGGTGATGCGGGCGGTCGTGTTCGGGCTGCTGGTCACCGCGGGCGGCGGCGTCCTCCTGGCCGAGCAGGGCTGGTGGTGGCTGCTCGCCGTCGGCATCGTCCTCACCGTGCTCGGCGTCCCGGTCGGGATCGCCCGCTACCGCTCCCTCGGGCATGTGACCGGGCCCCGGACCTTCTCCGTCCGCAGCGGCTGGCTGGTGCGCGAGCAGGTGGTGCTCGAACGCCGGGCAGTCGTCGGCTGGCAGGTGCGGCAGTCCTTCTTCCAGCGGCGTGCGGGACTGGCCACCGTCACCGCGTGCGTGGGCGCGGGCAGCGGCGGCTACGCCGCGCAGGACATGGCCGCCGACGAGGTCCCCGCGTTCACGCTGGCCGCCTCCGAGCCCTGGGCCGGCACGCTCGGCAGGTGAGCTGCCCGAGGTAAGGGAAGGTGAACCTTCCGAGACCGGCGGTTGTCGATCATGCCCCCGGGTAGCTGGCCCGGCGATGACGTCCTGGGGAGTTCAGCCGACGAGGCCACCGGTGTGCCGCACCGGCTCCCCGGCGCCCAGCCCGACGCGGCCGGCCAGCGCCGCCGCCTCCACCCGCGTCGCCACGCCGAGCCGGCGCAGCAGGTGGGCCACCAGCCGCTTCGCCGTCCGCTCCGAGACGTGCAGCGTCGTCGCGATGTCCACCGTGCTGGTGCCGTCGGCGATCAGCCGCCAGAGGCGCCGCTCGTCGGCGGTGAGCTGGTCGACGATGCTCTGCTGCCCGGCGGGCGCGGCGTCCTCCAGCAGCTGGCGCAGCAGCGCCTCCGGCACGACCGACCACCCGTCGAGGACGGCGAGCAGCGGCCGCACCAACGCCTCGGGGTCCGCCGTCTTCGGCAGGAAGCCCGCCGCGCCGGCCCGCAGCGCCTCGATGGCGGCGTCCGCCTCCGCCAGGCCGGAGAGCGCGACCACCCGCACCATCGGGTCCGCCCGGCGGATGGCGGCGATCGCCCTGGTGCCGCCGGGGGGCGGCATGTGCAGGTCGACGATCGCCACGTCGGCGTGGTGGCGCTGCACCAGCGCCGCGGCGGCCGAGGCGTCGTCCGTCGTCGCCACCACCCGGACCCGGCCCTCGCTGAGCCCCGGCAGCAGCAGGCCCAGCCCACGCGTGAACAGCGGGTGGTCGTCCACGACGACCACGTCCACCGGCGGCCTGCGGTCAGCAGCGGCCGCGTCGTCGGTCTGCCCCACATCACTCCTGACGGTCGGTGCGCCCCACGGTGCCACTGCCCGGCTCCCCTGAGGAGGTGCCCGTGACCCTGGCTGCCGACACGCAGACGTCGACGCGTAGCCGCGGACTGCTCAACGATCTCGTCCGCGTGCTGCGCGCGCACCTTCCGCACCCGCGCCGGAGGCCCGGATCCGATCCGGAGATCCCCAGCCCAGAGGACGCCGTCGTCCGTGCGCTCTGCCACGACATGCGCAGCCCGCTGGCCTCGCTCGAGGCGGTGCTGGGCTCGCTGGACCGGGCCCCCGAGCAGGCCGGTGAGCTGCTCGCGCTCGCACGGGCCCAGACCGCGCACCTGTCGTCGATGCTCCGCACGGCCGACGCCACCGGCGGCGCGGTCCGGCGGTCACCCGGCACCCGCCGTCTCCGTGATGTCCTCCAGGCCTCAGTCGCCGCCTCGGGGCTGCCCCGGTCGCAGCTCACGGTGCAGTTCGACGACGGTGCGGGGGAGATCGCCGTCGGGGACGCGCGGGTGCAGCGCATCCTCATCAACCTGCTGGAGAACGCCCACCGCCACGGCGACGGCGCCCCGGTGCGGCTCCGCGTGACCGCCCGCGCGGGCTGGGTCGACCTCTCCCTCACCCAGCCCGGGGTCCCCGTCGACCGCATCGTCCAGCACCTGCGGCAGACCCGGCCGCCGGTGGACCTCACAGGGCTCGGGCTGTGGTCGGTGCAGCGCCAGGCCGGGGAGCTGGGGGGCCGGGTGCTGTGGTTCCGGGACGGCGAGGACTTCACCCTCACGGTGCGGCTCCCGGACCGCTGAGCACGTCGCCCTCCGGACGACCGAGCAATTGGCACCGGGGGGCCACGGGACGGCACCGGTGGGCCACCCGGGGCGGGCAGAACCTCGTCGTCACCGCGAACGCGGTGGAGCGACGACGCAAGGAGAGCCCGTGTTCACGCACACCCACGCCCTGCAGTACGAGGCCAAGCCCGACGGCCCCGACGCCGCGTTCGCCCGCCGGATGCAGGAGATCCTCGGCGGCCAGTGGGGCGAGATGACGGTCGCCACCCAGTACCTGCTGCAGGGCTGGAACTGCCGGCTGCCCGGCAAGTACAAGGACATGCTCCTGGCCATCGGCACCGAGGAGCTGGCCCACGTCGAGATGATCGTGACGATGATCGACCGGCTGCTGGACCACCAGCCGCTCAAGCCGGACTCCGCCGACCGCACCAAGGAGGCGGCCGCCGGGTACGGCGACGTCAACCCGCAGCACGCCATCGTCAACGGCGGCGGCGCCTACTACCGCGACTCCATGGGCCTGCCCTGGAGCGGCGGCTACGTGACCGCCAGCGGCAACCTCATGGCCGACTTCCACTACAACGCCACCGCGGAGATGCAGGGCCGGCTGCAGGTCGCCCGGCTCTTCAACATGACCGACGACCCCGGGGTCAAGGACATGCTGCGCTTCCTCATCGCCCGCGACCACATGCACCAGATGCAGTGGCTCGCCGCGATCGAGGAGCTCAAGGAGGACGGCCTCGAGGGCATCCCGGTGCCGGAGGCGTTCCCGCTCGAGGAGGAGCCGGGCAACTTCGGCTACACCTTCATCGACGCCTCCGACGGCCCGGACGCCGCCGCCGGCCGCTGGGCCTCCGGCCCGGCCGTGGACGGTCGCGGCGAGATGTCCGCCGCCCCGATCGAGGCGACCGCCGACGCGCCGATCCTGCCCCCGGGCGACCCGCGGCTGTTCCCGACCCCGCAGATGGAGGGTCAGTCGATGCTGCAGCGGGCCAAGGACATGCTCAAGTAGGCCCTGGCCCCACCTGCACCTGCGCCGTCGCCGTGCCGGCGGCCCACCCGCGACGGGTGCGGCCGCCGGCCCGGCGGGCCCAGCCCCTCCCGGAGGTCTCGTCGTGCACCCCCACCTGCACCTGCCCCGCCTGCCCCTGCCCGCCGTGCTGCTCTCGCTGGTGTACCTCGCCGCGATCGCCGTCGCGGTCAGCGCACCCGGCCAGCACGCCGTCGCCGGCCTGGTCGTCCTGACCGGCCTGGTCGCCCGCTGGGTCGTCCGCGCCCGCCGCCCCGAGCGGGCAGCCGCGCCCGTGGCGCTCGCCGTCGCGGAGAGCACCGACACCGTGGACGCCGTCCTCACCGCTGAGCCCGCCCCGGCCACCGCTGCCTGACCCGGGAGCGCGAGGCGCGCGCCTCCCCGTCGGGGAAGCGCGCGCCTCCGGTACGACCGGGGCGGCCGGCAGGCGACGCCGGCGTCCCTGCGTCGAGGTGGAGCGATCAGCGGGAGCGCGGCTCGTGCGGCGGCGGCTCCTGCGACCCGGCCTCGTGGATCACCTCGTCGAGGTGCCCCTCGGCGTGCGCCGCGACCAGCCGGCTCTTCCCGGGGTAGCGGATCTCCTCCACCAGCTCCTGCATCACCGGCGACGGCTTCGGGGTGAACTGCGAGACGACGATCGTGACCACGAAGTTGATGATCATGCCGATCGTGCCGAAGCCGGTCTCCGGGATGCCGAAGAGCCCCTCGCTGTTGCCGTAGATGTCGATCGTCCACAGCATGTAGGCGACGGTCGTGCCGAGACCCGCCGCGAGCCCTGCCGTGGCGCCCATCGCCGTCGTCTTCTTCCAGAAGATGCCGAGCACCAGGATCGGGAAGAAGCTCGCACACGCCAGGCCGAAGGCGAGCGCCACCACCTGGGCCACGAAGCCGGGCGGGTTGATGCCCAGGTAGCCGGCCACGAGGATGGCCAGCGCCATCGCGATCCGGCCCACGAGCAGCTGGCGGCCCTCCGTGGCGCCCGGGTTGATCCGCTTGTAGTAGACGTCGTTGGCCACCGAGGACGAGATGACCAGCAGCAGCCCGGACGCGGTGGAGAGGGCCGCCGCCAGGGCGCCGGCGGCGACCAGCCCGACCACGGGCGCCGGCAGCCCGGCGATCTCCGGCGACGCGAGCACGATGATGTCGTTGTTGATCACCAGCTCGCCGGTCTCGGGCCCGTAGTCGATGACGCCGTTGCCGTTGACGTCGTCGACGGTGATCAGGCCGACGTCGGCCCAGGTGTTGAACCACCCCGGCGTGTCGTCGACGTCGGTGCCGGCGATCTGCTCGATGAAGTTGAGCTTGCTGAAGGCGCCCACCGCCGGGGCCGAGGTGTAGAGCAGGGCGATGAAGAACAGTGCCCACAGCGCCGAGTACCGGGCCGCGCGCACGCTCTTGGCCGTGTAGAACCGGACGATCACGTGCGGCAGACCCGCGGTGCCGAACATCAGTGCCGCGGTGATCAGCACCATGTTGAGCATGGTCGTCTGCGTGAACGCCTCGGTGTACGCGGCGAAACCGAGGTCCTGCTGGAGGCCGTCGAGCTCGGACAGGATCTGGCCGAAGCCGATCTGCGGGAACGGGTTGCCGGTGAACTGCGCCGAGATCGCCACCACCGGGATGAGGTAGGCGACGATCAGGACGCTGTACTGGGCGACCTGCGTCCAGGTGATCCCCTTCATGCCGCCGAGCACGGCGTAGAAGAAGACGATCACCATGCCGATGACGACGCCGGCCGTGGTGCCGACCCCGAGGAACCGCTGGAACACGAGGCCGACGCCGGCCATCTGCCCGGCGACGTAGACGAACGAGACGACGATCGCCGCGACGACCGCCACGAGGCGGGCGGTCTCGGAGTACCGGTCGCCGACGAAGTCGGGGATCGTGTACTTGCCGAACTTGCGGAGGTAGGGCGCGAGCAGGAGGGCGAGCAGCACGTAGCCGCCGGTCCACCCCATCAGGTACACCGAACCGGCGTAGCCGTTCCCGGCGAACGCGATGATGCCGGCCATCGAGATGAACGACGCCGCGCTCATCCAGTCCGCCGCGATCGCGGCGCCGTTGGCCGGAGCCGGGATGCCGCCGCCGGCGACGTAGAAGCCGGACGTGGTGGACACCCGGCTGGCGTAGGCGATGTAGATGTAGACGCCGAACGTGAGGATGACGAAGACGAGCGTCCACACCTGGATGTCGCTCATGAGTGGTGGACCTCTTCCTCGTACTCGTCGATGCCGAACTCGGCGTCGAGCTTGTCCATCCGCCAGACGTAGACGGCGATGAGCACGACGAAGGTGACGATGGACCCCTGCTGGGCGAACCAAAAGCCGAGCGGGAACCCGAGGATCTCGATGCCGTTCAGCGGCTCGACGAAGACGATCCCCGCGCCGAACGACACCAGTGCCCAGATGACGAGCAGCACGCTCATCAGGCGGAGATTCCTCCGCCAGTACTCCTTGCGCTGCGCAGCGTCCACCCGCTCCTCCAGAGATCCGCTCGTGTGTGCTACATCACATGTGCGCGGAAAGGGAACCAGACCAGCCGAGTGGGGTCAAACAGTGCGACGAAGCTGTGACCTGGACGGACGTGGGGGGCGGCACCGGCGGATGACGGGCTACCGGGACGACGCCGCACCACCTACAGTCCTGCCCTCATGGCGATGAGTGCACAGCAGTCGGGGCGCCGCGGCGGACGCCGGAGCCCCGGGAGCAGGCGCCTGCTCGGCGCCGCCCTGCTGGTCCTCTTCGGGGCCTTCCTCCCCTGGATCGCCACCGCCGCGGGCAACGTCGCGGGAGTGCGGGGCGCCGGCCTGTGGACGATGTACGCGGCGGCGCTCGGCATCGCCGGGGCGATCCTCCGGTCCCCCACCCTCGCCGCCGTGCACGCGGCGGTCCTGGCCGTGGTGGCCACCGCCCTCCCGCTGTGGCAGGTGCTGCGCCTGGCAGGCCTGGTGGGCTTCGCGGGGTGGGCGCCCGGCCCGGGCCTGGTCATGACGCTCGGCGGCGGGGTGCTCGCCGGGACCGCCGCCGTCTCCCTCTTCCGGGCCGGACGGGCCGCTCCCCCGACGAGCTGACCGGTCACCCGGCCGCGGTCCCGGGCCGGACCGCCCGGCCGCCCCGGGCCGGCCGACCCACAACGTTGCGCCGCCCGTAACGCCGCGAACATCCGGCGACGGTGCAATGGCTCATGGTCGCGATCAGCGCTCTGCCGTCGGGATGGTTCGCGGTGGCCCGCGCCGCCGACGTGGGGACCACGCCGGTGCCCGTGGGCGCCGGCGGGCGGGCGTACGTGGTGGTCAGGCTCCAGCCCGGGGGCGAGGTGAGCGCGTTCCCGGCCCGCTGCCCGCACCGGGCCGTGCCGCTCGCGGCGGCCACGGTCTCCGACGGCCGGCTGGAGTGCCCGCGCCACGGCTGGCGGTTCGACGCCGACGGCCGGTGCGTGGCCGTCCCCTCCCTCGGACCGGCCGGCGTCCCGCCGCCGCGCGCGGACCTGCCGGTGCCCTGGGCGGTGGAGGAGCGGCACGGCTGGATCTGGCTGGCCCCCGACCGCACCGCGCTCCCACTGCCGCCTCGCCCTGCCGGGCCGCCCACGCCCGAGCCGGTACCCCCCGCCCCGGCTCCGCAGGGGCCGCTGTTCGGCAACCTCGACCCGTCACTCGCCGCGGCCTGGCACCCGGTGGCCCTGTCCGGGGAGCTGCGGCCCGGTGGCTGGCTGCAGGTCCGGCTGCTCGGCCGCACGTGGACGCTGCGGCGGGACGGCGACGGGCTGCGCGCCGATCCGCCCGCCGCCGGGGTCCGCGAGCGTCGGGGGGTGGTCGAGCTCGCCCCGTGCACGCCGGACGACGTCCCGTTGAACGTGCCGGAGCACGCCGACCGGCGCTTCCTGAGCCGCTGGCTGGCACCCCGGCGCACCGCGGCCCCCGCGGCCGTCGTCGCCGACCTGCTGCTCGACGTCGCCCGGCTGCCGTTCGTGCACGGGGCCACGTCCGCGGCCGCCGACCACCCGGAGGTGCCGCCGTACGAGGTGGTCAGGGAGCCCGGTGGCTTCTGCTCCGTGCAGGAGCAGTGGTGCGACGACCCGCTGGACCCCGAGGTCGCCCTGGGCGGGCGGCCGCTGCGGCAGCGGCGCCGGGTCACCTACGCGTACCGGGCACCGTTCGCCCTCCGGGTGCGCCGCGACCAGCTCGACTCCGGCGCGACGACGACGGTCGTCACCCTGCTACAGCCGGAGGACGCCGACTCCACGCGGGTGTTCACCCGGCTGCTGCACTCCGCCGGGTCGGGGCAGCCCCTGCCCTCCCGCGCACTGCTCGCCGAGCACGTCGCGGCCGAGCAACGGTCGCTCGACACCGACCTGGCGCTGCTGGCCGGCACCGAGCTCCCCGGCCTGCCGCTGGACCGCCGCGACGAGCTGCACCTCCCCGCCGACCGCCTCGGGCTCGCCCTGCGCGACGCGCTCTGCGACCTCCGGTCGGCCGGGCGCGCCTCCGCGGCCGCCTGACGTCGCTCACTCCGCGGGCAGCCACTCCCCGCACCGGGGGCAGGCGGTCGGCGGGTCCTCGTCCGCCAGACCGCCGCAGGCCGGGCACACCCGGCGCAGCCAGCAGGCCGGGTCGCCGCCGTCGTCGCCGGCCGCGCGCCGGCCCTCGTCGTCGTCCACACGCTTCCCCAATGCGACAACTCTGTTGCGGTCCACACACCGGTGCGGTGCCGGCGGGCGGCCGGGGTAGCCCCGGACGGTCGACCACCGTCCCGGAAGGACCAGCATGACCCGCCGCACGCGCACGCACCCGTTCGCCGCCCTGCTCCTCGGGGCCACCCTGCCCCTGGCCGCCTGCGGCGGGGTCGCCGACGAGGAGGAGTCGGCCAACCCGATGGAGGAGTTCGGCACGGAGGTCGACGGCGGCAACGCCGGGCCGGACGAGTCCGTCACCGAGGACATCACCCTCGCCGATGTCCAGCTGCCCTACCCCGACGACGGCGTCTACAGCGCCGGCGAGGACGCCCCGCTGACCTTCACCGTCACGAACACGTCCGCCGACCCGGTGACCCTGGAGCAGATCACCGGCGAGGACTTCGCCGAGGCGCGGATCAGCGGCGAGGAGGGGAACGCCACGCTGGAGGTGCCCGGCAACGACAACCTCTACGTCGGCGCACCCGATGCGCCCTCGGTGATGCTCGTCGAGCTCGAGCAGGACCTGCGCTCCTCCCAGTCCATCCCGGTCACCTTCAGCTTCGGTGACGGCGAGGAGGTCACCATCGAGGCGGTGGTGGCTGCGTCGAGCGACGACGTCCCCGAGTCCGACGAGGACCCGACCGGGGAGAGCTGATCCGCCTGCCGGACGACGCGCAGATCATCCCGGGGGGCGATGAAGCGGGCGCTCGGGCTCCCTAGGCTCCCGGTCATGGAGCGGTCGGCCGTCGTCGAGCGTCCGGCCGCCCGGCTGCGGACCCGGACGTTCGCCGTCGACGCCGTGCTCGCGGCCTGCGTCGGCGTCGTCACCGTGGCGCTGCCCGCCCTCGCCGGGAGCTACTGGCCCGCCGAGACGGGTGCGTTCGTGCTCGGGGTGCTCCTGGTCGCCCCGCTGGCGTGGCGCCGGGTCGCCCCGGTGCCCGCGGCCGCGGTCGTCATCGCGGCCGGACTCCTGGAGCTCGTCGTCACCGACGACTTCCTGGCGGCCAACGTCGCGGCGCTGGTGATGGTCTACTCCCTGGCCGCCTACGCCCCGCGCTGGGCCGGGCGGGCCGGCCTGGCCATCGGACTGGTCGGTGCGGTCCTCGCCTCGGCCCGGTACTTCTCGGTCGGCTACTCGCTGGTCGACCTCGACGCCACGCTGCTCACCGCCGGGGCGATCGTCGTCTCCGTCGTGGCGGCCTGGGCGCTGGGTGACCTGCGGCGGGCGCGCGTCCAGCGGCTGGCCGCGCTCGAGGAGCGGGCGCAGCTGCTCGAGCTGGAGCGCGACCAGGAGATGCGGCTGGCCGCCACCGCCGAGCGCGCCCGCATCGCGCGGGAGATGCACGACGTCGTCGCCCACTCCCTGTCGGTCGTCATCGCGCAGGCCGACGGCGGCCGCTACGCCGGGAAGACCGATCCGCAGGCGGCCACCGACGCGCTGGAGGCGATCGCCACCACCGGCCGGCAAGCGCTCACCGACATGCGGGCGCTGCTCGGGGTGCTCCGGGACGGCGGCGGGGAAGAGTACGCCCCGCAGCCCGACGTCGCCGCGATCCCGGCCCTGGTCGAGGACGTGCGGGCCAGCGGCCTGGACGTCGACCTCATCGTGGAAGGGACGCCGCAGCCGATGCCCGCCGGACCGCAGCTGGCCGCCTACCGGATCGTGCAGGAGTCGCTCACCAACGTGCTCAAGCACGCCGGCCCCGCCGGTCGCGCCTGGGTGCGGCTGCAGTGGCGGCCCGACGCGCTGGAGCTCTCGGTGCTCGACGACGGCCGGGGGGCCTCGGCCGCGGTGGGCACCTCCGACGGCCAGGGGCAGGGGCTGCGCGGGATGCGCGAGCGCGCCCAACTGCACGGCGGGCGCCTGGATGCCGGGCCCCGGCACGGTGGCGGGTTCGGCGTGCACGCGGCGCTGCCCTACCGTGCGTCCCGATGAGCGCGATCCGGGTGGTCCTCGTGGACGACCAGCAGATGGTGCGGGCCGGGTTCCGCATGGTCATCGAGTCCCAGCCCGACCTCACCGTGGTCGGGGAGGCCGGGGACGGCGCGGCGGCGGTCGAGCTGCTGACCCGCACCCGCGCCGACGTCGTCCTCATGGACATCCGCATGCCGGGCACCGACGGGATCGAGGGCACCCGGCAGGTCACCGCGCTGCCCGAGCCGCCGCGGGTCGTCGTCCTCACGACGTTCGACCTCGACGAGTACGTGGTGGCCGCGATCGGGGCCGGGGCCAGCGGCTTCCTGCTCAAGGACGCCGCGCCGGAGGAGATGCTCGACGCCATCCGCACCGTGCACGCCGGAGACTCGGTGATCGCTGCCAGCTCCACCCGCCGGCTGCTGCAGCACGTCGCCCCGATGCTGCGCGGCGGCGGGACCGCGGCGCCGACCGGTGGCGACGACGCCGCGCTGGCCGAGCTCACCCCCCGCGAGCGCGAGGTGCTGGAGCAGATGGCCTACGGCGCGACCAACAGCGAGATCGCCGCGCACTTCTTCGTCAGCGAGGCGACGGTGAAGACGCACGTCGGCCGGGTGCTGGCCAAGACCGGGTCGCGCGACCGGGTGCAGGCCGTCGTCCTGGCCTACCGCTCCGGGCTGGTCGCGCCGGCGGACCTGCTCCGCAACGCCTGAGCCCGCGCTCTACCGAATGTCAAGCAACACCAGCCGAGTAGTACGCGAGGCGCCTGGCGGGCATGCTGTCCAGACAAGACCCTCTCGCGCAGGCTCAGCAATACCGCAAGCCTGGACACTTTGGAAGGCAATGCCAATCACGACGAGACCAACCCTTGGAACAATTTGGCTACAGCGAGCAGGCACCCCGCACCGTCGAACTAAGCGGGGCAGCGCGACTCATCGTCCGGCACGATGGTCAGGGATACCTGGTCGACTAAGACCCGCCTGTAGCCGCGCCGCGAATCCCATAGCAAGTAGCGGGAATCCTTCTCTCCCAGCAATATCCAGGGCTGCCCCACGTCCATCTCACCGCCCTCGACCGCGTAACCATCCTCCGCCAGAAATCGAACGCATGAAGCGTCGACCCTCACGCCGTAAAACGGAAAGTACGAGCCTGTCGGGCCATCGACTCGAAGTTCCGCTGCAACCGTGGGAGCCAGCGATGCGGCAGTGGCCATGGCAAAAAACGAGGCGACGACGAGCGTGGGAACGAAGCCACCGCCCATCGTGCCGATGCCAGCGTAACGGCGCAACAAACCGATAAATCCAACCCCGACAAAGAGTACGGCGACGCCGACAATAACGGGCACACTTCCCGTAATGACGTAGTCAAAAGTCTCGTAAGAAAGGGCGCCGGCCGGGACCCCTAGCGCCTCCTCGAACAAGCGATAACCGAGCACCCCCAGAGCCAAAGTCGTCCCTCCCAGGAGCGACAGCACGATCGGGAGGGTCCAGTGAAGAGCCTGGCCGAATCGCCGCGTGCGCCATTCGGTCAAGACTCCGTAACTCAGCGCCATCCCCCCTAGTGTCCCCGACAGGTACGCAGCCGCCTCTGATGCGCCCGAGTACAGCCGATCGATCGACAGGAACAGGAACGCTCCGAGGAATCCCGCTAGCACGACTGAGCCGATGCGATCCGAGCGGCTCGCTCCGAGAGGCGGCCGGGAGATCAATGCGTATACAAAGGCAGCAATGAGGCCGATTGCTCCGACGGCCAAAGCGAGGATCTCGGATGAGGCGAGACCGAATGCCGAACCACCCAATATGGCCACGCCGACGATCGCATATCCGAACCGCCGGTCCTGCAGCCTGGTCTCACTGCCCCCTCTCCGACGCAGTTCGACTAGTCGGCCATACACTGGAGCGCCCGCGATGGCCTTACCCCGGCGCAGAGCCTCTCTGTAATCCGATGCCGTAATGTACGCCTGGACTCCGAACCTGAGAATAGCGGCGCGTCTAGCAGTACTCGATAGGGCTTTGCAGCGACGTGGCGGCTTGAAGCCCGACGCCTTCGCGCGCGCGTGCCCGAAGCGCGGATTTTCATGAAGCAGAGCCCAAGTCTTACTAGAGTCCGACTCCGACCCGTCCGGGAAGGTGGTGGCCAGATGCGTTGCCCGCAGACCTGCGGCTTGCAGTTGCGAGAGCAGGGTGGCCACTTCTTCCCTGGCTGCCGCGGCACGAGAGAGTGGACTCAGCCGTACTACAATCATGGCCGTTTGCCCCGCCGGCACGGCGAGATCGCTCGGCACCACATGCGACTGCGTTACCAGTGCTACGTGTTCCCGCGTCGCATCGGCCGACGGCGCTAGCACTAGATGTATGTGCAGGACCTGCACGGCGCACCCCACGGACACTACGAGTAGCGCGAGGCATACCGCCTAGCGCAAGCTTGGCCTACTTTTCCTGCTCGGTGCTTGCTCCTCCAGCATCTGGAGTCGGACGGCGGGTCCTACCGCAGTAGGACCCTGGAATCCTCTTGCGCTCCGACGCGGGAGGAGGCCCCCGGGCGGCAGCGTGATCACCGTCGATGATCACCGTTCCCGGAGGCCCGAAGTGCCAGTGCCCGTCATGACCGTCCCCGGCGAGCCGCCGGCGTCCCTCTCCGCCGCCGCCGTCCGCGCCACCGGCCTGCGCAAGACCTACGGCCGCGGGGAGACCGCTGTCCACGCGCTCGCCGGCGTCGACGTCGCGTTCGCCCGCGGCGAGTTCACCGCGATCATGGGCCCGTCCGGCTCGGGCAAGTCCACGCTCATGCACTGCCTGGCGGGGCTGGACGCCGCCACCGCCGGGCAGGTCTGGCTCGGCGACACCGAGCTGACCAGCCTGCGCGACGACGAGCTGACCGCACTGCGCCGCTCGCGGATCGGCTTCGTCTTCCAGGCATTCAACCTGCTGCCGGTGCTGCCCGCCCGCGAGAACATCGTGCTGCCGATGCAGCTGGCCGGCCAGCGCCCCGACCCGGTGTGGTTCGACGACGTCGTCGCCCGGCTGGGCCTGCGGGAACGGCTCGGGCACCGGCCGCACGAGCTCTCCGGCGGGCAGCAGCAGCGGGTGGCGATCGCCCGCGCGCTGCTCCCCCGGCCCGACGTCGTCTTCGCCGACGAGCCCACCGGCAACCTCGACTCGCGCAGCGGCGCCGAGGTGCTGGGCCTGCTGCGCTCCAGCGTCCGGGAGACCGGCCAGACCGTCGTCATGGTCACCCACGACCCGTCCGCCGCCGCCTACGCCGACCGCGTGGTGCTGCTGGCCGACGGGCGGCTGGCCGGCGAGCTGCTGCGCCCCACCGCCGAGTCGGTGCTCGACGCGCTGCGCGGACTGGGTGCCTGACATGCGCAGCGTCACCATCGCCACCGCCCGGGCGCACGCCGCCCGGCTGATCGCCTCCACCCTCGCGATCGTCATCGCCGTCGGCTTCGTCGTGGCCACCCTGGTGCTCAACGAGACCTCCCGCGCCACCGTGCTGGAGGCCGCGGGCGCCCCCTACGTCGGAACGGACGCGGTCGTCCTCTCCGAGGACGGCACCGCCCTCGACGACGAGCTGGACCGCATCGCCGCCCTGGACGGCGTCGCCGCGGTCGACGCCACCTGGAGGACCGGCGTCCAGGCCTTGCTGCCCGGCCGCACGGGCGCCCAGTACCTGCTCGCCGAATCGGTCGCCGACGCCCCCGCCCTGCGCTGGCAGTCGATGGCCGACGGCGAGCTGCCCGACGCGCCCGGCGAGATCGCGGTCAGCGAGCGCACCGGCGCCGCCGTCGGCGACACGATCGACGTCACCTACTTCGCGCCGGACGGCGCCGAGCGGGAGGCCGCCGTCACGGTCACCGGCGTGGTGGACCTGGGCGGCGACCCCACGGCCGGCATCTACGGCCGCATCTGGGGCACCACCGACCAGCTGCGCGGCTGGGGTGCGGTGGACCCGACGGAGCTGCGGGTGACCGGGGCCGACGGCGTGCCGGCTCCGGAGGTGGTGCAGCAGGTCGGCGCCGCGCTCGCCGACCGGCAGGTCGTGGTGCGCACCGGCACCGAGCAGGCCGAGCACGCCGCCGCCGCGCTCACCGGCGACACGATGGCGCTCACCGCGGTGCTCCTGGTCTTCGCCACGGTCGCGGTGCTGGTCGCAGGCCTCGTCATCGCCAACACGTTCGCCGTCCTGCTGGCCCAGCGCACCCGCGAGCTCGCGCTGCTGCGCTGCGTGGGCGCCACCGCCCGCCAGGTCCGCCGCAGCGTCCTCGGTGAGGCGGTCCTGACCGGGCTGGCCGCCTCGGTCATCGGGGTCCTCGCGGGCATCGGCCTGGCCGCCGGGGTGTCGGCGATCGCCGGGGCCGCCGACTCCCCCGTCCCGCTCTCGGGCCTCTCCGTGCCGCTGGTCGCGGTGGTCGCCGGTCTCGCCGTCGGCACTCTCACCACGCTGCTCGCCGCCCTCGCCCCCGCCCGTGGCGCCACGAAGGTCGCGCCGCTGGCCGCCCTCCGCCCGACCGATCCGGCGCCGCTGCGGTCGCGGGGCGGCGTGCTGCGCCTGGTGCTCGGGCTGCTGCTGGTCGTCCCGGGGGTGCTGCTCATGGGGCTCGGGGTGTACCTCGCCGACGTCCTGATCGCGCTGCCGGGCGGGGCACTGAGCTTCCTCGGCGTCGTCCTGCTCGCCCAGCGAGTCCTGCCGCCGGTCGTGGGGGCCGTCGGCCGGCTGGCCGCCCGGCTGGGCGGCGTCCCGGGTCGGCTCGCCGCCGGCAACGCCACCCGCAACCCCCGGCGGACGGCGGCCACGGCGACGGCGCTGCTCATCGGCGTCACCCTGACCACCGCCATGGTCGTCGGCGCGGCGTCCACCCGGGCCACCGCGCAGGCCGGGCTCGCGGCGCAGTACCCCACCGACGTGATCGTGCAGGGCGGCGAGGCGATGCCGTCGTCGCTGCCCGGGCAGCTCGCCGCGATCGACGGAGTGGTGGCGGCGTCGTCCCTGACCGGGGCGTTCGTCGAAGGGCCCGACGGGGAGACCGGCGTGGCCGGGCTCGACGCGACCACGGCGGCGACGGTCATGCGGTCGACCGGTGACGTGCCGATCCCCGAGGCGGGGGAGGTCGTGCTCCCGTGGTGGACCCAGAAGGGCTGGGACGTCGCCGAGGGTGACGAGGTCACCTTCACCTCGGGTGACCGGACCGCGACGCTGACCGCCCTGTTCGGGGACGTCGAGCTGGCGACCCTCAACGCCGCGGAGCTGGAGCGCCTCGCGCCCGAGGCCGCCGTCGACACCGTGTGGCTGCGGCTCGCCGACGACGCCGACCAGGCCGACGTGATCGACGACGTCACCGACGTGGCGGGCGCGGCGATGCCGTTCGCCTTCGTCACCGGCCTGGCCAGCGAGCGCGCCGCGATCGACTCGGTGCTCGACGTGCTGCTGCTCGTCGTCACCGGCCTGCTGGGGGTGGCGGTGGTCATCGCGCTGATCGGCGTCGGCAACACCCTCGCCCTGTCGGTGGTCGAACGGCGGCAGGAGAACGGGCTGCTGCGCGCGCTCGGGCTGACGCGGGGCCAGCTACGCGGGCTGCTCGCCTGGGAGGCCGCCCTGGTGGCGGGAGTGGCCGCGGTGCTCGGGGTGGTGCTGGGCAGTGCCTACGGGCTGATCGGCGTCGCTTCGGTACTGGGCTCGTACGGCGAGCTGGTGCTGAGCATGCCGTGGCTGCAGGTGGCCGCGATCGTGGCGGTGGCCACGGCGGCCGGGCTGGCGGCCTCGGTGCTGCCGGCCCGCCGGGCGGCCCGGACCTCCCCGGTGGCCGCCATCGCCGGCTGACGCCCGGCCAGATCTGCACACCGGCCCCCTTCCGGGCGGGGAAGGGGGCCGGTGTGCAGATCTCGTCCGGCGGGAGGCGTCGCCCGGTTCACAGCGGGGATCGAGCTCCGGCTGGGATGCTGGAGGGCGTGCCGTCCCGCTCACTCCGCCGTACCGCTCTCGCCGCCGCCCTGCTCGCCGGTCCCGTCGGCTGGGTGACCGCCGCCGCCTGGGGGCTGCCGACCGCGCTCGGGGCGCACCGCCGCCGGCTGCGCCGCGTGGTGGCCGGCTCGCCGCAGTTCTTCGACGGCAAGTTCCACAACCGGATGCCGACCCCGGCGCTCGCCCCGGCCAACACCCGCGACGGGCTGCTCCGGCAGTGGCACGAGGAGCGGCACGTCGGGCTGCCGGGCGGGCCGATCCCGCTGGCGCACGCCGACCTCCCGGCCGACGCCGCCGAGCTCGCCGTCACCTGGTTCGGCCACGCCAGCGCGCTGCTGGAGATCGACGGCCGGCGGGTGCTGCTGGACCCGGTGTGGGGCCACCGCGTCTCGCCGTCGCCGATCATCGGGCCGACGCGGCTGCACGAGCCGCCCATGGCCCTCGACGAGCTGCCGCAGGTCGACGCGGTGCTCATCTCCCACGACCACTACGACCACCTCGACCTGCCCACCGTGCGCACGCTGCTGCGCACCCAGCGCGCGCCCTGGGTGGTCCCGCTCGGCATCGGCGAGCACCTGCGCGTGTGGGGGGTGCCCGAGGAGCGGATCGTCGAGCTGGACTGGGACGGCGAGCACCGCATCGGTCCCCTGACGCTCACCTGCACCGAGGCCCGGCACTTCTCGGGGCGCTACTTCCACCGCGACACCACCCTGTGGGCGTCCTGGGCGATCACCGGCCCCCGGCACCGCGTCTTCTTCGGCGGCGACACCGGCTACACCCCGGCCTTCGCCGCCATCGGTGCCCAGCTGGGCCCCTTCGACCTCACCCTGCTGCCGATCGGCGCCTACAACGACGCCTGGCACGCCATCCACATGGACCCGGAGGAGGCCGTGCGAGCGCACGGCGACCTGGGTGGGCGGGTGCTGCTGCCGGTGCACTGGGCCACCTTCAACCTGGCCTTCCACCGGTGGGCCGAGCCGGTGCAGCGGCTGCTGGCCGCGGCCGGCGCGCGCGGTGTCGAGGTCGCCGTCCCGCAGCCCGGGGAGCGCGTCGACGTGCTCGCCCCACCGCCGCTGCGCGACTGGTGGTCCGCGGTGGGCTCGGCTGCCGAATCGGCCGGGCGCCCGGACGACGCGGGCGTCGGCAGCAGCGTTTTCGTGCGCGCGCTGACCCGCCTGCTGTCGCTGCCCGGCTGAACGACGGCGGCGTCCGTGCGGGGCAGGGACCTCCTTCAGCGCAGGAGCTTGCTCATCCGCCGGTCGGCGAGCGGCTTGCCGCCGGTCTGGCAGGTGGGGCAGTACTGCAACGAGGTGTCGGCGAAGCTGACCTCGCGCACGGTGTCCCCGCACACCGGGCACGGCAGCCCGGTGCGGGCGTGCACCTGCAGCCCCGAGCGCTTCTCGCCCTTCATGGTGGCGGCCCGCTGGCCGACCTGGCGGCCCAGCGCCTCGGTCAGCGTCCCCCGCACCGCGTCGAAGAGACGGACCAGTTCGTCGTCGCTCAGCTTGTCGGCCATCTTGAACGGCGACAGCCGGGCGGCGTGCAGGATCTCGTCGGAGTAGGCGTTGCCGATGCCGGCGAGCAGCGTCTGGTCGGTGAGCGCCCCCTTGAGCTGCCCGCTGCGGCCGGCCATCAGGCGGGCGAACGTCTCCCGGTCGACCTCCAGCGCGTCGGGCCCCAGGCGGGCGATCCCGGGCACCTCGGCGGGTGACCGGACGACGTAGACGGCCAGGCCCTTGCGGGTGCCCTGCTCGGTGAGGTCGAAGCCGTTCCCGTCATCGAGGTGCACCCGCAGCGCGAGCGGACCCTTGCCCGGCTTCGGCGGTGCGGTCGGCAGGCTCTCCCGCCAGTGCAGCCAGCCGGCCCGGGCCAGGTGGACGACCAGGTGCAGCCCGCTGACGTCGAGATCGAGGAACTTGCCGTGCCGGGCGGCGCCGGTGATCTCCAGCCCGGCCAGTGAGGACAGCGGCGGGTCGAAGGTCTTGATCGCCTGGACGGCGGCGAGGTCGGCGCGCGCCAGCACGTGGCCGACGGCGTTCTCGCGCAGGAACGCCGTCAGCGCCTCCACCTCGGGCAACTCGGGCACCCGACCATGATCGCGCGGATCCCGGCGTCCCGCCGTCCCCGATCAGGCGGTTCTCCGACGGCGGCGTTGCGGCGGTGCGACGGCCGGATGACGGCCGCGACGACCTGGTGGAGACCCTGTTGCGGCCGCTTCCGAGCTCCCCGCGGGCGAGTAGACCTCCGTCCACAGGCCCGTTCCGCAGGGGCGCGGGCCCGACAGATGGAGGTCATCGTGAGAAGGATCCGACTCGGTTCCCTGGCGGTCCTCGCCGGTGTGATCGCGCTGCTGGTCGGCGTCCTCACCCCGGCGACGGCGGCCGGGGCGACCCGCGCGCCGTACTGCGGGCTGGTGTGGGGGTCGCTGCCGGAGAGCAGCGCGGCGTCCACCGCCGGCCTGGCCGTGACCGACGTGCGCGCCGGCCGACACGCCTGCTTCGACCGCCTGGTCGTCGACCTGCGCGGTCCCGCCGCGGCGACCGGCTACTCGGTGCGCTACGTCGACGCGGTGCACCAGGAGGGCTCGGGCACCCCCGTCCCGCTGGCGGGCGGTGCGGCGCTGCAGGTCGTCGTCGACGCCCCCGCCTACGACGCCTCCGGGCGGGCCACCTACCTCCCGCCCAGCCGCGGCGAGGTCGTGGACGTCGACGGCTTCCGCACCGTCGAGCAGGTCGCGTGGGCGGGCTCCTTCGAGGGCCGCACCACGCTCGGCGTCGGCACCCGTGCCCGGCTGCCGTTCCGCACCTTCACCCTGCTCGGCGCCCCCGGGGACGACGACGCGGTGCGCCTCGTGATCGACGTGGCCCACCGCTGGTGACCGTTCCGCACCCGGCCAGATCTGCACACCGGCCCCCATCCGGCCCCGGAACCGGGCCGGTGTGCAGATCTCGCCCGTCTCAGCCCTGGTGGAGCACCTCGACCACCACCCGGTCGGGGTTCTGCAGCCGGTACACGCGGAACGGCCGCTCGGCCGCGGTGCCGACGAAGGTCACCGTCTGCCCCTCGAAGGTGCTGTCCAGGACGACCTCGCGCACCGCCGGGTACCCCGGCGCCAGCCGTCCGGGGCCCGGGTACGGGGCCACGCCGGTGTCCCCGGGCAACCCGACGCCGGTGACCGCGAGCCGCAGGACCGCCTCCCCCGCGACCTGCACCGGGGAGCCGCTCCCCTCCGACCGCGCCTCGGGCACGTAGCGGGCGTCCCAGCCCGGCAGCCCGGCGCCGTCCACCTCGAGGACGACCCGGTCGAACCCCTCGTGGCGGCCGACCCGGAGGTCGGTCACGGTGACGGCGGCCCCGGGCGACGCCGATGCCGTGTCCGGCCGGGTGTCGGCGACGAAGGGTGGCGCCACGGTGGGCGACGGTCGCGGCCCGGTGACGGTCGGCTGCGCCCCGGTGATGGGAGGGGCCGGCACGGCCGGCGAGGTGGATTCCGTGGGTGGCGGCGGCGGGCTGAGGAAGACGGCGTAGTCGGCGGGCAGCAGCGGCGCGTCGGTGAGCGCACCGGAGGGCAGCGGCGCCTCCACCGGCTCCCCGTCGCTGGTCAGCAGGACGGCCTCGATCCCGGGCAGGCTCGTCGCGGTGAGCACGATCTGCGCCACGGCGCGGCGGCTGGAGGACAGCGGCGCGGTGCCGGAGATGTCGATCGTGGCCGTGGTGCCGTCGATGCCCGCCACCGCCAGCGTCACGCCGGAGGGGAGGGCGGTGGACACCTGCTCGGCCCGCTCGTCCTCGGTCGGGCCGGCGGTCAGCGCGTCCAGCAGGGCGCCCAGCCGCTCGTCGAGCGACCCCGTGCCGGCGTCCCGGGCCCGGGGGACGAGCGACTCGTCGGGGCCGACGAGGTAGGCCCACCCGGTCTGGCCGGGGACGGACGACGGCGCGGCCGACGGCGGGGCAGCCGGTGCGGCGAGCCCGTACGGGACGTCGGACGCCGCGATCGTCGACGGGTCCCCGCCGGTGGGGACGCCGCAGGCCGTTGCCGCGAGGACGGCGCCCAGGGTGCCCGCGGCGCTCACCCGGCGCAGGCGCTTCACGTCCGCGCCGCCGGCAGCGACAGGACGAACCGGGCGCCGCCGCTCGGGCCGGCGGCGCACCACGCCGCGCCCCCGTGCTGGGCCGCCGTCTCGGCCACGATGGCCAACCCGAGCCCGGCCCCGGGCACCGAACCGCGCGCCGAACCGGGGGCCCGGGCGAAGCGCTCGAAGATCCGCTCCCGGTCCAGCGGGGCCACGCCCGGGCCGGCGTCGTCCACCGTCACCACGACCGAACCCTCACAGCGCCCGACGTCCACGTGCTCCGGCCCGCCCGCGTAGCGGTCGGCGTTGTCCAGCAGGTTCCGCACGGCGCGCTCCAGCCGGTTCTTGTCGCCGAGGACGGTGGTCTCCTCCGGCGCGCCGGCGTCCAGCAGGCCGACGGGCCGGCCGGTCCGCTCCAGCACCTCCCGGACCAGCACCGCCATCGACACCGGGACGGCGTCGGGCAGCTGCCCGACGCCGTCGTGCCAGGCCAGCTCCAGCAGGTCGTCGAGGGTGACGCGCAGCCGCGCGACCTCGCCCTCCACCAGGGCGAGGGCCTGCTGCGCACGCGGCGGGAGCTCCTGGCGGCGGGTCGCCAGCACCTCGACGCTCGTGGTCAGGCTGGTGAGGGGGCTGCGGAGCTCGTGGCTGACGTCGCCGACGAACCGGGCGTCGCGGGTGATCCGCGCGGCCAGGGCGTCGACCATGCTGTTGAACGCCGCCACGATCCCGACCAGGTCGGGGTCGTCGGTCGCCGGCAGGCGGGTGGAGAGCTCGCCGCCGGCGATGCTCGTCGCGGCCCCGGCGACCTGCTCCAGGGGCAGCACCGCACGACGGCTGGCCCACATCCCGAACCCGGCGCCGGCCACGGTCGCCGCGACCGCACCGGCACCGAGGACGACGGCCAGCGTGCGCAGCAACGCCTCCAGGTCGTCCAGCGGCGCCACCTCGTAGAACTCCACGCCCGCGCTCACCACGGGCACGGCGACGACGAGCCGCGGCCCCTCGGCGGAGTCCACCCGCAGCGTGCCCGCCGCGCCGGTGGACACCACCTCCTGGAGGGCGGCCGGCACGTCACGACCGCCGACCTCCAGACTGGAGGAGAACCAGTCGTCCTCCCGCCGGACGACGATCTCCGCGTCACCGAACGGGACGAGCTCCCCGAGCACCCGCCCGACGTCGGCACCTGCGCTGGACAGCCGGTTGCGCAGCACCTCGGCGTCGGCGAACGCCTGCTGCGTGAGCGCCTGCTCGCGCTGCTCCACCACGAAGCTGCGCGCCAGCAGCCACGTGGTCGTGACGAGCACCGCGGAGACCAGCAACGTGCTGGCCGCGAAGCCGAGCACGATCCGCCTCCGCAGCCCCCGCCGCCCCGGGACCCTGCTCACCGGCCGCTCACTGCGGGTCCAGGCGGTAGCCCAGCCCCCGGACGGTGACCACGAGCCGGGGAGCACTCGGGTCCCGCTCGACCTTCGTCCGCAGCCGTCGCACGTGCACGTCGACGATCCGCTCGTCCCCGAAGAACCCGTGCTCCCAGACCCGCTCGAGCAGCGCCTGCCGGCTGAAGACCCGCCCCGGCGCGCCGGCCAGCTCGCAGAGCACCCGGTACTCGGTCAGCGTCAGCGGGACCAGCTCGTCCCCGCGGTAGACCGTGCCGCTGGCCTCCCGCAGGACCAGCGGGCCCGCCGGGTCGTGGTCGAGGACGACGCCCGCCCGGGCGGCGTCGGCCGGGGAGCCCGCCGGAGCCGTGGCCGTCCGGCGGCGCAGCGCACGCAGCCGGGCGGTGATCTCCTTGATCTGGAAGGGCTTGGTCACGTAGTCGTCGGCGCCCGCCTCGAGCGCCTCGACGATGTCCTGCGTGTCCGCGCGGGCGCTGACGACGACGACGGGCAGGTCGTGGGCGCGGCGGACCTCGCGGATGACGGCCAGGCCGTCCATCGACCCGAGCATCAGGTCGACGATCATCATGTCGGGCGCGGCGATGCCCACCATGCCGACGGCGTCCTCCCCGGAGGCGGCCTCGGCGACGTCGTACCCCTCGTCCTCCAGCGCCCACCGCAGCGCGGTGCGGATGGAGTCGTCGTCCTCCACGACCAGGATCCGCAACGACACGCGGACATGCTGCCACCGCGGGCCGGCCACCTCGGACGCGGCGGCCACCGTCATGCGATCGCAATGTCGCGACCCGGGGAATCGCAAACTCCGGTGGAGAAGCTGCTGGGGACCGTGCGGAGACCGACCGCCGAGGAGACCGCCGTGCGCCCTGCCGACCGCGACACCCGTGCCCCCGGTGCCGAGGGCGGCCGCGGTGAGGTCGTCCTGCGGCTGACCGAGGAGATGCTCGCCGACGGCGTCGCCGACATCCGCTGGCTGCTGCACGACGCCCTGCTGGCGGGTGCGCGGCGGGTGGTCGTCGACGTCGGCGAGGTGGAGCACCTGACCAGCCCGGCAGCGGCCAGCCTGCTCACCGCCCACCGGGCATGCCGGGCCCGCGGCGGCAGCGTCGTCGTCCGCGGGGCCAACCGGCGCACCCAGGGCCTGCTGCGCCGGACCGGCCTGTGGCGGGTGCTGGCGCTGGAGAACCTGGACCGCTCCGCCTGAGGCGCGCCCGGGGCCGGGGCCTCCTACGCTCGGCCGGGTGCCGACCGCGCTGCTCTGGTTCCGCCGCGACCTGCGCCTGGGCGACCACCCCGCGCTGCTGGCCGCGCGGGACGCGGCCGGGCCGGACGGCGAGGTCCTCCCGGTGTTCGTGGTCGATGACCGGCTGTGGGGCCCGTCCGGCGAGCCGCGCCGCCGCTTCCTGCTCGACTGCCTCGCCGCGCTGGACGCCGACCTCGGCGGCGCGCTGGTCCTCCGGCACGGCGACCCCGTCCGGGTGCTGCCGGCGCTGGTCCACGAGGTCGGCGCGACGTCGGTGCACGTCAGCGCCGACGCGGGGCCGTACGGGCGGCACCGGGACCAGGCCGTGGAGCGGGCCCTGGGCGATGTCCCGTTCGCGCGCACCGGGTCGCCGTACGCGGTGACGCCCGGCCGGGTCACCAAGGCCGACGGGACGCCGTTCCGCGTGTACTCGCCGTTCGCCCGGGCCTGGCGGGAGCACGGCTGGCGCCCGCCGGCGTCCTCCCCCGACGGCGTCCGCTGGCGCACCGGCGTCCGCTCCGACGACCACCCGCCAGCACCCCACCTCGACGGCGTCGTCCTGCCCCCGGCCGGCGAGGCCGCCGCGCTGGCCGCCTGGGCGCGCTTCCGGGACGAGCGGCTGCTCGGCTACGCCGACGGGCGCAACACCCCGGGCGGCGACGGGACGAGCCGGCTGTCGGCCTACCTCAAGTACGGCTGCCTCCACCCTCGCACGCTGCTGGCCGACCTCGCCGCGGCGGAGCAGACCGAGTCGGTGCGCCGGTACACCGACGAGCTGGCCTGGCGGGAGTTCTACGCCGACGTCCTCTGGCACCGACCGGAGTCGGCCCGGGAGTACCTCAAGCCGGAGCTGCAGGGGATGGGCTACGACAGCGGCCCGGACGCCGAGGAGCTCGTGCGGGCCTGGGAGACCGGCCGCACCGGCTTTCCGATCGTCGACGCCGGCATGCGCCAGCTGCTCGGCGAGGCCTACGTGCACAACCGGGTGCGGATGATCGTCGCCTCGTTCCTGGTCAAGGACCTGCACCAGGAGTGGACGGTGGGCGCCCGCTGGTTCATGCGGCACCTGGTCGACGGCGACCTGGCCAGCAACCAGCACGGCTGGCAGTGGGTCGCCGGCACCGGCACCGACGCCTCGCCCTACTAC
The DNA here is from genome assembly GCF_054050975.1 of Blastococcus sp. SYSU DS0828. NCBI lineage: Bacteria > Bacillati > Actinomycetota > Actinomycetes > Geodermatophilales > Geodermatophilaceae > Blastococcus > Blastococcus sp. SYSU DS0828. The sequence goes on along the minus strand of NZ_JBJHAK010000010.1, from coordinate 8,372 downwards.
CGCGTGTTCAACCCGGTCACCCAGGGCAAGAAGTTCGACCCCGACGGCACCTACGTGAAGCGCTGGGTGCCCGAGCTGCATGACCTCGATCCGCGGCACGTGCACGAGCCGTGGACCGCGCCCGGCGGCATCCCGGCCGGCTACCCGGAGCCGGTCGTCGACCACGCGCACGAGCGCCGGGTCGCGCTGGACCGCTACACCCGCGTACGCGGCCGCTGAGGCTCAGCCGACGAGCAGCGAGACCGGGTCCCGCCGGACGACGGTGCGGACGACGAGCGCGACCGCCACCGCGGCCGCGGCGGCGAAGGCAGCGATCACCACCGGGGCCGGCGGGCCGGCGGCCGCGACGGCCACCAGCCCCCAGACGACGGCGAGCGCGAACGGCCCGGCCGCGGTGCGGGCGGCGAGCACCAGGGCGCACGCGATCAGCGCGACCCCGGCCAGCGCTCCGACAGCCCACAGCTGCGCGGTCGTGCCGGACGCCGGGGCGCCGAGCGCGACCCCCGCCTGGCCGGTGTTGACCGCCGCGGCCACGGTGACCCAGCCGAGCAGCAGCCCGGCGACGGCGGCCGGCAGCACCCGCCCCAGGCCCTCGACCGGGAGGTCCTGCAACCGCGCCCAGGCGACCGCGGCGGCCGCCACGATGCAGAACAGGAGCACGACCGGAACCAGCGGCACCGACACCCCGATCAGGGGGAAGGCGATCTCCCACGCGGTGTTGCCCGCGAACGCCGCGGCCAGCGGCCAGCCGGTGCGCCGGTGCAGCTCCCGGCCGCGCTGGGCCGGCAGCGCCTGGTACACCGCCCAGGCCAGCGATCCGGCGAAGATGACACCCCAGATGCTGAAGGCGTAGCCCGCCGGGGTGATCAGCGAACCGGTCTCGTCGCTGACCGCGCCGACGCTGCGGCCGGCGATCGCGCTGCCCACGGGGCTGCCGGCCACCTGCGCGACGGCGGCGGCGATCACCGCCGCCGCCCGGAGCCCGTCCTGCCGGCCTGCCGTCCCGCTCATCCCCCGGCGGTGCCCGGCACCGCCCGTACCCGAAACCTGGCCGACCGCCTCGCCGCCGGACGGTCCGCTCAACCGCGGAGCCGGGGAGCGCTGCGCACCGGGTCGCGGCCGGTGGCGGGCGCGGCGGCCAGCGCACGCGCCCACCCGGCGAGCCCGGCCACGTCCACCCCGTGCGGACGGCGGTCGGCGTACGGACCGAGGGCCGCCGCCCCGCGCTCGAGCAGACTGGTCGCGCCCCGGTCGTTGCCGCGGGCGGCGTGGGTCAGGCCGACGGCGAGCTGGGCCAGCCCTCGCCACAGCTCGCGCTCGTCCTCGGGTGCGGACTTCCAGGCATCCTCCAGCACCTCGTGGGCGTGGAACGGGCGCCCGGCGTCCAGCAGTTCCTGCGCCTCGGCGAGCGCCACCTCCGGCGCCCGGACCACTCCCTCGGGGGCGCGCTCCTCCCCGACGGCGCCGTGCGGCAGCGGCCGCCCGAGCGCATCCCGCGGGCGCGCGTTGCGGGCCCGGCCCTGCTCGTCGCGGTCTCGGTCAGGCACAGGGGCATCCTCCCCGCGCCGCCCGGGGAGCGCCTCGGGAGGTATCGATCCGAATCGCGTCCGAGATTGTTGGAGGCGATCCGCATCCGGCGGCCGGAGCGCAGCGGAAGACCAGGCAGCACGACCCCCTACGAGATGAGGAGCCACCCGTGAGCACCATCCGCACAGTCGGCCGTTCCGCCGGCGTCCTCGGTGCCGTCGGCGCCGTCGTCCTGGTCGCCACCCCGGCCATGGCCGACAACCACACCGCCACGGTCTCGGTCCTGCACGGCGTCCCCGACACCCCGGTGGACGTGTACGCCAACGGCGAGCGGCTGATCGACGACTTCCAGCCGGGCACCCTCACCGACCCGCTGGAGCTGCCCGGCGGCAGCTACGACCTCGCCCTCTACCCGGCCGACGCCGCCGACGACTCCGGCGACCCGATCCTGTCGGCCGACGGCGTGGAGGTCCCGGCCGGCGCCAACGCCACCGTGGTGGCCCACCTGACCGAGGCCGGCGAGCCCGCGCTCACCCCGTTCGTCAACGAGACGGGCTCCGTGCCCGCCGGTCAGGCCCGCGTCACCGTCCGGCACGTCGCCGCGGCGCCCGCCGTGGACGTCCGCGCCGGCGGCCAGCCGGTGATCGAGGGGCTGACCAACCCGAACGAGGAGACCCTCACCGTCCCGGCCGGGACGATCAACGCCGACGTCGTGCTCGCGGGCACCGACACCGTCGCCATCGGCCCCGCCGACCTGACGCTGGCCGAGGGCACCTCGACCGTCGTCTACGCGTGGGGCTCGGAGGACGCCGGCTTCGAGCTCGCCGTCCAGAGCGTCTCCGCCCAGCACTCCGCGCCCAGCGGCGTCCCGGGTGGCACCGCCGGGCTGGCCGACGACTCGGACCTCCCCCTGCCCGTGGGTGCCGCGGCCGTGGCCGGTCTCGCCCTGGCCGGCGCCGGCGCCCTGCGGCTCGCCCGGTCCTCGCGCTGATCACCGTCACTCCGAGGAGCTGACCGTGCGACCCGCCGCCGCCACCGCCGTGCTCGGGCTGGCCCTCGCCGTCGGTGCGCCGACCGCGTGGGCCGTGACCCGGCCGGACGCGGCGGCGGGTCCGCCGGTCGAGCGGGTGCTGGAGCGCCCCGACGCCGCCACCCCGGCGCCGTCCGGGGCCTCCTCGCTCCCCCCGGTGTCCGTCCGCGACGCGGCACCGGCCGCCGTCCCCGCCACACCCCCGCCGCTCCGGCTGGAGCTGCCGGGCCTCGGCGTCACCGCACCGGTCGATCCGGTCGGCGTCGCCGGGGACGGGCAGATGGAACTCCCCGAGGACGTCGACCGGGTGGGCTGGTACCGCCACGGCCCGGCACCCGGTGCGGACGGCAACGCCGTGCTCGCCGGCCACGTCGACGACCGCGAGCAGGGCCCCGGCGCCCTCTTCCCGCTCCGCGACGCCGAGCCCGGCGACGAGCTCACCGTCACCGACGCCGCCGGGCAGACCACCCGCTGGCGCGTCGTCTCCCGGGAGCTCGTGCAGAAGCAGGTGCTGCCGCTCGACACGATCTTCGCCCGCGAGGGGCCGGCCCGGCTGGTGGTCATCACCTGCGGCGGCCCGTTCCTCCCGGAGTACCGCAGCTACCGCGACAACGTCGTCGTGGTCGCGGAACCGGTGGTGGACGGTGCGCCGTGACCGGGCTGCTCGCCCGGACGCGGGCCGACCTCGGTAGCGTCCCGGCCGTGACCTCCCCTCCGGAACCGCCGCCGGATGGCGCCGCGGAGCCGGACGACGCCGAGGTGGGCCGCCGGTTCGCCACCGGTGACGAGCAGGCGCTCGCGCTGGCGTACGAGCGGTGGGCGGGGCAGCTGCACGGCATGGCGGTGCGCGCCTTCGGTCCCGGGCCCGACGCCGAGGACGTCACCCAGCAGACCTTCATCTCCGCCTGGACCGGCCGCGCGCGCTACCGCCCCGACCAGGGCCCCCTCCCCGCCTGGCTGGTGGGCATCTGCCGTCACAAGATCGCCGACGCCTGGGCCCGGCGGGACAGGATGCGCCGCGAGGCCGAGGCCGCCGCGTCGGAGGCGCAGGCCGCACCGGCCGGCGGGACGACCCCGCCCGTGGACGGCGTCGTGAGCGACCGGCTGCTGGTGCTCGAGGAGCTCGATCGCCTGGGCCAACCGCAGCGCGGCATCATCGAGCTCGCCTTCTTCGCCGACCTCACCCACGCCCAGATCGCCGAGCGCACCGGCATCCCGCTCGGCACGGTGAAATCCCACATCCGCCGCACGCTCGAACGCCTGAGGACACGATTGGAGGTGGACGGTGCCACACTGCCAGCCTGAGCAGCTCGCCCTCGCGGCGCTGCACGAACCGCTGCCGGCCGACGACGCCGCCCACCTGTCCGCGTGCGCCCGGTGCCGCGACGAGGTCGCCGGCCTGCAGCGGGCCGTCGACGCCGTCGCCGTCCCCGAGCTCGCCGAGCCCGGCCCTCCCGTGGCGCCACCGGCCTCCGTGTGGGCGGGGATCGCCGCGGCCACCGGGGTGTCGTCGACGCCCCGCCCGGCCGCCGCCGCACCGACCGCCACCGCGCCTGCGGCCACCGGCGCCGCCGGGGCCACGGCCGCGACGCCGCCCGTGGCACCTGCGCCGCCGGCGCGCGGCGGCGAGGTGCTGCCCTTCCGCCGCCGCCGGCCGCTGCTCCTCGCCGTGGCCGCCGCGGTCGCCGGTGCCGTCGTGGGGGCCGGAGCGGTCGCGCTGCTGCGCGGTGGGGACGGCGTCGAGCCGATCACCGCCGTGGCCCTCGAACCGCTCGGCGACGAGCCGGCCGCCGGGCGGGCGGAGGTCGTCCTCCGCTCCGACGGGTCCCGGGCCATGCGGGTCGAGCTCGACGCGCCGGAAGTCGAGGACGGCTACTACGAGATCTGGCTGATCGAACCCGGGATCGTCGACATGGTGCCGCTGGGCGTCCTGCGCCCCGGGGCGCAGACCTTCGAGCTGCCGGCGGGGCTGGACCTCGGGGAGTTCCCGATCGTCGACGTCTCGGTGGAGCCGCTCGACGGCGACCCGGCGCACTCGGGGGTCTCCGTGGCCCGGGGTGTGCTCGAGAGCTGAGCGACGCCTAGCGTGCTGCAGGTGACCGCCGCGCACACCCCCCTGCCGTTCGACGACCTCGGTGCGCACTGGCGCACGGTGCGTCCCCGGCCGGCGGGCCGGCACCTCGACAGCGCGGCGTCCAGCCGGCAGAGCCACCGGGCGCTGGAGGCCGCGGCGCACCACGCCCGGCACGAGGCCGAGCTGGGCGGCTACGTCGCGGAGGCGACCGCTGACGACCTGCTGCAGCAGGGGCGCTCGGTCATCGGCGGCCTGGCCGGCATGGCCGCCGCCGACGTGGCCTTCGTCGAGTCCGCCCAGGCCGCGCTGGTCACCCTGCTCGGCGGCTGGCGGCTACCCGCGGGCTCGCGGGTCGCCTGCCTGCCCGGCGAGTACGCCCCGAACGTCGCCCAGCTGCGCGCCGCCGGCCTGCGCCCGGAGCCGCTGCCGGTCGACGGCCTCGGGCGGGCCGACGTCGACGGCGTGGAGCAGCTCCTGGCCACCGACCCGCCCCGGTTCGTGCATCTCACCCACATCGGCAGCCACCGCGGGATCGTGCAGCCGGCGCGCGAGATCGCGGCACTGTGCCGCGCGGCCGGCGTCCCCCTGGTGCTCGACGCCGCGCAGTCCCTGGGGCACGTCGACGTCGACCTCGGCGCGGAGGTCGTCTACGGGACCTCGCGGAAGTGGCTGGCCGGGCCCCGTGGCGTGGGCGTGCTGATCGTCGGCCCGTCGATCGCCGCCGAGCTGGTACCGGTGCTGGCCGAGCCGGAGGGGGTCCCGCCGATGCGCGCCTTCGAGTCGGGAGAGGCCCACGTGGCCGGCCGGATCGGCCTGGTGGTGGCCGTCGGGGAGCACCTCGCCGCGGGGCCCGAGCGCGTCCGCGCCCGGCTGGCCGGGCTCGGCCGGGCCACCCGGGAACTGCTCGACGGCGTCGCCGGCTGGCGGGTGGTGGAGCCGCTGGAGGAGCCGACGGCCATCACCACGCTGCGGCCCCCGGACGGTGTCGACGTCGTCGCCACCCGCACCCGGCTGCTCACCGAGCACGGCATCGTGCTGACCGCGGCCGGCAGGGAGCGGGCCCCGGGGGAGATGACCGGGCCGGTCCTGCGGGTCTCCCCCCACCTGGACGCCACCGCGGAGGACCTGGCGGCCCTCGCCGCCGCCCTCTGAGCGGACCGCCCCCTCACCCCCGTCCAGCACGACGTCTCGCCGGGTGACCGGCGGCGAGCGGGCTCCGCCCCGCGCACCTCGGCCCCGACGCGGGCCCGGCGTCGGAAGCAGCCGCCCGGCGGCGCCCCGCGGCGGGGACTTGTGCCCGCGTGGCGGTGGTCCTATGGTTCATTACATGAGTAATGAACCCAGGGACCATCCCGGCCCTGGTGACGCCGGGGCCGCGTCGTGAACGAGGACGCCGGCCCGATCTTCCGGCAGGTGGCCGCCGAGATCGAGAACGCGATCGTCGACGGCTCGCTGCCCGAGGAGAGCCAGGCGCCGTCCTCCAACGAACTGGCCGCCTTCCACCGCATCAACCCCGCGACCGCCGCCAAGGGCCTGAACCAGCTGGTCACCGACGGGGTCCTCTACAAGAGACGAGGAGTCGGGATGTTCGTCGCCACCGGCGCCCGCGAACAGGTCCTCAAGCGTCGGCGCAGCGAGTTCGCCGACCAGTACGTCCGCCCCCTGATGACCGAGGCCCAGAAGCTCGGCATCCCCGCCCACGAGCTCACCGACATGATCGATCGCTGGGAGGACCCGCGATGACCGCCGTCGCCACCGTCTCCGACGTCACGATGCGCTTTCCCGGGCACACCGCCCTCAGCGGCGTGTCGACGGTGCTGGAACGTGACGCCATCACCGGGCTGCTGGGCCGCAACGGCGCCGGCAAGACGACCCTCATGCAACTGCTGACCGGCCACCGCGTCCCGACCAGCGGGCGGATCGAGGTCTTCGGGGCTCGGCCGTTCGAGAACGACGACGTCCTGCGCCGGATCTGCTTCATCAAGGAGGGCCAGCGCTACCCCGACCACTTCCGGGTCAAGGACGCGCTCGACTCCGCGGCGTTCGTCTTCGCCGACTGGGACGCCGACCTCGCCGCCTCGCTGCTGCGCGACTTCGACCTGCCCGCCAAGCGCCCGATCAAGAAGCTCTCGCGCGGCATGAACTCCGCCGTCGGCATCATCGTCGGACTGGCCTCCCGGGCGCCGCTCACCCTGTTCGACGAGCCCTACCTGGGACTGGACGCCGTCGCGCGTCAGCTGTTCTACGACCGCCTGCTCGCTGACTACGCCGAGCACCCGCGCACGATCGTCCTCTCCACGCACCTGATCGAGGAGATCGCCGCCCTGCTCGAGCGGGTGATCCTGATCGACCGGGGCAGGGTGCTGCTCGACGCCGACGCGGAGTCGCTGCGCGGCACGGCGCTCACGGTCACCGGACCCCGGGAGCGGGTCGCCGCGTTCAGCGGCCGGCACGAGCTGCTGCACACCGAGTCCCTCGGCAGCACCAGCCGGGCCGTCGTGCGGCTGCGCGACGGCGCCGACGGCGACGACGCGACGGCGGCCGGCTTGTCCTGGGAGGCCACCAGCCTCCAGCAGCTCGTCGTCGCCATGAGCCTGCACACCGCGGCCGGCGGCCCGACCGCACCGGTCCACCTCGAGGAGGTCTCCCGATGACCCGCGTGCTGCAGGCCGCTCGCCTGCACCTGGTCCACCCGCTGGTGGCTCTCGGCATCCCCTGGCTGGTCGTGTCGATCAGCTTCGCCATCAACCTCGCCGTCTGGCACCTCACCCCGGCCAGCGAGGAGAGCGGCTTCACCGGCGGCATCCTGGCCTTCTACATCACCGTGCTGGTCGTCTACGTGCAGGCGGTGACGCAGGTGCTGCCCTTCGCCATGGGGATCAGCCTCAGCCGCCGCGCCTTCTACCTCGGGACCGCGCTCGTCGCGCTGGTGCAGGCCGTCGCCTACGGAATCGCGCTCTCCGCGCTGGTGAGCATCGAGAACGCCACGAACGGCTGGGGCGCCGGGATGGACTTCTGGGCCCCGGGCGTCTTCGAGGTCGGCAACCCGGTGCTCCAGGTGTTCGCCTCGGGGGCCCCGCTGCTCGCCTTCATGTTCGTCGGCGTCGGCATGGGTGTGGTGCACCAGCGCTGGGGCCAGATGGGCACCTGGGGACTGATCCTCGGCTCCATCGTGGTGCTGGGTGGCCTCACCGTGCTGATCACCTGGCTCGACGCCTGGGGGAGCATCGGGGTGTGGTTCACCGACCAGTCGACGGTGACGCTGACGGTCGCCCTGCCCCTGGCCCTCGCGGCGGTGGCGGCGCTCGTCTCCTTCCCCGGCATCCGGCGGGTGGTGCCGTAGCTCCGGGCCCCTCCGCCTGCACCGCGGCCCCCGTTCCGTCATGTGACGGTTTGGGGGCCGCTCCCATTTCCCCAGCGTGGTGATCCGCCCGTCGCGGTGTCGCGCGCCGGACCGCCGCCCGGGAGTGCGTGCCGCATCCGACGACCGCGCCGACGCATGCGCACGAGGCGCCTCCATCGGCACCGGACCGCCTCACGCAGCCGCCCCGCTCCGTGTCCGACGCGCCGCTCCGCCGACCGCCCGTGAGCGGGGGCCGTGCGATGCCGACCGGGCTGGGGGAACGACGAAGGGGCCCCAGCACGAATGCTGGGGCCCCTTCGGGAATGGTTGTCCGGCGGCGTCCTACTCTCCCACCCCGTCTCCAGGGCAGTACCATCGGCGCTGAGAGGCTTAGCTTC
>NZ_JBJHAK010000009.1:0-163128 GCF_054050975.1 Blastococcus sp. SYSU DS0828 | reverse complement strand
GGCTTCACCGCTGGCACCTCCACCGAGGGCGTGGAGCGGGGAACCAGGGATTCCGACGACGACCCCATGATCGGGGGCGGCAGCCGCTGACCCGCACGGGGGGGGGGGGCGGGGCCGGGCCCCCCCCCCCCCCCCCCCCCCCGGTGAGTCGCTGGAACGGCCCCGTCCAGAGGCTCACCCCGAGCGCGCGAGGGGTGAGGAGGACGGGGTCCTGCTACACGCCGCGGAAGCGGTTGATCGCGTCGATGTGCTTCTCGCGCTTCTCGGCGTCCTTGACCCCCAGGCCCTCCTGGGGGGAGAGGGTCAGGACGCCGACCTTGCCCTGGTGGGCGTTGCGGTGGACGTCGAGGGCGGCCTGGCCGACCTCCTCCATCGGGTAGACCTTCGACAGGGTCGGGTGGATGAGGCCCTTGTCGATGAGGCGGTTGGCCTCCCACGCCTCCTTGTAGTTGGCGAAGTGCGAGCTCAGGATCTTCTTGAGGTTCATCCACAGGTACCGGTTGTCGTACTGGTGCAGGTAACCGGTGGTGGAGGCGCAGGTGATGATCGTCCCGCCCTTCTTGGCGACGTAGACGCTCGCGCCGAAGGTCTCCCGGCCGGGGTGCTCGAAGACGATGTCGACGTCCTCGCCGCCGGTCAGCTCGCGGATCCGCTTCCCGAAGCGCTGCCACTCCTTCGGGTCCTGGGTCTCCTCGTCCTTCCAGAACTTGTAGCCCTCCGCGGACCGGTCGATGACCAGCTCGGCGCCCATCTTGCGGACGATCTCGGCCTTCTCCGGGCTGCTGACCACGCACACGGGGATCGCGCCGCCGTTGAGGGCCATCTGCGTGGCGTAGGAGCCCAGGCCCCCGGACGCGCCCCAGATCAGGACGGTGTCGCCCTGCTTCATGTTGGCGCCGTTCTTGCTGACCAGCTGGCGGTAGGCGGTGGAGTTGACCAGCCCGGGGCTGGCCGCCTCCTCCCACGTGAGGTGGGCCGGCTTGGGCATCAGCTGGTTGCTCTTGACCAGCGCCAGCTCGGCCAGGCCGCCGAAGTTGGTCTCGAAGCCCCAGATCCGCTGCTGCGGGTCCATCATCGTGTCGTCGTGGCCGGCCGGGTCCTCCAGCTCGACCGAGAGGCAGTGCGCGACCACCTCGTCGCCCGGCTTCCACTTGTTCACGCCCGGGCCCACGCGCAGCACGACGCCGGCGAGGTCGGAGCCCACCACGTGGTAGGGCAGGTCGTGCCGCTTGGTGAGCTCGGAGACCCGGCCGTAGCGCTCGAGGAAGCCGAAGGTGGAGACCGGCTCGAAGATCGACGTCCAGACGGTGTTGTAGTTCACCGAGGACGCCATGACGGCCACGATCGCCTCGCCCGGGCCGAGCTCGGGGGTTGGCACTTCGTCCACGTGGAGGGACTTGCGCGGGTCCTTGTCCTTCGTGGCCTGGCCTTCGAACATGTGCTGCTCGTCCTTGCGGACGAGCACGGCGCGGTAGGACTCCGGCACGGCCAGGCCCCCCAGCGCGTCCAGCTGGTCGGCGAGGATGGCGTCCCTGATCTCGTTCACGCGTACTCCCGGGTCATCGGTGGCCGTGGTCGGCCGGGCTCGGAGGGCGGTGCGGGTGCGGTGAGGTTACCGGTGGGTAACCGGCAGGACGGGGCGGGTTCAGCGGGCCGGCTCCACGAGCTCGACCAGGACGCCGCCGGCATCCTTCGGGTGGACGAAGTTGACCCGGCTGTCCGACGTCCCGCGCCGGGGGGTGTCGTAGAGCAGTCGCAGGCCGCGCTCGCGCAGCGTCGCGCTCACCGCCTCGACGTCGTCGACCCGGAAGGCCAGCTGCTGCAGACCGGGACCGGAGCGGCCGATGAACTTCGCGATGGTGGACTCCGGCGTCAGCGGCGCCAGCAGCTGGATGCGGGTCTCCCCGGTGCCGACGGCGAGCATGGCCTCGCGGACGCCCTGCTCCTCGTTGGTCTCCTCGTGCACCGAGTGCACGCCGAAGGTCCGGGCGTAGAAGGCGATCGCCTCGTCCAGGTCGGGGACGGCGATGCCCACGTGGTCGATGGTCGTCAGCAGGCCCTCGGGCAGGCCGGGGCGGGCGGCGTCGTTGCTCACGCGAGGCATCCTGCCGTCAAGACGTCTGAGACGACAGGTCGTTGTGGTGGGCCTCACTCCCCGGGCGTGACGGCGGCCACGAAATCCGCCCTGCCGCGCGTCGGATGCCCGTCCTATCCTTCCCGGAAGGCCCGACGCCGCGCCGGTAACGCCGTCGCGGTGCGTCCCGACAACGAGGTCGCCACCGGCGGCGGCCCGCCACTGGAGGCAGCATGTCCCGCTCGGTCATCGTCAGCGGCGCCCGTACCCCGATGGGCCGGCTCCTCGGCTCGCTCAAGGACTTCTCGGCGGCCGACCTCGGCGGCATCGCCATCAAGGCCGCGCTCGAGCGGGCCGGCATCTCCGGCGGCCAGGTCGACTACGTGATCATGGGTCAGGTCATCCAGGCCGGCGCCGGCCAGAACCCCGCCCGCCCGGCCGCGGTGGCCGGTGGCATCCCGATGTCGGTGCCCTCGCTGACCATCAACAAGGTCTGCCTCTCCGGCATGAACGCCATCGCGCTGGCCGACCAGCTCATCCGCGCCGGCGAGTACGACGTCGTCGTCGCCGGGGGCATGGAGTCGATGACCCAGGCGCCGCACCTGCTGGCCAGCTCGCGGACCGGCACGAAGTACGGCGACACGAAGCTCATCGACGCGATGGCCCACGACGGGCTGTCGGACACCTTCGACCAGGTGGCCATGGGGGCGCTCACCGAGCAGGCCAACAGCCGCTACGACCTGACCCGCGAGGAGCAGGACGAGTTCGCCGCGGCCAGCCACCAGAAGGCCGCGCGCGCCGCCAAGGACGGGATCTTCGACGAGGAGATCACCCCCGTCCTCATCCCGCAGCGCAAGGGCGACCCGGTCGAGTTCCGCGAGGACGAGGGGATCCGCCCCGACACGACCGCCGAGAGCCTCTCGAAGCTCAAGCCGGCCTTCGCCAAGGACGGCACGATCACCGCCGGCACCGCCTCGCAGATCTCCGACGGCGCCTGTGCCGTCGTGGTCATGAGCGCCGAGAAGGCCGCCGAGCTCGGGTGCACCGTGCTCGCCGAGATCGGCGCGCACGGCGTCGTCGCCGGCCCGGACGCCACCCTGCAGAGCCAGCCGTCCCGGGCGATCCAGAAGGCCTGCGAGCGCGAGGGCATCGACCCGACGTCGCTCGACCTGGTCGAGCTGAACGAGGCGTTCGCGGCGGTCGGCATCGTCTCCACCCGTGAGCTGGGCATCGACCCGGAGAAGGTGAACCCGAACGGCGGGGCCATCGCCCTCGGGCACCCGATCGGCATGAGCGGCGCTCGTATCGTGCTGGACCTGGCGCTCGAGCTGCGCCGCCGCGGTGGCGGTGTCGGCGCCGCCGCGCTGTGCGGTGGCGGCGGCCAGGGTGACGCGCTGATCCTGCACGTGCCCGCGAAGAGTTGAGCGAGCTCGCGAGCTCGACCGGGGAGCGGAGCACCCCCGGCACGTGGCTGACGAGCGCCAGCGAGGAGGCCGCGTGACGGAGGGGACCGCGGTCCAGCCGGCGGCTCCGGGCGCCCCTCGCGGGCGGCGGAGCCGTCGGGCCGCCGACGTCCCGACGCTGGTGGCGGGGGCCCGCGAGGGCGATGCCCGGTCGGTGGCCCGGTTGATCTCCCTGGTCGAGGACGCGAGCCCGGCGCTGCGCGAGGTGGCGGCGGCGCTCGCCCCGCACACCGGTCACGCCCAGGTCATCGGCCTGACCGGCTCGCCGGGCGTGGGCAAGTCGACGTCGACGACCGCGCTCGTGCGGGCGCTGCGGCAGGCCGGCAAGCGGGTCGGGGTCCTGGCCGTGGACCCGTCGTCGCCCTTCTCCGGCGGAGCCCTGCTCGGCGACCGTGTGCGCATGCAGGACCACGCCGGCGACAGCGGCGTCTTCATCCGGTCCATGGCCTCGCGCGGGCACCTCGGTGGGCTGTCCTGGGCCACGCCGCAGGCCCTGCGCGTGCTGGACGCCGCCGGGTGCGACGTGGTGCTGATCGAGACCGTCGGCGTCGGGCAGTCCGAGCTCGAGATCGCGTCGCTCGCCGACACCACGCTGGTGCTGGTGGCCCCCGGCATGGGCGACGGCATCCAGGCCGCCAAGGCCGGGATCCTCGAGGTCGCCGACGTCTTCGTGGTGAACAAGGCCGACCGGGACGGTGCCGACCAGACCGTGCGCGACCTGCGCTACATGCTCTCGCTCGGCGGCCGGCACTCCGAGGCCGGGCACTGGCGCCCGCCGATCTGCCGCACGGTGGCCGCCCGCGACACCGACAACGGGGTCGAGGAGGTCCTGGCGAGGATCGAGGAGCACCGGCAGTGGCTGGAGTCCTCGGGGGAGGGGCACCGTCGCCGCAGCGAGCGGGCCGCCCGCGAGATCGAGGCGATCGCGCTGGCCACGCTGCGCGAACGGATGGGTGACGTGCGCGGGTCCGCCGCGCTCGGGGCCCTGGCCGACGCGGTCGTCGGCGGCGGGACCGACCCCTACCGCGCCGCCGACGAGCTGCTCGGCCAGCTGTAGGCGCTGACCGGGCAGGGCGCGCCCGGTACGGCCAGGATGGACGGGTGAACGGACTACGGCATTGAACGGCAAGGCGGACGCCGTCGTGGTCGGAGCGGGACCCAACGGGCTGGCGGCGGCGCTCCGCCTCGCGGCTGCCGGCCTGCGGGTGCAGGTCGTCGACGCCGGAGAGCGGCCCGGCGGCGGGATGCGCACCGAGGAGCTCATGCGCCCCGGCTACCACCACGACGTCTGCTCGACCGTCCAGCCGCTGGCCGCCGCCGCGCCCTTCTTCCGCGAGTTCGACCTGCCGGCGCGGGGTGTGCGCCTCGTGCAGCCCCGGATCAACTTCGCCCACCCGCTGGACGGCGGCCGGGCGGCGGTCTCCCACCGCTCCCTGGAGCGGACCGCGGAGGGGCTCGGCGCGGACGCGGCCGCCTACCGTCGCCTGTTCGCGCCGCTGGTGGAGCACGGCGCCGACATCGTCGACTTCTTCCTCACCAGCCGGCTGCGCAGCTTGCCGACGCGCAGCCCGGTGCAGATCGCCAGGTTCGGGCTCACCGGCCTGCCCAACGTGCGCTGGCTGGCGCAGCGGTACTTCGACACCCCGGAGGGGCAGGCCCTCATCGCCGGCGCTGCCGCGCACGGAATGCTCGACCTGCGCCAGCCGCTGACCTCGGCGCTGGGCATGCTGCTGACGATGCTGTCCCACCACGTCGGGTGGCCACTCGTCGAGGGTGGGTCGCAGAAGCTGGCCGATGCCATGGTCACCGCGCTCGAGGAGCAGGGGGGCGAGGTCGTCACCGGGCGCCTGATCACCGACCTGCGCGAGTTCGAGGGCGTGCCGGCGGTCCTGCTCGACACCACGCCGGACGCCTTCGTGTCGATGGCCGGGGACCGGGTGCACGAGGGTTACCGCCGCTGGGTGCAGCGCTACCGGCACGGCGCCGGAGTGTTCAAGATCGACTGGATCCTCTCCGAGCCGGTGCCGTGGGCCAACCCCGACGTACGCAGCGCCGGGACGATCCACGTCGCCGGCACTTTGGCGGAGACGATCGCGGGGGAGCAGGCGCCGAACGAGGGGCGGCTCACCGACCGCCCCTACGTGCTCGCCGTCCAGCCGACCGTGCCCGATCCCAGCCGCGCCCCGGACGGCGGGCACATCTTCTGGGCCTACGTGCACGTGCCGCACGGGTCCGACGTCGACATGACGCAGGCGATCGAGACGCAGATCGAGCGGTTCGCGCCCGGCTTCCGCGACACGGTCGTCGACCGCCACACGAAGAACGCCGTCGCGATGGAGCAGTGGAACCCCACCTACCGGGGCGGGGACATCTCCAACGGCCAGACGACGCTCTGGCAGATGCTGGCCCGCCCGGTCCCGCGCTGGAACACCTACAAGACGCCGGTGCGCGGGGTCTACCTCGCGTCGTCGGCCACCCCGCCCGGTCCCGCCGTTCACGGGGCCTGCGGCGACCAGGCCGCGCGCGTCGCCCTGGCCGAGGTGTTCGGCGTGCGGGAGGTCCCGCCGCTGCGGCCACCGCTGCACTGAGCCGCCCGGCCGTCGTCGAGTGGGCGGGGGGTCGAGCGGCCCGGACCTCACGCGGCGTCGAGGGTCAGTGCACGAGCCGCAGGGCCGCGGCGATGCGGGCGAGCAGCTGGACCGGGTCGGTGAGGTCCTCCGCGGTCACGAGGACGACGGTCCACCCGGCCGCCCTGCAGGGGGCCGCCGGGCAGGAGGGAACAAGGGATCGCCGCTGCATGCGCACCCCGCGGACGGCGGTCAGTTGTCGGCGGCACCGTGGCAGCGTGCCCGGTCGCACCGGAGTGCCGTGGCCCCTTTCCCAGGCACCCCCGGTGTCGACCCGACGTGGTGACGGTCGGGGTCGACACCACGACAGGTCGGCACCGAGCGAGGGTGGCGGCGGGGGAACGTGGCGCAGGTACCGTGCCGCGCATGGTCCGACCGCTGGGGTTGCCGTTCGACCCGATCGAGCGCGCCGGGGAGACGTGGGAGAAGCACTTCGGGCCGTCCTCGGCGATGCGGGCGGCGACGTCGGTCTTCCGGGTCCAGCAGATCCTGCTCGCCCGCTTCGACGAGGTGCTGCGCCCCCTGGAGCTGACGTTCGCCCGGTACGAGGTGCTCGTGCTGCTCACCTTCAGCCGGTCGGGGGAGTTGCCGCTGAAGGTGATCGGCAGCCGGCTGATGGTGCACCCGACGAGCGTCACGAACGCGATCGACCGCCTGGTCGCGGCGGGCTACGTCGACCGCCGCCCCAACCCCGCCGACGGTCGGGGTGTCCTCGCCTCGATCACCGAGCGCGGTCGCGCCGTGGTGGAGGAGGGCACCCGGGCGCTCACCGGCATCGGTTTCGGCCTGGAGGACCTCTCGGTCGACGAGCACGAGATCCTGTTCGCCACGCTGCGCCGGGTCCGGCTGGGCGCCGGCGACGTCGCCGGGTGACCCTCGACACAGGATAGTTGGACGTCCTAGCATCTCGGCATGACCCAGGACGCGCGGCAGCGGTGGCAGCAGCGGTACGACGCGGCACTGGCCGCAGGTCGGGTGCGGGACGCGGACTTCACGACGCTCTCGGGCGTCGAGGTCGACCCGGTGTACGGGCCGGCCGACGAGAGCGCGGTGGAGGGCTTCGAGCGGATCGGTTACCCGGGTGAGTTCCCCTTCACCCGGGGCCTGCACGCCACCGGTTACCGCGGTCGGGCCTGGACCATCCGGCAGTTCGCCGGCTTCGGCAACGCGAAGCAGACGAACGAGCGCTACAAGATGATCCTGGCCGAGGGCGGCGGCGGGCTCTCGGTGGCCTTCGACATGCCCACGCTCATGGGCCGGGACTCGGACGACCCGCGCAGCCTCGGCGAGGTCGGCCACTGCGGCGTCGCCATCGACACCGCCGTGGACATGGACGAGCTCTTCGACGGCATCGACCTCGCGGGGACGACGACGTCGATGACCATCAGCGGCCCCGCCGTCCCGGTCTTCTGCATGTACCTGGTCGCCGCCGAACGCCAGGGCGCCGACATCGGGAAGCTGAACGGCACCCTGCAGACCGACATCTTCAAGGAGTACATCGCGCAGAAGGAGTGGCTCTTCCCGCCCGAGCCGCACCTGCGCCTGATCGGCGACCTGATGGAGTACTGCGCCGAGAAGATCCCGGCGTACAAGCCGATCAGCGTCTCGGGCTACCACATCCGCGAGGCCGGCTCGACCGCCGCGCAGGAGCTGGCCTACACGCTGGCCGACGGCTTCGCCTACGTGGAGCTGGGCCTGTCCCGCGGCCTGGACATCGAGCAGTTCGCGCCCGGCCTCTCGTTCTTCTTCGACGCGCACATCGACTTCTTCGAGGAGATCGCGAAGTTCCGCGCCGCGCGCCGCATCTGGGCCCGCTGGCTGCGCGACGTCTACGGAGCGACGACGGAGAAGGCCCAGCAGCTGCGGTTCCACACCCAGACCGCCGGCGTCTCCCTGACCGCCCAGCAGCCGGACAACAACATCGTCCGGACGGCGGTCGAGGCGCTGTCGGCCGTGCTCGGCGGCACGCAGAGCCTGCACACCAACGCGCTCGACGAGGTGCTCGCCCTGCCCAGCGCCAAGGCAGCGCAGATCGCGCTGCGCACGCAGCAGGTCATCGCCGAGGAGACCGGCGTCATGAACGTCGCCGACCCGCTCGGCGGCTCCTGGTACGTCGAGGCGCTCACCGACGAGATCGAGCGGCAGGCCGAGGAGATCTTCGCCCGCATCCGCGACATGGGCACCGACGGCACGATGACCTCGGGCATCCTGCGGGGCATCGAGGACGGCTGGTTCACCGGGGAGATCGCCGAGGCGGCGTTCGTCTACCAGCGGGCGCTGGAGAAGGGCGACAAGAAGGTGGTCGGGGTCAACACCCTGGTCGGCTCGGTCGACGCCCACGACAAGCTGGAGATCCTCCGGGTCAGCCACGAGGTGGAGCGGGACCAGAAGGCCGAGCTCGCCGAGCGCCGGCGGCAGCGGGACGACGACGCCGCGCGGGCGGCCGTCGCCCGCATGGTGGAGGTGGCCCGGACCGAGCAGAACATGGTGCCGGCCATGCTCGACGCGGTCCGCGCCGAGGCCACCCTCGGCGAGATCTGCGACGCGCTCCGCACCGAGTGGGGCGGCTACACCGAGCCCGCGCGGTTCTGACGTACCCGCCCGGCACGATGCCGGGCATGACCGACCACGTGCACCACGCCATCGACTACGTCGAGCTGACCGTCACCGACCTGGAGCGGGCGAAGCGCTTCTACGCCGAGGCGTTCGGCTGGGACTTCACCGACTACGGGCCGGCCTACGCCGGGATCCGCGGCGCGGGCGGCCCGGAGGCCGGCGGCCTGCGGGTCGACGAGCAGCCGCCTCGGCCCGGCGGCCCGCTCGTCCTGCTCTTCTCGGCCGACCTCGACCGCACGGTCGCCGCCGTGGCGGCCGCCGGCGGTCGGGTGACCGAGGGCCCCTACCCGTTCCCCGGCGGTCGGCGGTTCCACTTCGCGGACCCGGACGGCAACGAGCTGGGTGTCTGGTCGGAGGCCTGACCGGGGCCGCTCGATGCGCCACGGGGGGCGCGGGTAGCACGAGCAGGGGCGGCCGGTAGGACCGGCGTGCGCGGGGTGGGATGATCGAGGTCATGCAGCCGACCCGTCCCGGACGCCCCGACCCGCGCGCGCAGGCACAGCAGGCCCAGATGGCCGCCGCCATGGCCGGCGCCGTCGACCTCGCCGCCGTCAAGGCCCGCTCGGAGGCCGCAGCACGCGCCCAGACCGCCCCGCCGCCCAGCGCCTCCGCGCCGGCGGGCGCGGCGGGCGGCGCCGTCGTCGACGTCACCGAGGCCACGTTCCAGGCCGAGGTGCTGGACCGTTCGTTCCAGGTGCCGGTGGTGCTCGACCTGTGGGCCGAGTGGTGCGGTCCGTGCAAGCAGCTCTCCCCGGTGCTTGAGCGGCTGGCCGTCGAGGGCGGCGGCTCCTGGGTGCTGGCGAAGGTCGACGTCGAGGCCAACCCGGCGCTGGCCCAGGGGCTGCGCGTCCAGGGCATCCCCGCCGTCAAGGCGGTGTGGCAGGGGCAGCTGGTCGCCGAGTTCACCGGGGCCATCCCCGAGGAGCAGGCCCGCCAGTTCGTCACCGAGCTGGTGCAGGCCACCACCGGCGGCGCGGTCCCCGGCGCCCAGCCCCAGGAGGTGGAGGATCCGCGGCTGGACGCCGCCGAGGCCGCGCTCGAGCGTGGTGACCTCGCCGCGGCCGAGGCCGCCTACGAGGCGATCCTCGCCGAGGAGCCCGACCACCCCGACGCGAGCATCGCCCTGCGCCAGGTGCGGCTGTTCCGCCGGGCGGAGGAGGCGGGGCCGGAGGCGCTGGCCGCCGCGGACGCCGCGCCCGACGACGTCGCCGCGCAGACACGGGCCGCGGACTTCCTGCTGGGCACCGGCGACATCGAGGCCGCCTTCGACCGGCTGCTCGACGTCGTCCGCCGCACCGGGGGCGAGGACCGCGACCAGGCGCGCAAGCACCTGGTGGAGCTCTTCTCGGTCGTCGGCGACCACGACCCGCGCGTCGCCGCGGCCCGCCGTCAGCTCACCGCCGCGCTGTTCTGAGCCGGCCCGCTCCTCTTCCCGCGCGCATGCGAGCGGGGAGAGGAGCGGGCCTTCACCGGATGTCGCAGGCCTCGCCGCCGTCGAGGAAGCCGCTGCGGAAGGCGCCGACCAGCTCGAAGCCCGAGGCGTCGGTGTCGGGGAACACCTGCTCGTCGACGCCGTAGCGCAGCAGGAACTGCACGGCCTCGTCGAGGTCGCCCGGGCTGATCTCGGCCTCGACCACGTCGACGAACTCGGCGTTGTACCACTGCGCCTGATACCAGCCGGTGAGGCAGACCGCCGACCGGGTCGCCTCGCCGTCGTCCACCGACAGGCCGGCCTGGTCGCGCACCGCGAGCGCGTAGGGGAGGGCCATGGCCGTGGCCAGCGCGAAGTCGCCGATCTCGTCGTAGGCCGGTACCGCGAGGTCGGTCTCGTCGATGTAGACGGTCAGCTCGTCGGGGCAGTAGCCCAGATCCCGGCCGTCGAGCCCGTCGCAGGCCGGGGCGCTGCCGTCGAACCCGGCGATCTCGGGTTCCTCGAACCGACCGCCGAAGGCCGCGGGGAAGACGTCGCCCCAGAAGGCGGGCAGGGTGGCGCCCACCCAGTCGACGATGTCGGCGAAGTAGGCGTTCCCCTGGTTGAGGTCGGTCGGAGTGAACTCCGCGGCGGTGAACAGCCGGTCCTCGCCGAACGCGTCGCGGCAGGTGCCCAGACCGCTCTCGAAGCCGTCGTAGAAGGCCGAGACGCGGTCGAAGTAAGAGCCGTGCGCCTCGACGTCGTCCGGGTCGCTGCCCACGTCGTCACGGAGCAGGAGGAACCCCCGGACGACGTCGTCGAGCTCCGGCTCGCGCAGGGACACGTGCGCGGCCTCCCCGTCGGCGACCCAGCGGGTCCAGGCGCCGGCGAGGCAGTCGGCCTGGGTTTCGTCCTGGATGCTGCGCCCGGACTCGGCGAAGCCGAACCGGCCCTGCATGGCGTGCCCGGACTCGTGCGCCATGATCACCGGCACGAGGAAGCGTCCGTAGTCGTCGGAGAGCTCCTCCAGCAGCGCCCGGTCGTAGGCGATGACGTCGCAGGCCGGGTCGTAGAACGCGTTGCCGGCCACGTCCTCCGGCGCGGTGGGGGAGCCCGCGCAGCCGATCCCGGTCTCGGGGTAGGCGTTCCCGTCCAGGTCCTCGGAGTCCACGGAGAAGTAGCCCTCCAGCGGGGTGTACTCCTCCCCGAAGTACTCGGGGTAGGCCTGTGTCCAGAAGGTCTCGAGGTCGGCCAGGGCGTTGCGGGCGAACTGGTCGATCGGCTCGTCGCTCACGCCGGTGATCGGGAACTGCTCGGCCGGCACATCGGTCGGCGCCCCGTCGGGGGGAGTGGCCTCCCCGCGGACCGTGCCGGTGGCGCAGCCGGAGAGCACCAGTCCCGCGGCCACCAGGGGGGCCACCCGGCGCAGCAGCTCTCTCATCCGGTGGGGCTCCTCCAGGCGGTGCGGGGCGCGCGTCCGGGAGGTCGCGCGCCGCACAGCATGCCCGGTGGCGCAGGACCCGGCCACCACCCGGCAGCGCCGGAGCGGCGCGGCCGGGTGGTGGAACGCTGGATCAGCCCTCGTGCAGGAACCAGACGGTGCCCAGCGGCGGTGCCGAGATCGTCGCCGAGTACGGCTGGCCGTGCCAGGGCTCCGCCTCGGCCTCGATCCCGCCGTAGTTGCCGACGCCGGAGCCGCCGTAGCCCTCGGCGTCGGTGTTGAGCACCTCGCGCCAGTGCCCGGGGCGGGGCAGCCCGATGCGGTACTCGTGGTGCGGGGCGCCGGAGAAGTTGACGACGCAGGCCAGCGCGGAGCCCGCGACCGTCTCCTCGGCGGTGCCCTCTTCGCTGCCCTCCGCGGGGTCCGCCGCGGCTCCGGCTCCCTGCGGGGCGGCCCCGTAGCGCAGGAAGGACAGCACGTTGCCCGAGGCGTCGTTGGCGTCGATCCACTGGAAGCCGGCCGGGTCGACGTCCAGCGACCAGAGGGCGTCGAGCTCCTTGTACCGGCCGTTGAGGTCGGTGACCAGCTGGAGGATGCCGCGGTGCGCGGGGTCGTCGAGGTGCCACCAGTCCAGCGAGCGGCTCTCCGCCCACTCGGAGTCCTGGGCGAACTCCGATCCCATGAACAGCAGCTGCTTGCCGGGGTGGGCCCACATGTAGGCCAGGTAGGCGCGCAGGTTGGCCAGCTGCTGCCACCGGTCCCCTGGCATCTTCCGCAGCATGGAGCCCTTGCCGTACACGACCTCGTCGTGGCTGATCGGCAGCACGTAGTTCTCGCTGTACGCGTAGTGCATCGAGAACGTCAGCTGGCCGTGGTGGTAGCTGCGGTAGACCGGCTCCCGCTCGACGTAGGCGAGCGAGTCGTGCATCCAGCCCATGTTCCACTTGAAGCCGAAACCCAGCCCGCCCAGGTGGGTCGGCCGGGTGACGCCGGGCCAGGCGGTCGACTCCTCGGCGATCGTCATGACGCCGGGGACCTCGCGGTAGACGGTCGCGTTGAACTCCTGGAGGAAGGCCACCGCCTCCAGGTTCTCCCGGCCGCCGTACTTGTTGGGCTCCCACTCGCTGCGGGAGTAGTCCAGGTAGAGCATCGAGGCGACCGCATCGACGCGGATGCCGTCGATGTGGAACTCCTTGCACCAGTACAGCGCGTTCGCGACCAGGAAGTTGCGGACCTCCGACCGGCCGAAGTCGAAGACGTAGGTGCCCCAGTCCAACTGCTCGCCCCGGCGCGGGTCACCGTGCTCGTAGAGCGGCGTCCCGTCGAAGCGGGCCAGCGCCCACTCGTCCTTGGGGAAGTGGGCGGGCACCCAGTCGACGATGATCCCGATACCGGCCTGGTGTGCCCGGTCGATCAGGTACCGCAGGTCGTCCGGGGTGCCGAAACGGGAGGTGGGCGCGTAGTAGGAGGTGACCTGGTAGCCCCAGGAGCCGCCGAAGGGGTGCTCGGCCAGCGGCATGAACTCGATGTGGGTGAAGCCGGCCTCTCGGACGTAGTCGACCAGTTCGTCGGCCATCTCGCGGTAGGACAGCCCCTCGCGCCACGAGCCGGCGTGGACCTCGTAGACGCTCATCGGGCGCTGGTGCCACCCGGCCTCGGCGCGCTCGGTCAGCCAGGCGTCGTCGCGCCACTCGTAGGTGGACTCCGTCACCACGGACGCGTTCAGGGGCGGCACCTCGGTGGCGAACGCGAGCGGGTCGGACTTCTCGCGCCAGGTCCCGTCGGCACCCAGGACGTGGTAGCGGTAGCGGGTGCCGACCTGCACCCCGGGGATGAAGATCTCCCAGACACCGGAGGACCCGAGCACCCGCATCGGGTAGGCGCGGGCCTCCCAGTAGTCGAAGTCGCCGGTGACCTTCACGCCGCGCGCGCTGGGCGCCCAGACGGCGAAGGAGACGCCCTCGACCGTGCCGCGCGGCGTCTCGTACCGCCGGACGTGCGCGCCGAGCACCTCCCACAGCCGCTCGTGGCGCCCCTCGCGGATCAGGTGCTCGTCGACCGGTCCGAGCGTGGGCAGCCAGCGGAAGGGGTCGTCGACCGTGTGCGTGGTCGTGCCGCCCTGCCCGTCCCCGTAGACCACCTCGATCCGGTAGTCCCCGGGCTGGCGGGGGAGGCGCGCCGCGTGGATGCCCCCGTCGTGCAGGCGCTCGGCCTCGTACCGGCTGCCGTCCTCGTCGAGAACGGCGACGCTGACCGCATCGGGCCGCAGCGTGCGCACCGCCCAGCCCTCGGCCGTGCGGTGCGCGCCGAGGATGCGGTGCGGGTCGTGCGACCAGCCTTCGACGATCGCCCGGAGGTCCTCCTCGCCGAACTCCTCGATCCCGCTGTCCTCGGCGGCGCCGGCGGTCGTACCGCCGGCGGGGGACGGAGCGCCGGCCGGCAGGACCGGCGCAGCCGGCTCCGCCGAGCCCCCGGTGGCCGCCCGGTCCTCGGTCGGCGCTTGCGGGGTGTCGGGCTGGGCCGGGTCGGGGTCGGGGGCTTCCGGCTGCCCGGCCGGGGCGCCGCTGGGGGAGCCGGGCTCGGCGACGGGGGCGGGGGCCACCACCGGGTTGGCGGTGATCTCGGTGTCCTCGCTGCCGGGCTCCGGCGTGGCCTCGGTGGCCGTGGGCGCGGCGGCGACCTTCTTCGCCGTCGCCCGCTTGGTTGCCGTCGCCCTCGTGGTGGGCGTCGCCGCGTCGGCGGCGGCCGCCTTCTTGGCCGGGGTCGCCTTCTTGGCCGGCGCCGCCTTCTTCGCGGCCGGGGCCTTCTTCGCGGGCGCCTTCTCGGCGGGGGTGGCCTTCTCGGCGGGCGCCTTCTTCGCCGCGGCGCGGCGGGTCGTCTTCTTCGCCGGTTCGGCGTTCACGACCGGGCCGCCGGCAGCTGCCTCGGCCTCGGCCACCTTCCGGTCCACGGCGCGCTGCAGATCGTCCTTGTCGGCCACGTGGCTCTCGCCTCGGTCGTCGGTCGTCATCGTCTCGCCGTCCTCGTCCGTTCTCGGTGCTCTGGTCCGTCGGTTCGGGAGCTCAGTCGCGGCCGGCGAGCCGGGCGATCGACTGGAGCGGGATCATCAGCCAGTGCGGACGGTTCCTCGCCTCGTAGACGCATTCGTAAACCGCCTTGTCGGCCTCGAACGCCCGAAGGAGTGGTGACTCCCCGCACGGGTCCAGGCCGCTGGCCTCGGAGTAGCCGGCGCAGAAGGCGGCCCGGTTCCGTGCCGCCCACTCCTGGGCGCGGTACTCGCGCTGCGGGTCCTCCGGCTGCTCGACGAGCAGGTGCCGGGCCGCGTAGTCGAAGCTGCGCAGCATGCCGGCGACGTCGCGCAGCGGGCTGTCGAGCTCCCGGCGGGACACGAGCGGGCGGGCCGGCTCACCCTCGAAGTCGAGGATGATCCAGCCGGTGGCGGTGCGCAGCACCTGGCCCAGGTGGAGGTCGCCGTGCACCCGCTGGCGGACGACCTGCTCGCCGCTCTCGGCGACGGCGGCGTAGACCTGGCGCAGCGCGTCCGCGTGCTCCTCCAGCTGCGGCACGATCTCGATCGCGGCGTCGAGCCGCTCGGACATCTGCCGGGCCACGGTCGGGTACCAGTCCGGCGCGGCCTCCTCCGTGGGGAGGACCGCAGCCATGTCGGCGTGCACCGAGGCGGTCGCCGCACCCAGCCGCTCGCTGTCGGCCGCGAAGTCCCCACCCACCTCGTCGGCGTGCAGGTCACCCTCGGCGTACAGGTCGCGGACGCTCGCGGTCGCCAGCCGCCAGCCGTCGCTGGCGTTGGGCACGAACGTCTGGAGCATGGCCACGGTGGCCGGTTCGCCGCCCGCCGGGTCGTCGATCTCCACGTGACCCAGCAGCGGGGCGATGTGCTCGTTGTCGGTCCGGCGCAGGGCGCCGTGGATCTCGACGTCGGGGTTGAGCCCGGGCTCCAGCCGCCGGAAGAGCTTGAGGATCGCCTCCTGGCCGTACACCAGCGAGGTGTTGCTCTGCTCGGTCGAGACGATGTCGCCCGGCAGGCCAGCGGGGATGTCGCCCTCGCCGGCGGGGGAGAAGTTCATCGGGCCCACCGAGGAGCCGTTGGCCAGGTGGATCAGCCACGGCGCGGTGGCCTCCCGATCGCGCATCGCGTCGTAGGCGTAGGTCTCCTGCCCCTCGCCCACGACCGCGCCGATGTAGGCCGCTCCCAGCTCCTCGGCCTGCTGGTCGCGCCAGGAGATCGGCACCAGGTAGGTGTCGCGGGCGCCGTCGGTGTACTCGATCCGCACCCGGTGCACCGACAGCACCGGGTTGCCGCGGTCGAGGAAGAAGCCGTCCTCGGTGACCCCGGCCCACTCGCGGCCCTTGCCGCCGAACCACCGCTGCTGCGGGATCCACTCGCGGAACAGGTCGATCAGTGCGCTCATCGGGCATCTCCGGACTCGTCGGACGGCTCGTCGGCGGCGCTCACCACGCCCGCGGCCAGCAGGGAGTCGGCCACGGCGCTGGAGGTGGCGCTGGCCCAGTCCTCGTGCTCGTCGGCGGCGGGCTCGGTCGGCTTGGAGAGCTCGAACCAGTAGAAGCCGTGGCCGGCGAGGGTGAGCATGTACGGCAGGACGCCGATCTGCGGGAACTCCACCCGCCCGGTGAGCTCGATCGGCGTGTAGCCCTCGAAGCGGCGCAGGTCCAGCTCGACCGGCTGCGGGAAGCGCGACAGGTTGTTGACGCAGAGCACGACGTCGTCGCCGAACTCGCGCACGAACGAGAGCACCGTGGGGTTGCGCGAGCCGATCTCGGCGTAGCTGCCCAGCCCGAAGGTGGGGTGCTGGCCGCGGACCTGGATCATCCGCCGGACCCACTGCAGCAGCGAGTTGGTGTTGCGCAGCTGGGCCTCGACGTTGGTGACCTGGTAGCCGTACACCGGGTCGGCGTTGAGCGGCAGGTACATGCGCTGGGGGTCGGCGGTGGAGAACCCGCCGTTGCGGTCCGGGGTCCACTGCATCGGCGTCCGGACGCCGTCGCGGTCACCGAGCCAGATGTTGTCGCCCATGCCGATCTCGTCCCCGTAGTAGAGGACCGGGGAGCCCGGCAGGCTCAGCAGGAGCGCGTTGAACAGCTCGAGGGTGTTGATGTCGTTGTCCAGCAGCGGGGCCAGCCGCCGGCGGATGCCGATGTTGGCCTTCATGCGGGGGTCCTTGGCGTACTCGTCCCACATGTAGTCGCGTTCCTCGTCGGTGACCATCTCGAGGGTCAGCTCGTCGTGGTTGCGGAGGAAGACGCCCCACTGGCAGTTGTCCGGGATGTCCGGCGTCTGCGCCATGATCTCCGAGATGGGGAAGCGCTGCTCCCGGCGCACCGCCATGAACAGGCGCGGCATGACGGGGAAGTGGAACGCCATCTGGCACTCGTCGCCGTTCTCGCCGAAGTACTCGACGACGTCGGCCGGCCACTGGTTGGCCTCGCACAGCAGCACCGTGTCCGGGTAGTTGGCGTCGACGACCTTGCGCACCTCCTTGAGGAACTCGTGGGTGCGCGGGAGGTTCTCGCAGTTGGTGCCCTCCTCTTCGAAGAGGTAGGGCACGGCGTCGAGCCGGAAGCCGTCGATGCCGAGGTCCAGCCAGAAGCGCAGGGCGTCGATGATCGCCTCCTGCACCTTCGGGTTCTCGAAGTTCAGGTCGGGCTGGTGGGAGAAGAACCGGTGCCAGAAGTACTGCTTGCGCACCGGGTCGAACGTCCAGTTGGAGCTCTCGGTGTCGACGAAGATGATCCGGGCGTCGGCGTAGCCGGTGTCGTCGTCGGCCCAGACGTAGAAGTCGCCGTACGGGCCGTCGGGGTCGCTGCGGCTGGCCTGGAACCACGGGTGCTGGTCCGAGGTGTGGTTCATGACGAAGTCGATGATCACGCGCATGCCCCGGGCGTGGGCCTCGTCGAGGAACTCCTTGAAGTCCTCGATGGTGCCGAACTCGGGCAGCACCGCCGTGTAGTCGCTGACGTCGTAGCCGCCGTCGCGCAGCGGGGAGGCGAAGAACGGTGGCAGCCACAGGCAGTCGACGCCGAGCCACTGCAGGTAGTCCAGCTTGTCCTTCATGCCGCGCAGGTCGCCGACGCCGTCGGCGTTGCTGTCGGCGAAGCCGCGGACGAGCACCTCGTAGAAGACCGCGCGCTTGTACCACTCGGGGTCGGTGCCCGGCGGCGGGAGCGCGGACCGGTGCGAGGGGGAGTCGGGGACGGGAACGTTCATCGGGAGCGGGTGCCCCTCTCCTGTCGTGCCTGGGGTGGAAGTGCGCGGCCCGCCTGCCGGGGCCCGCCGCGAGCGCGCGAGCGGTGGGGGTGGGGGCAGGCGGGTCCTCTTTCAGTCGACCGGCGGGGGGAACTGCACGGGCCGCGGGAAGGTGACCGCGAAGACGTGGGCGGGCTCCCGGTAGGGGTCGAGCTCCACGTAGTTGAACTGGCCCCAGTCGTAGCGGGCGCCGGTCAGCTCGTCGGTGACCCCGAATCGCTCGTGCCAGTCCAGGCCCAGCGCCGGCAGGTCCAGCGCCGTCGTCCCGATCTGGGTGTCGCGGCTGGACAGGTTCACGACGACGATGACGGCGTCGTCCGAGCCCGGGTCGGTCTTGGAGAAGCAGAGCAGGCTGGGGTTGTCGACCTGGTGGAAGCGCAGCGTGCGCAGCTGCTGCAGCGCCGGGTGGGCGCGCCGGACCTCGTTGAGCCGTCGCAGGTACGGGGCGAGGCTCCGGCCGGACGCCTCCGCGCCGGCCCAGTCGCGCGGGCGCAGCCGGTACTTCTCGCTGTCCAGGTACTCCTCGCTGCCCGGCTTCACCGCCACGTGCTCGAAGAGCTCGAACCCGGAGTAGACGCCCCAGGTGGGGCTCATCATCGCCGCGAGCACGGCGCGGATCTTGAACATCGGCGGGCCACCGAACTGCAGCGACTCGTGGAGGATGTCCGGGGTGTTCACGAAGAAGTTGGGCCGCATGTAGTGGCTGTTCGCGGCCAGCTCCCGGCCGTACTCCTCCAGCTCCTCGCGCCCGGTGCGCCACGTGAAGTACGTGTAGGACTGCGTGAAGCCGATGCGCGCCAGCTGGTGCATCATCGCCGGCCGGGTGAACGCCTCGGCGAGGAAGAGCACGTCGGGGTGGCTCTGCTTGACGTCCCAGATCAGCCAGTGCCAGAAGTTCAGCGGCTTCGTGTGCGGGTTGTCGACGCGGAAGATCGTCACCCCGGCGTCGATCCACACCTGGATCACCCGGCGGCACTCCGCGTAGATGCCCTCGGGGTCGTTGTCGAAGTTGATCGGGTAGATGTCCTGGTACTTCTTCGGCGGGTTCTCCGCGTAGGCGATCGTGCCGTCGGGCTTGGTCGTGAACCACTCCGGATGGGTCTCGACCCACGGGTGGTCCGGCGCGGCCTGCAGCGCGAAGTCGAGCGCGACCTCCATGCCCAGCTCCCGGGTGCGGGCGACGAAGGCCTTGAAGTCGTCCATGGTGCCCAGCTGCGGGTGGACGGCGTCGTGCCCGCCCTCGTCGCTGCCGATGGCCCACGGGGAGCCCACGTCGTCGGGGCCCACGTCGTGCGGGTTGCCGCCGGGGAACTGGCTGGAGTTCGGGCCCTTGCGGTTGACCTTGCCGATCGGGTGGATCGGGGGCAGGTAGACGACGTCGAAGCCCATGTCCGCGATCGCCGGCAGCCGGTCGGCGGCGGTGGTGAAGGTGCCGTGCGTCGGGACACCGCCGACGACGGGCCCCTCCGACCGCGGGAAGAACTCGTACCAGGAGCCGTAGAGGGCCTCGCGACGGTCGACCCACACCTCGTACCGGGGGGAGCGGGTGACCAGCTCGCGCACCGGGTGCTCGTAGAGGTAGCGCTGGAGCCCGGCGGCCAGCGCCGGGGCGATGCGCACGGTCAGCTCCTGCGAGGTGTCGCGGAGCGCGGCGGCGGCGGCCTCCACCCGGCCGCGCCAGTCCTCCTCGGCGTCCGCGGCCACCCGGTCGAGCAGCCGGGCGCCCTCCTCCAGGTCGTTGGCCAGCTCGTCGGCGCCCTGGCCGGCCTCGACCTTGACCTCGACGGCGTGCCGCCAGGTGGCCAGGGGGTCGCTCCAGGCCTCGATGCGGAAGGACCAGGAGCCCTCGCGGTCGGGGACCACGGTGGTGAGCCAGCGGTCGGGCTCCTGCCCGTGCTTCGCCAGGCGGCGCAGCGGGCCGGGGTCGTCCTCGGCGCCGGGTGGGATCCACACGACGTTAGCCGCGACGGCGTCGTGGCCCTCGCGGAAGACGGTGGCGGTGATCGGCAGGTGTTCACCGACCACCGCGCGGGCCGAGAAGGACCCGCAGGACACGACGGGGGCGACATCGGTGATGCCGAGGCGGAGATCAGCGCGGCCAGTCATCGCCGACCACGCTACTGAGCTGCCGCCTCACCAGCATCTCGGCCGCTCGTCCGCAGCTCCCACCTCACCCGTCCGGGGTCGGTGGCCTGCTCCGGCGGGCTCCGCGGGGCACCGCGCGACGGACGCGACGGAGGGCCCGCGACTCGTTAGGCTCGCCGGGTGCGAGCTCTTCGTCGGTTCACCGTCCGCGCGGCTCTGCCGGAGCCGCTCCTGCCGCTCTCCCAGCTGGTGACGAACCTGCGCTGGTCCTGGCACGTCGAGACCCGCGATCTGTTCGAGGCCCTCGACCCCGATCTGTGGGGCCGCTGCGGCGGCGACCCGGTGCGCGTGCTGGGGGAGGTGTCGGCCGAACGCCTGGCCACCCTGGCCAAGGACCGGCGGTTCGTCCGCCGGCTGACCGACGCCGTCGACGACCTGGAGGAGTACCTCGCCACCCCGCGCTGGTACCAGTCGCTGGGCGACGAGGCGCCGCGGAGCATCGCCTACTTCTCCGCCGAGTTCGGCATCAGCGAGGTGCTCCCGCAGTACTCCGGCGGCCTGGGCATCCTCGCCGGCGACCACCTGAAGGCCGCCTCCGACCTCGGCGTACCGCTGATCGGCGTGGGCCTGCTGTACCGGGCCGGCTACTTCAGCCAGGGGCTGTCCGCCGACGGGTGGCAGCTCGAGCACTACCCCTCGCTGGACCCGCACGGCCTGCCGATCAAGCTGCTCCGCCAGGCCGACGGCTCGGCCGTGGTCATCACCGTGCCGCTGCCGGAGGGGCGGACCCTGCACGCGCACGTCTGGCGCGCGCAGGTCGGGCGGGTCTCGCTGCTGCTGCTGGACAGCGACATCGAGGAGAACGCCCCGGGCGAGCGGCTGGTCACCGACCGGCTCTACGGCGGCGACGAGGACCACCGCCTCCGGCAGGAGATGCTGCTGGGCATCGGCGGGGTGCGGGCGCTGCGCGCCTACTGCTCGCTGACCGGCACCCCGCAGCCGGAGGTGTTCCACGCCAACGAGGGCCACGCCGGCTTCCAGGGCGTCGAGCGCATCCGGGAGCTCACCGAGGCGCACGGTCTCACCTTCGCCGAGGCGCTCCAGGCCGTGCGCGCGGGCACCGTCTTCACCACCCACACCCCCGTGCCGGCCGGCATCGACCGGTTCCCGAAGGCGCTCATCGAGCGTTACTTCACCGGCTTCGGCGTGCCGATGGACCAGTTGCTCCCGCTGGGCGCCGAGGACGACCCGACGAAGTTCAACATGGCGCACATGGGCCTGCGCCTGGGCCAGCGGGCCAACGGGGTGAGCGCGCTGCACGGGCACGTCAGCCGGGGGATGTTCAACGACCTGTGGCCGGGCTTCGACGAGAGTGACGTGCCCATCAGCTCCATCACCAACGGCGTGCACGCCCCCACCTGGACCGCGCGCGAGCTGGTGGAGATGGGCACCCAGACCTCCAGCCAGGGCGATCCGGTCACGGTCGACGGGCCGGTGCACTTCGACGGCGTCGACAAGATCCCCGCCGACGTCCTGTGGGGCGTCCGCCGGGCGCTGCGGGGCCGCCTCGTCGAGGAGGTGCGCCGGCGGATCCGGGAGACCGCGCTGTCCCGCGGTGCCACCGAGACGGAGGTCGGGTGGACCGACACCGCCTTCGACCCCGACGTGCTCACCATCGGCTTCGCCCGCCGGGTGCCCTCGTACAAGCGGCTGACGCTGATGCTGCGCGACCCGGAGCGGCTCAAGGCCCTCCTCCTGGACCCCGAGCGACCCCTGCAGCTGGTCATCGCCGGGAAGAGCCACCCCGCGGACGACGGCGGCAAGCGGCTCATTCAGCAGATGGTGGAGTTCGCCGACGACCCGGAGATCCGCCACCGGATCGCGTTCCTGCCCGGCTACGACATCGGGATGGCGCGCTACCTCTACTGGGGCTGCGACGTCTGGCTGAACAACCCGCTGCGCCCGCTCGAGGCCTGTGGCACCTCGGGCATGAAGGCCGCGCTCAACGGCGGCCTGAACCTCTCCATCCGCGACGGCTGGTGGGACGAGTGGTTCGACGGGCAGAACGGCTGGGCGATCCCCACCGCCGACGGCGTCGCCGATTCCGACCGCCGCGACGAGGTGGAGGCCCGGGCGATCTACGACCTGCTGAGCACCCAGGTGCTGCCGCGCTTCTACGAGCGGGACAGCGACGGCGTGCCGGGCCGCTGGGTGGAGATGGTGCGGCACACCCTGCGCGAGACCGGCCCCAAGGTCCTGGCCACCCGGATGGTCCGCGACTACGTCCGCGGGCTGTACGTGCCGGCGGCCGGCTCGGCCCGTGCGATGGCCGCCGACGGCTACGCACCGGCGCGCACCGAGGCCTCGTGGCGGGCGCACCTGCTGTCCCAGTGGCACGACGTGCGCGTCGCCCACGTCGAGGCGACCGGCGCCGGCGACACCCCGGAGATCGGCTCGACCCTCGCGCTGCGGGCCGAGGTCGAGCTGCCGGGGCTGCAGCCCGGCGACGTCCAGGTGCAGGCCGCCTACGGCCGGGTCGACGACGCCGACGGGCTGCACGAGGTGACCACCGTGCCCATGGCCCACGAGCACGCGGACGGGACGCGCCACTGGTTCACCGCCACCGTGCCGCTGGAGCGGACGGGCGCCTTCGGCTACACGGTGCGCGTCCTCCCGCACTCGGAGCACCTCGCCGATCCGGCGGAGCTCGGCGTGGTGAGCACGGCGTAGCCGGGCTCAGCCGGCTCATCCACCACGTCGGCCCCAGCGACACCGTGTGACGTCGTGACGCCCCGGCGTGGCGTCGGCCCGCGCCCAGCCAGACCGCTCGCGGATCACTAGGCTGGACGCCATGCCCGACCGCTGTGAAGTCCTCCCCGGAGATGCCGTCGTCGCCCGCCGTGGCGGCGGCCTGCTGTGGGTCGACGCTCCCGGCTCGCCCGCCCTCGTGTCGGCCCTGCACGCCTGCTTGGGCGTGACGGGTCCCGGGGCCGACCGCGTCCTCGCCGCCGTCGCCGGTCAGCTGAGCTCCCTCGCCTCCGGCAGCGTGTCCTTCGCCCTCGTCGTCACCGCCGACGCCGGAACCGGTGTCGCGCTGTGGGCGGGCAAGGGGCAGCCGGCCGTCGACGGCGTCCCGGTCTCCGGGTCGTCGGTCGAGGGCGGCACGCTCGCGGCCGGCTTCTCGCTGGGGCAGTCGCTCTACGTGGGCCCGGGGCAGTCGGCGCCGCGCACCCCGCCGGGGGTGAGCTACGACCTGGTCGAGGGCACCGTGCCCGGCGGTGGCGCCACGCTGCACCTGGCCGGTGCGGCGCCGGTCGCCGCCGCGGCACCGGTGGCGGCGGCGCAGTCGTCGTTCTCTGCAGGCACGGACGCGGGCTTCGGCGCCGGCCGGGGCTCCTCGGCGGCGTCGGCCCGCCCCGACTCGGGCGAGCAGACCGCCTTCTGGCGGCCGGACCCCGCCGAGGCCACCCCGATCCTGCGGTTCGACGACGGCATGGTGGTCACCATCGACGAGGACCTCGTGCTCGGCCGGCGTCCCGACAACCACGAGATGGTCTCCAGCGGCTCGGCGCGTGCGGTGCCGATAGCCGACACCCAGAACGTGCTCTCCTCCGCCCACGCCGCGCTGACCCGCAACGGCCGCGAGGTCTCGCTGGTCGACCTCGGCTCGCTCAACGGCACCCACGTCGCCGGCCCCGAGGCCACCGAGTGGACCCAGCTGGAGCCGGGTGTGGCCCACCCGCTCTCCGACGGCGACCGCCTGCTGCTGGGCTGGACCGTCATCACCTTCGAGCAGCCGCAGGAGTAACTGCAGCGCGAACCACCGAGAGCCCCCGGTCACCAGGACCGGGGGCTCTCGTGCGTCGTGGGGGCCGCCCGACTGCGCAGTTGATGCAGCTCAGGACGGCGTGCCGCCGCGTGTCGGCGGCAACAACTGCGCAGTCGACGTCTCAGGGGCGGCGTTCGACGCGGAGCAGCCAGACGCAGCGGCCGGGCATCACCAGCGGCCCCGGGGCCACGAAGGTCGGCTCCGGCGGGGTGCCGCGGGCGTACTCGGTGGAGAGCACCAGCTCGTAGCCGTCGGCCCACGGCGGGCCGGGGAGCTCGACGGTCACCGGGTCGGGCCCGGCGTGCACCTGCACCAGGTAGGAATCGTCGACCACCGGGTGGCCGTGCTCGTCGCGGTGCCGGATGCCGCGGCCGTCGAGGTACATGCCCACCGTCTGCAGCCCGGTGTCGAACCAGTGCCCGGTGGTGAGCTGACCTCCACCCGGGGCGAACCACGCCAGGTCGCGGGTGCCGCCGGTGCCGGCCAGCTCGTGCCCCTCGAAGAACGCCTCCTGCCGCAGCACCGGGGCGCCGCGCCGGAGCCGGACCAGCCGGGTGACGAAGGCGAGCAGGTCCTCGTCGGCGTTGTCCCAGTCCAGCCAGGAGATCTCGTTGTCCTGGCAGTAGGCGTTGTTGTTGCCCCCCTGGGTGCGGCCCAGCTCGTCACCGGCGGTGAGCATCGGCACCCCGGTGGACAGCAGCAGCGTGGCCAGGAGGTTGCGCACCTGGCGCGCGCGCAGGGCGAGCACCTCCGGGTCGTCGGTGGGCCCCTCGACGCCGCAGTTCCAGTTCCGGTTGTGGCTCTCGCCGTCCCGGTTCTCCTCGCCGTTGGCCTCGTTGCGCTTGTGCTCGTAGCTCACCAGGTCGGCGAGGGGGAAGCCGTCGTGCGCGGTGACGAAGTTGATGCTGGCGAACGGACGGCGGCCGTCGGAGCGGTAGAGGTCCGAGGAGCCGGTCAGCCGGTAGGCGAGGTCCCGCACTCCGACGTGGGCGCCCGCCCACACGTCCCGCACGGTGTCGCGGTACTTGCCGTTCCACTCCGTCCACGGGGGCGGGAAGTTGCCGACCTGGTAGCCGCCGGGGCCGATGTCCCACGGCTCGGCGATCAGCTTGACCTGGCTGACCACGGGGTCCTGGTGCACGACGTCGAAGAACGCCGACAGCCGGTCGACGTCGTGCATGGAGCGCGCAAGCGCGGAGGCGAGGTCGAAGCGGAAGCCGTCGACGTGCATCTCGGTCACCCAGTAGCGCAGCGAGTCCATGAGCAGCCCCAGGACCGCCGGCCGGCGCACGTCGAGGGTGTTCCCGCAGCCGGTGTAGTCGGTGTAACGGGCCGGGTTGCCGCCGTCGAGCCGGTAGTAGCCGGGGTTGTCGATGCCCTTGAACGACAGGGTCGGCCCGGTGTGGTCACCCTCGGCGGTGTGGTTGTAGACCACGTCGAGGATCACCTCGATACCGGCGGCGTGGAGCTCCTTCACCATCGTCTTGAACTCGGTCACCTGCCCGCCGCCGCTGCCGGAGGAGCTGTAGGCGGCGTGCGGTGCGAAGTAGCCGAGGGTGTTGTAACCCCAGTAGTTGGTCAGCCCGCGGCGCAGCAGGTGCGGCTCGCTGACGAACTGGTGCACCGGCAGCAGCTCCACCGCCGTCACGCCGAGGGCCAGCAGGTGCTCGACGAACGCCGGGTGGGCGAGCCCGGCGTACGTGCCGCGCAGGTGCGGCGGGACCCCGGGATGACGGGCGGTCGCGCCCTTGACGTGCACCTCGTAGATGACCGTGTCGGACCACGAGCGCCGCAGCGGGCGGTCCCCGTCCCAGGGGAACGGGTCGTGCACGACGACGCCGCGCGGCACGTACGGCGCGGAGTCCTGGTCGTCGGGGACGGCGGAGTCGGGGGCGCCGAACGGGTGGCCGAAGAGCGCGGTGTGCAGCCGGAGCTCGCCGTCGACGGCCCGCGCGTAGGGGTCGAGCAGCAGCTTGGCCGGGTTGAACCGCTGCCCCGAGAACGGGTCGTAGCCGCCGTGCACGCGGTAGCCGTAGCGCTGCCCGGGGCCGATGCCCGGGAGCCGGCCGTGCCAGACCTGGTGGGTGGTCTCCTCGAGGCGGTGCCGGTGCTCGGCGCCGTCGGGGTCGAACAGGCACAGGTCGACGGCGGAGGCGCCGGCCGACCACAGCGCGAAGTTCGTCCCGCGGCCGTCCCACACCGCGCCCAGGGGGGCGGGCGCGCCGGGCAGCACGTCGAGGAGCGGGTGGCCGGCGGCCGGGAGATCGGTCACCGGGCGATCGTGCCAAGTCCTCGCCCGGAGCGGGCGCACCGACCGCCGCGCCGCTTGGTTGGATGGGGGCGTGGCGAACCCTGACGCCCCCGAGGGGGCGGTCGTACGGATGACCGGGGTCGACGTCGTCCGGGGCCAGAACCACCTGCTCCGCGGCATCGACTGGGTGGTGGAGGAGGACCAGCGCTGGGTGGTGCTCGGCCCCAACGGGGCGGGGAAGACGACGCTCCTGCAGCTGGCGGCCGCGCAGCTGCACCCGACCCGCGGAGAGGTGCGGCTGCTGGGCGAGACGCTCGGGGCCGTCGACGTGTTCGAGCTGCGGCCCCGCATCGGGCTGACCAGCGCCTCGCTCGCCCAGCGGATCGCCCCGTCGGAGAGGACCGGCGACATCGTCGTGTCGGCCGGCTACGCCGTCGTCGGCCGCTGGCGGGAGCGCTACGACGTCCACGACCTGACCCGGGCCGGGATGCTCATGCAGCAGTGGGGGGTGGCCCAGTACGCCCACCGGCCCTTCGGCACGCTCAGCGAAGGTGAGCGCAAGCGGACCCAGATCGCCCGCGCGCTGATGCCCGACCCCGAGCTGCTGCTGCTGGACGAGCCCGGCGCCGGCCTCGACCTCGGCGGGCGCGAGGACCTGGTGGCCCGGCTGACGGACCTCGCGAAGTACCACTACGCGCCCGCGCAGGTGCTGGTCACGCACCACGTCGAGGAGATCCCGCCGGGCTACACCCACGCGCTGCTGCTGCGGGAGGGCGAGGTGGTGGCCTCCGGTGCGGCCGACGACGTCCTCACCGCCGGGCACCTGTCGGACACCTTCGGGCTCCCGCTCGAGCTGACCCGCACCGACGGCCGCTTCACCGCCCGGCGGGTCGGCTGAGCGGGCGAGAATGGCAGCTTTTCGGTTGGAGGGAGGGCGGGCCGCTTCTGAGGGCCGTGAACGGGCGTCCAGGCTCGCATCCGATGCGCTTTCTCCGTGGCGTTCTATAGCGTAGAGCTGGCCAGCTGAGAGGATGGACTGGTGCGAATTACGAGTGTAAACCTCAAGGACTGGAAAAGTTTCGCCAGCACCGGGCCCATCGCCCTGGATGCGATCAACATCCTGGTGGGTCGGAATAATGCTGGAAAGTCTGCATTTTTGCGCGCTGTCTACCTCCTGCAGTCGGGCGACCCTCAAGAGGTTGACGTCAGGTCTGGCGCAAGCCAAGCTACCGTAACAATGCAGCTGGAGGATGCGAACCTGGCTCGCTATTGGGGCGGGTTGGTGCAAGAGCTTAGCGCGCCGTCGGGCACGCTGCGTATGACCGTTCGACGCGAGGCGAACTTTGCGCCCATGGACGTTCACTTCATTGACACGACGGCGCTCGGACGCTCTCTAACCCGGATCGCAGCGGTCGAGCCT
Organism: Blastococcus sp. SYSU DS0828; assembly: GCF_054050975.1. Taxonomy (NCBI): domain Bacteria; kingdom Bacillati; phylum Actinomycetota; class Actinomycetes; order Geodermatophilales; family Geodermatophilaceae; genus Blastococcus; species Blastococcus sp. SYSU DS0828. Next base: position 135,628 of record NZ_JBJHAK010000009.1, on the reverse strand, counting down.
CACAACTTTTTTTATCCCTACCTGTCGCGGCGAAAGGTTGCAGCCTACGAGACGGCGATCGACTCATCCCGGGCAACAGCTATCAGTGGGGATCTTCGAAATCTGGTCGCCAAGATTGATCGCCTGGCATCGCTCGACATTGAAGACAATCGCGCCAAAATGTTTCGAAGTACCTGTGAGCGTGTATTTGGCTTCCGAATATCGACTTATCAGGTCCCGGAGGGTAAGCGCGCCGGAATAAGTATCGGCCAGTTCGAGTACCTTCCCCTCGAGGCGATGGGTGAGGGTGTAGGGAACCTTCTAGGCCTCATCGTCGACCTCTGTATGAACAACTCCAACCTCTACATCATCGAGGAGCTCGAGAACGATATACACCCAGAGGGTCTGAAGGCAATTCTCGAAGTCATCTTGGAGACCTCCAAGTCCAACCAGTTCCTGATCTCTACGCACAGCAATGTCGTTGTGCGTTGGCTTGGTGCGGACCCGAGTACACGCATCTACGCAGTCAGGTCCAGCTACTCGTATGGAAAACCTCCCGTCTCGACGATAGAGGCGGTGGGAAACGACGTGGAGTCGAGATCGCAGCTCCTGGCGGAACTGGGATATGAGTTAGGCGACTTCGATCTTTGGGACGGCTGGCTCTTCCTAGAGGAGTCCTCCGCAGAGAGGATAATCCGCGACTATCTTGTCCGCCTTTTCGTTCCGCGCTTGTCGAGGGTGCGAACGCTGGCCACTGGCGGAAACGCAAAGACGGAACCAGTCTTCGAAGACTTTCGGCGAATATTCTTGTTCGCCCACTTGGAGGGCCGGTATCGGAACCGTGCTTGGGTTAAGATCGACGGCGATCCAGACAGTGTTGCGATCGTCTCCAAGCTGCGAGAGACATACTCAGGATGGGATCCGTCTCGATTTGACACCTGGCGCGAAGCCGAGTTTGAGCGGTACTACCCCCGCCGATTCGAGAAAGAAATCGACGCAGCTTTGAGCCTCTCGGGCTCGGCTAAGCGCGCCGCGAAGCGCGATTTGCTGCTTCAGGTAATAGCGTGGTGCGACTCCCAAACTGATGACGACCTGCGCCACGCGTTTAGTGAATCCGCTCAGGAAGTTGTCGACTTCTTGAGGGGCGTGGACGCGGCGCTCTTTGAGGACTTAGGACCAGCCGTAGTAAGCGGCGTCTAGCGGGGATGCGTAGGCCAGTCGTTAGTGATGGCGCTGGCGTCTGGCTAAAGTTCTCAGGGACCGTCGACCGCGACGGTCAAATGTGGCGGGAGGTTTCGTGGCTGAGCCCGAGTTCGTGACCTTGCAGGTGGCCGACGGTGTCGGCACGATTCGGCTCGACCGGCCGAAGATGAACGCGATCGACGAGCAGCTGCACCTGGAGGTGCGGGCCGCGGCGCTGGAGGCCGGGCAGCGCGACGACGTGCGTGCCGTGGTCATCTACGGCGGGGAGCGGGTCTTCGCCGCCGGCGCCGACATCAAGGCGATGTCGCAGCTCGACGCCACCGGCATGACCGCGTGGGGCAAGGAGCTGCAGGACTCGTTCCGCGCGGTGGCGCGGATCCCGCGCCCCGTCATCGCCGCCGTCACCGGCTACGCGCTCGGCGGCGGCTACGAGCTGGCGCTGTGCGCCGACTTCCGCGTGCTGGGGGCGGGGGCGAAGATCGGCCAGCCCGAGATCCTGCTCGGCGTCATCCCGGGCGCCGGCGGCACCCAGCGCCTGGCCCGGCTGGTCGGCCCGGCGCGGGCCAAGGACCTGGTGTTCACCGGCCGCCACGTCGGTGCGGAGGAGGCCCTGGAGATGGGGCTCGCCGACGCCGTCGTCCCCGACGCCGAGGTGTACGACACCGCACTCGCCATGGCCCGCAAGCTCGCCGCCGGCCCGCCGCTGGCCCTGGCGGCGGCCAAGCGGGCGATCGACGAGGGCCTCGAGCTGCCGATCGAGCAGGGGCTGGACCTGGAGAGCCGGCTGTTCGCCGAGCTGTTCGACACCGAGGACCAGAAGTCCGGGATGCGCTCCTTCCTGGAGAACGGTCCGGGCAAGGCCGAATTCACCGGCCGCTGACCCCCGTGGACGCCGTCGTCGACCGGTCCGACCCAGGCGGCCGGGCGTGGGTCGACCGCGCCGTCTCGGCCGTCGAGGCCGACGCGCGGCGCAGCGCGGACACCCACCTGCTGGTCTACCCGCTGCCGCCCGAGTGGGGGGTCGACCTCTACCTCAAGGACGAGTCCACCCACCCGACCGGCAGCCTCAAGCACCGGCTGGCCCGGTCGCTGTTCCTCTACGGGCTGTGCTCGGGGCAGATCACCGAGGGCAGCACGGTGGTGGAGGCCTCCAGCGGGTCGACGGCGGTGAGCGAGGCCTACTTCGCCCGGATGCTCGGCCTGCCCTTCATCGCGGTGATGCCGCGGTCCACCAGCCCGGAGAAGGTGGCGCTCATCGAGTTCCACGGAGGGCGGTGCCACTTCGTCGACCGGGCCCCGGAGATGTACGACGAGGCCCGCCGGCTCGCCGACGAGTGCGGGGGGCACTACCTCGACCAGTTCACCTACGCCGAACGCGCCACCGACTGGCGCGGCAACAACAACATCGCCGAGTCGATCTTCGAGCAGCTCGCCGCCGAGCGGCACCCGGTGCCGGAGTGGGTCGTGGTCGGGGCCGGCACCGGCGGGACCAGCGCCACCATCGGCCGGTACCTCCGGTTCCGGCGGCACCCGACCCGGCTGGCCGTGGTCGACCCGGAGAACTCCGCCTTCTTCCCCGGGTACGCGGCCGGCGAGCCGGGCTGGACGACGGGGACGCCGTCGCGCATCGAGGGCATCGGGCGGCCGCGCGTGGAGCCCTCGTTCGTGCCGACCATCGTCGACCGGATGATCGCGGTGCCCGACGCGGCGTCGCTGGCCGCGATGCGGCACCTGGAGCAGGTCACCGGACGCCGGGCGGGGGGTTCGACGGGCACCAACCTGTGGGGCGCCTTCGGGCTGGTCGCCGAGATGGTCGCCGCCGGGCGGCAGGGGAGCGTGGTGACCCTGCTGTGCGACGGCGGGGAGCGGTACGCGCGCACCTACTACTCCGACGACTGGGTCGCGGCGCAGGGGCTGGACCTCGCCCCGTACACCGAGATCCTCCGGCGGTTCGCCACGACGGGGGAGTGGCCACCGGCCTGAGCCGCTCGGTCGCGGAACGCTCGGGGCCCACGCACCGTTGGTCGGTCGCGGAGGCGTCGCCCGCCCCCACCGGCCCACGAAGAGAGACATGAGTACGAGTCACAGACGCCCGGCCGCGCCCCCCGGATCCGACGAGGGGGTTCGCGGCCGGTGACCGAGGTCCTCACCCTCCTGACCGGCGTGCTCGTCGTCTTCGGCATCACCGTCGTCACGGGGTACTTCGTGGCGCAGGAATTCGCCTACATGGCGGTCGACCGGTCGGAGCTCACCGCCCTGGCGGCGGACGGTGACTCCGCCGCCGAGCAGGCGCTGACCGTGACCCGTCGCACCTCCTTCATGCTCTCGGGCGCCCAGCTGGGCATCACCGTGACCGGGCTCCTCGTCGGCTACGTCGCCGAGCCCCTGATCGGGCGGTCCCTCGGCACGCTGCTCGGCGGCATCGGCATCCCCGCCGCGGTGTCGGTGGGCATCGGCGCGGTGCTCGCGCTGCTGTTCTCCACGGTCGTGCAGATGCTGTTCGGCGAGCTCTTCCCGAAGAACCTCGCCATCGCCCGGCCCCAGCCCGTCGCCCGGTGGCTGGCCCGGTCGACCGTCCTCTACCTGACCGTCTTCGGCTGGCTGATCCGGGTCTTCGACGCCGCATCGAACCTGCTGCTGAAGGCGCTGCGCATCGAGCCGGTGCACGACGTCGAGCAGGCCGCGACCGCGCGCGACCTCGAGCACATCGTGGAGGACTCACGGGAGAGCGGGGACCTGCCGGCGGAGCTGTCGATGATGCTCGACCGCATCCTCGACTTCCCCGGCCGGGACGCCGGGCACGCGATGACCCCCCGCCCGCGGGTGGACACGGTGACCGATGCCGACACCATCGGCCAGTTGCGCACGCTCATGGCGCAGGGGCATTCCCGGTACCCGGTGCTGGCGGGCGACACCTACGACGTCGTCGGCGTGGTGCACCTGGTCGACCTGCTGACCACCACGGCGTCCGACAGCGCGCCCGTCACCACGATCGCCCGGCCCCCGCTGACCGTCTCCACGTTCAGCCCGCTGCCCGACACGCTGCTCCTGCTCGGGCAGACCGACGACCGGCTGGCCTGCGTCATCGACGAGTACGGCGGCTTCGCCGGTGTCATCACCGTCGAGGACCTGGCCGAGGAGCTCGTCGGTGAGATCACCGACGAGCACGACGCCGAGCACTCGGGGTACGTCCCGGTCGAGGGCGACGGCGTGTGGGAGATGCCGGGCGACGTGCACGTCGACGAGGTGGAGCGGGCGCTGGGCGCCGACCTGCCGCGGGGCGACTTCGAGACGATCGCCGGCCTGGTCATCGCCGTCCACGGAGCCTTTCCCGAACCCGGCACCCGGCTGGAGGTCCAGCTGCCGCCCGACCTCGCCGATCTGGTCGCCGACGGCGCCCCCGCCCCCCGGCAGCTGCGCCTCGAGGTGCTGGCGGTCGAACGCCACGTCCCGTCGCGGGTACGCCTCGAGCTGCCCCGCCGGGTCGAGGCCCCCACCGCGACCGAGGAGGCCGGCCGGTGAGCGGCAGCCCCTGGGTCGTGCTGCCCGCGACGGTGGTCATCGTCGCGCTCAGCGCCTTCTTCGTGGCGGTCGAGTTCGCCGCCCTGGCGGCCAAGCGGCACCGCCTGGAGGACGCGGCCGCCGGCAGCCGCTCCGCCCGGGCCGCGCTGCGGAGCTCCTCGGAGCTGACGCTGCTGCTGGCCGGCTCGCAGCTGGGCATCACCGCCGCGACCCTCGCGCTCGGTGCGATCAGCAAGCCCGCCGTGCACCACTGGCTGACCCCGGTGTTCGAGGCCTGGGGACTGCCGCCTGTCGCCGCAGACGTCGTGGGCTTCGTCCTGGCGCTGGTCGTGGTCACGTTCGTGCACCTGGTGGTGGGGGAGATGGCCCCGAAGTCGTGGGCGATCGCCCACCCGGAGCGCTCCGCGACCATGCTCGCGCTGCCCATGCGGGCGTTCATGGCGGTGTTCCGTCCGCTGCTGCGCGTCCTCAACTCGGCGGCGAACGTCCTGGTGCGCAGCGTCGGCGTCGAACCGGCGAACGGGGTCGCAGCCGGTCACGGCTCCGCAGCGTTGCGGCACCTGGTGGAGCACTCGGTGGACGTCGGCGCCCTCGACGCACGGTTCTCGGGCCAGCTCTCCAGCGCCCTGGAGCTCGAGCGCCTCACCGTCGGCGAGCTCGTCCGTCCCGGCGCCCCGCTGGTGGCCGTGGGGGTGCACGGGACCGCCGGTGAGGTGCGCGAAGCCACCCGGACGACCGGGCACCTGCGGATCCTGCTCGACGACGGAGCGGGGATCGCCGGCGTCGTGCACGTCCGCGACACCCTCTCGGCACCGGACGACGCTCCCGCCGAGCAGTTCGCGCGCCCCGTCTTCCGCCTCGACGCGGACACCACCGTCCACGCGGCGTTGACCGCGATGCGGGAGACCAGGAACCACCTCGCGCTGGTGACTCACGCCGGCGCCGTGATCGGCGTCATCACGCTGGCCGACGTGCTGCGCCGGTTGCTGCCGGAGCCGTCGGGGGCGGCGACCTGACCTGACCTTGCCTGCGTCCTGCCGGCCCGCGGGACGCGGGGGAGGTCGGCGTGACGTGCCTCACCGGCCCCTCGTGCCGCAGCAGCGTTACTGCGCAGTAGCCTCCATGATCGGAGCCAGGCGGGTCACCGTGCCCGCGTCTTGAACGCGTCCTGAGGAAGGTTCAGCGCGATGAACATCGTCGTTCTTGTCAAGCAGGTCCCGGACTCGGGAAGTGAGCGGAAGCTGGACCCGGCCGACAACACCGTCGCCCGGGCGTCCGCGGACAACGTGATCAACGAGATGGACGAGTACGCCATCGAGGAGGCGCTCACCATCAAGGAGGCGCAGGGCGGGGAGGTCACCGTCCTCACCGTCGGCCCCGACGACGCCACGGACGCCATCCGCAAGGCGCTGTCCATGGGCGCCGACAAGGCCGTCCACGTCAGCGACGAGGCGATCCACGGCTCGGACGCCTCGCAGATCAGCGCCGTCCTGGCCGCCGCCCTGCAGCAGCTCGAGTACGACCTGGTGATGTGCGGGGCCGAGGCCACCGACAGCCAGATGAGCGTCATGCCCGCCCTGCTGGCCGAGCGCCTGGGCATCCCGCAGCTCTCCGGGGCCCGCAAGGTCACCATCGACGGCGGCACCGCCAAGGTCGAGCGGCAGACCGACGGCGGCTACTGGGCCCTCGAGGCTCCGCTGCCGGCGATCATCTCCACCTGGGACACCATCAACGAGCCTCGCTACCCCTCGTTCAAGGGGATCATGGCCGCGAAGAAGAAGCCGGTCGAGACCAAGACCCTGGCCGACCTCGGCGTCGACGCCTCCACGGTGGGCCTGGCCAACGCCACCACCCAGGTGCTCGACTTCGCCGGCCGCCCGCCCAAGGGCGAGGGCGTCAAGGTTCCCGACGAGGGCGACGGCGCGCAGAAGTTCGTCGACTTCCTCGCCAGCCAGAAGATCGTCTGAGCCCGGCCCGGATCGAAGGAAGAGGAGAAAATCATGGCAGAGGTCCTGGTCCTGGCCGAGCTGAACCCGGCCGGCGGCGGCGTCCGCAAGACCACCCTGGAGGCCCTCACCGCGGCCCGCGCGCTCGGTGAGCCCTCGGCCGTCGTCCTCGGCGCCCCCGGCACCGCGGCCGGCGTGCGCGACCAGCTCGCCGAGTACGGCGCGGCCACCGTCTACGTGGCCGAGTCGGCCGACATCGACGACTACCTCGTGGCCCCCAAGGCCGAGGTGCTGGCCCAGCTGGTGGGCGAGAAGTCGCCGGCCGCCGTCGTCATCCCGTCCTCCCCGGAGGGCAAGGAGATCGCCGCGCGCCTGGCCGTCAAGACCGGCAGCGGCTTCCTGACCGACGTCACCGAGATCGCCGCCGACGGCACCGCGGCCCAGGCCGCGTTCGCCGGGGCGACGATCGTCCACTCGAAGGTCACCACCGGCACCCCGATCTACACGCTGCGCGGCAACTCGGTCACCCCCGAGCCGGCTCCGGCCGCCGGCGCCGAGCAGCCCGTGTCGGTGTCGATCAGCGACGCGGCCAAGCAGGTCCGGGTCGTCGAGCGCGTCGTCGAGCAGAAGAGCAACCGCCCCGAGCTCACCGAGGCCTCGATCGTCGTCTCCGGTGGTCGCGGTGTGGCCAGCGCCGAGAACTTCTCGATCATCGAGGCCCTGGCCGACTCGCTGGGCGGCGCCGTCGGCGCCTCCCGCGCCGCGGTGGACTCCGGCTTCTACCCGCACAGCTTCCAGGTGGGGCAGACCGGCAAGACCGTCTCGCCGCAGCTGTACGTGGCCGTCGGCATCTCGGGTGCGATCCAGCACCGCGCCGGCATGCAGACCTCGAAGACCATCGTGGCCATCAACAAGGACCCCGAGGCCCCGATCTTCGAGCTGGCCGACTTCGGTGTCATCGGCGACCTGAACACGGTCGTGCCGCAGGCCACCGAGCAGATCAACGCCCGCAAGTGAAGGACCCCGTCCTCCTCATGCCTCGCTCCGCTCGGCGTGAGCCTCTGGACGGGGCCGGCCGCGCGGACTGAACCCGCAAGGCTTGAACAACCGGTCGAGCGCCGATCCCTCCGGGGGTCGGCGCTCGACTCGTGTCGGGGGACGGGAAGCAGCCGGGGGCGCGCGTGGTTGGCCACGGCGTGGAGACCGGAGCGCCCCCGACGCTGTTCGACCGGGTGCACCGGCTGACCACCGCCGGGCTGCTGATGCTGGTCACCTTCGTCGCCTTCGAGGCGATGGCGGTGGCGACCGCGATGCCGACCGCGGTGCGGGAGCTCGACGGGCTCGCCTGGTACGCGTGGCCGTTCAGCGCCTTCCTCGTCGCCTCCGTCGTCGGGATGGTGCTCGGCGGTGACCTGGGTGACCGCCGCGGGTCCCGGGTCGCGCTGCTGACCGGTGTGGCGGTCTTCGCGGCGGGGCTGCTCGCCGCCGGCGTCTCGGGGCACATGGCGGTGTTCGTCGCGGCGCGGGCGCTGCAGGGCGTCGGCGGGGGCGTCATCGCCGTCTCGCTGTACGTGGTGGCCGGTCAGGCGTTCGCCCCCGGCCTGCGGCCCCGGCTGTTCGGCGCGTTCGCCGCGGCCTGGGTGCTGCCGGCGCTGATCGGCCCGGTCGTCGCCGGGCTGCTCACCACCCACCTCACCTGGCGGCTGGTCTTCCTCGGGCTGCTGCCGCTCATCCTCCTCGGCCTCGGGCTGGTGCTGCCCGCAGTCCGCGCGCTGCCCCGGCCGGCCGCGGCCGCCGCCCCCGCGTCCGCCCGCCGCTGGTGGGCGCTGCTGGCCGGCGTGGGCATCGGGGCGCTGCAGTACGCCGGGCAGCGCCTGGACCTCCTGGCGGCCGGGCTGGCCGTCGCCGGGCTGCTGGCCCTGGTCGTTGGCCTCCGCCCGCTGCTGCCCGCGGGCACCGCCGTCGCCCGACCGGGGCTGCCCGCGGTGGTCGCCGGGCGCGGCCTGCTGGCCGGCGCCTTCTTCGGCATGGACGCCCTGCTCCCGCTGGCCCTCACCGAGCTGCACGGGTACTCCGCCACCGCCGCGGGGATCCCGCTCACCGCCGGCGCCCTGGGCTGGGCCACCGCCTCGCAGCTGCAGGGGCGCAACGCGCACTGGTCGCGGGTGCGCCTGCTGCGGCTCGGGTTCGTGGTCCTGACCGCAGGGCTGCTGGCCACCGCGGCCATCGCCGTCCCGGGTATCGGCGGCTGGCCGGCGTACGCGAGCTGGGCGGTGGCGGGGCTCGGCATGGGGCTGGGCATGCCCAGCCTCAGCGTCCTGCTGCTGGACCGCTCGTCCGACGCCACCCGCGGCGCGGACTCCGCGGCCTTCCAGATCGCCGACGTCACCGGAGCCGCGCTCTGCGTCGGCGTGGTCGGGGTCCTCGTCGCCGTTGCGGTCACCGGGGCGCTGACGCTGCCGCTGGCGGTCGTGGCCGGGGTGGTCGTGCTGTCGGCCGTCGCGGTCACCGGCGCGGTGCTCGCCCCGCGTGCGGGTGGTTCCCCGACGGCGACAGCGGCTGCGGCCGTTCCCGCGACTACCCTGAGCGCGTCATGACGTACTCCGAGCCGGTCTACCTCGACCACGCGGCGACCACGCCGATGCTGCCCGAGGTGCTCGCCGCGATGACCGAGCAGCTCGGCCGCGTGGGCAACGCCTCGTCGCTGCACGCGAGCGGCAGGGCCGCGCGCCGCGCCGCCGAGCAGGCCCGCGAGCGGCTGGCCGAGGCGCTGGGTGCCCGGCCCTCGGAGGTGCTGTTCACCGGCGGTGGCACGGAGAGCGACAACCTCGCGATCAAGGGACTGTTCTGGGCCCGGCGCGAGGCCGACTCCCGCCGTCGCCGGATCGTGGTCAGCCCGGCCGAGCACCACGCCGTCCTGGACAGCGTCGAGTGGCTGGCCAAGCACGAGGGCGCCGAGGTCACCTGGCTGCCGGTCGAGCCGACGGGCCGGGTCACCCCGCAGGCGCTCGCCGAGGCGCTCGGTGATGGCAGCGACGTCGCGGTCGCCAGCGTCATGTGGGCCAACAACGAGATCGGCACCGTCAGCGACGTCGCCGCGCTCGCGGCCACCGCGCACGACGTCGGCGTCCCCTTCCACACCGACGCGGTGCAGGCCGTCGGGCAGGTGCTGGTCGACTTCGGCGCCAGCGGCGTCGACGCGCTCACGATGACCGGGCACAAGCTGGGCGGGCCCATGGGCGCCGGCGCCCTCCTGCTGCGCCGCGACGCCGAGTGCACGCCGCTGCTGCACGGAGGAGGCCAGGAGCGCGACGTCCGCTCCGGCACCCTCGACGTCGCCGCCATCGTCGGGCTGGCGGTGGCCGCGCACACGGCGGTGCAGGGCCGCGTCGAGCGGGCCGCGGACCTGGCCCGGCTGCGCGACCGGCTGGTGGCCGGCGTCGCCGCGCAGGTGCCCGACGCGCAGCTCAACGGTGCGCCGCTCGACGACGTGGTGCGCTCCGGCCCCGGCAGGTTGCCCGGCAACGCCCACCTGTCGTTCCCCGGCGCCGAGGGCGACGCGCTCCTCATGCTGCTGGACGCCCGCGGCATCGAGTGCTCGACCGGGTCGGCGTGCAGCGCCGGGGTGGCCCGTCCGAGCCACGTCCTGCTGGCCGTGGGCGCCGACCCCGACCGGGCGCGCAGCTCGCTGCGGTTCAGCCTCGGGCACACCAGCACCGACGACGACGTCGACGCCCTGCTCGAGGTGATCGCCCCGGTGGTCGAGCGCGCCCGGCGGGCCGGGACGGGGCGCCGGTGAGGGTGCTCGCCGCGATGAGCGGGGGAGTGGACTCCGCCGTCGCCGCGGCGCTCGCCGTCGATGCCGGCCACGACGTCACCGGGGTGCACCTCGCGCTCTCCCCGGACCGGCAGACGCTGCGCAGCGGGGCGCGGGGGTGCTGCAGCGTCGAGGACTCCCACGACGCGCGGCGGGTCGCCGACGAGCTCGGCATCCCGTTCTACGTCTGGGACATGGCCGAGCGGTTCACCGAGGACGTGGTCGAGGACTTCGTGGCCGAGTACGCCGCCGGTCGCACGCCGAACCCCTGCCTGCGCTGCAACGAGAAGATCAAGTTCTCCGCCGTCCTGGACCGGGCGCGGGCGCTCGGTTTCGACGCCGTCGTCACCGGCCACCACGCGCGGCTGGCCGACGGCGAGCTGCGGCGGTCGGTCGACGCCGCGAAGGACCAGTCCTACGTGCTCGGGGTGCTGACCGCGGAGCAGCTGGCCGCGGCGATGTTCCCGCTGGGGGGCATGACGAAGGACCGCGTGCGGGAGATCGCGGCGGAGCGGGGCTTCGCCGTCGCCACCAAGGCGGACTCGCACGACATCTGCTTCATCCCGGACGGCGACACCCGCGGCTTCCTCGCCCGCCGGCTGGGCAGCCGCCCCGGCCCCGTCGTCGACGCCGCCACCGGCGCGACCGTCGGCGAGCACGACGGCACCTACGGCTTCACCGTCGGCCAGCGGCGCGGCCTCGGGGTGAGCGCCGGTGACTCGCGCCCCCGCTACGTGCTCGGGATCGAGCCGGTCACCCGGACGGTGACCATCGGCACCGCCGACCTCGCCGGCGTGGAACTGGTCGTCACCGGCGCTCCGACGTGGACCGGGGAGCCGCCGGTGCCGCCGTTCCGGGCGGAGGTGCAGCTGCGCGCGCACGGCACGCCCGTGCCCTGCACGGTGACCGCCGACGAGACCGGCGGGCTGCGGATCCTGCTCGACGCCGAGCAGCGCGGGGTGGCCGCCGGGCAGTCGGCGGTGCTCTACGAACCCGACGCCGAACGTGGTGACCGGGTCCTGGGACAGGCCGCGATCCGAACCGCCGGTGAACGAGGAGGGACGGTTCGTCACGGGGCCTTGGCATGAGCCGGGCCGCCCGCTAGCTTTCACGCGAACCGTCTCCCCGAGCGCGAGCGCGCAGCTCGACTCCGTGCACCGAACCCGCAGGCCGTCCCTCCCGGCGGTCTGGTCCCGCACGCCCTTCTGGAGGACCTCCCGTGCGCAGAACGCGCCTCTCCCTGACCGCCACCCTGGCGGCGTCGGCCGTGGTGGTGGGCCTGCCGGCCGTGGCCTCGGCCGCCCCCGTTCCGGACCGCTACGCCGACGTCCCGGTCCAGCTCCTCGCGATCAACGACTTCCACGGCCGGATCTCCGAGACCACGGGCAGCGACGCGACGCTGGTCACCGGTGAGGGCCCCGGCCCCGACGGCGTCGCCGGCACCGCCGACGACGGCACCGTCCTGGTCGGCGGCGCCGCGAGCCTGGCGAGCACCGTCGAGGAGACCCGGGCCGCGTTCGTGCAGTCCGGCGGGAACGCCGACTCGTCGCTCTTCGTCAGCACCGGCGACCTGATCGGCGCCTCGCCGTTCGACTCCAGCGTCTTCCAGGACGAGCCGACGATCGAGGTCTTCAACGCCCTGGGTCTGGACGTCTCGGTCGTGGGCAACCACGAGTTCGACCGCGGCACCGACGAGCTGCGCCGCATCTCGGCGGCCACCGACGGCACGTTCACCGACGACGTCGAGGCCTGCGAGGGCGTCGAGGTCGGGGTGACCGGTTGCTTCGAGGACAGCACCGGGAACGCGTTCCGCGGCGCCGACTTCCCCTACCTGGCGGCCAACGTCTACGCCAAGGGCACGGACCAGCCGATCCTGCCCCCGTACCAGGTCTTCGACGTGGCCGGCGGCAAGAAGATCGCCCTCATCGGTGTGGTCACCGACACCACCCCGACCATCGTCTCCCCGACCGGCATCGCCGACGTCGACTTCGGCGACGAGGCCGAGGCGGTCAACCGCTGGGTCCCCGAGCTGCGGGAGCAGGGCATCGAGGCCATCGGCGTGCTCCTGCACGAGGGCGGGGAGAACACCGGCGAGGACGCGGCCGACTTCAACGGCTGCGACGAGCTGACCGGCCCGGTCGTCGACATCAACGACCGGGTCTCCCCGGCCGTCGACCTGATCGTCAGCTCGCACAGCCACGCGAGCTACTCCTGCCTGGTGGCCGACCCCGCCGGCCAGCCGCGGCTGATCACCCAGGCCGGCTCCTACGGCCGCCTGGTCAGCGACATCCGGCTGACGCTGGACGGCCGCACCGGTGACGTGCAGCGAGGGTGCGACTACCGGGCGGCGAACGTCCCGGTGCTGCGCGACAACCCGGACGCCGAGATCGCGGGGATCGTGGAGTACTGGGACGAGCGGTCCGCCGAGGCGGGTGACCGCGTCGTCGGCACCGCCAGCGAGGACATCCGCCGCGCCGGCACCTGGACCACCGACCCGACGACGGGGCAGCCGGTGTTCCGCCCCGTCCGGGACGGCGAGTCCAGCCTGGGCAACCTGGTGGCGCAGATGCAGCTGGAGGCGCTGCAGGTCGACCCCGCCTACGGCGACCCCGTGCTGGCGTTCATGAACCCCGGTGGCCTCCGCGCCGACATCGAGGCCGGCGAGGTCACCTACGCCGAGCTGTTCACCGTGCAGCCGTTCGGGAACACGGTCAACGCGATCACCCTGACCGGCGCTGACATCCGCGCGGTGCTGGAGCAGCAGTTCCAGTCCGACCAGCCGCGTGCGAGCACCCTGCGGCTGGGCACCTCGGAGGGCTTCTCCTACCGCTTCGACACCGCCAACCCCTACGGGCAGCGGGTCGACCCGGCGTCGATCACCCTGGACCCCGACGGCTCGGGCCCGCTGCCGGCCGAGGTCGTCGACCCCGCGGCCAGCTACCGGGTGGCGGCGAACTCCTTCCTGATCGCCGGCGGCGACTCCTTCACCGCCTTCACCAACGGGACGGATCCCGCCACCGGTCCGGTCGACGTCGAGACCGCCGTCGCCTACTTCGAGGCGGCGTCCGGCCCGGTCGCCCCGCCGGCGGCCGACCACGGCCAGCCGGGCAGCTTCCCCCTCCCGCCGGTGGCCACCGGTCTCAGCGGCACCGACGCCCCGGCGCAGCCGCCGGCGGTCGCCGACGGCACCAGCGCCGTGGCCGGCCCGTGCGACGCCACGGCCACCCTCTCCACGGCCACCCCGGACCTCGGCGACGTGATCTCGGTGACCGTGGCGGACTTCGGCCCCCGCGAGAAGGTGACCGCGGTGCTGTCCGACGGGCGCCGCCTGGCCGAGGGCCGGACCGATGCGCAGGGCACCGCCACGATGCGCTTCCCGGTGCCCAAGCGGGCTCCGGCCGGCGAGTACACGGTGACGGTGACCGGCACCTCGGGTGAGTGGGCGACGACCACCTTCACGCTCGGCTGAGCCGCCGCGCCGACCGAGCACGCTGACCGGAGGCCGGTTCCCGCACCGCGGGGGCCGGCCTCCGGCGTCACCGACGGAGCCACCGGCGACCTGTGCGTTCCCGGGTGGCAGGTCCGCCGGGGGCGTGATCATCTTGGTGGTCCTGCCCGGCTCGACGAGGAGGTCCTGTGCTCCTGTCCCACCGCGTCGGAGCGCCGGCCGTCGCGCTCTCGCTGCTGCTCCTGACCGCCTGCCGGAGCACGGTCGCGCCGACGGCGGACGGCGAGCCCGCCGCGACGGAGAGGACCGCCACCCCGGTCACCGAGACCACGGTGCAGGTGCTCGCCCTCAACGACTTCCACGGCAGGCTGGACGTGCCGGCGGGCGTGGACGGTCTCCTCGACACCGGTGAGCCGGGGCCCGGGGCCGACGGGGTCCCGGACACGCCCGACGACGGCCCCTGGCCCGTCGGCGGGGCCGCGTACCTGGCCGCGACGCTCGCCGACCGGCGGGCGGACTTCGGCGGCGCCGAGCAGGACTCCCTCACCCTGGCCGCGGGTGACCTGGTGGGCGCTTCGACGCTCGCCTCCACGCTGTACCAGGACGAACCGGCCATCGAGGTCCTCGACGCCCTGGGTCTGGACTTCGCCGCGGTCGGCAACCACGAGTTCGACCGCGGCAAGGAGGAGCTGTTCCGGCTGTCCGGTGCGACCGACGGGCAGTTCTCCGACGACATCGGCGCCTGCGACGGCGTGGCGCGGCGGACGGAGGGCTGCTTCCGCGACAGCACCGGCGAGGAGTTCTCCGGCTCGGGGTTCGGCTACCTCGCCGCCAACGTCCGGGACACCGACACCGGCGAGCCGGCGCTCCCCCCGTACGCGGTGGTGCGCACCAGCGGAGGCACGCAGGTCGGGATCATCGGGGTCGTCACCCGCGAGACCCTCGACTACGTCCCCGGTTCGGCGCTCGCGGGGCTGACGATCGAGCCCCCGGCCGCAGCGGCGAACCGGTACGCCGCCGAGCTGCAGGAGCGCGGGGTGGAGGCGATCGTCCTGCTGGCGCACGAGGGTGGCGGCCAGCCGCCGGGCACGACGCCGGACACCTGCGTCGGGGAGCTCGCGGGCACCCCGGCGGGTGCGCTGAACGCCGAGGTGTCACCCGCTGTCGACGTGATCATCGGCGGGCACACGCACGCGCCGTACACCTGCTCGCTGGCCGACCCCGACGGCGCTCCGCGGCCGGTGACGCAGGCGGCCACCTACGGGCGGACGGTCACCGACCTGCGGCTGGTCGTCCGCGCCGACGGCGACGTGGACCGGGAGCGCACGACCGCCACGGCCGTGCCGGTCCTGCGCACCGCCGCGGACGCGGAGGTGGAGCGGATCGTCGGGCACTGGGTGGCCCGTGCCGAGCCCGAGGGCGACCGGGTGGTGGGCGAGGTGGCCGAGGACGTCCCGGCCGGGCCGGCGCCGGAGTCGCCCATGGGCGTGCTGGTGGCGGATGCGTTCCTCGCCGCCGTGCAGGACGAGCGGCACGGCCGTCCCGTCCTCGCCTTCACGACCGTGCCCATGCTGCGGGCCGGCCTGCTCCGGGACGACGGCGACCCGCCGGGCGCCGACGGCGTCGTGACCTACCGGGACGCATTCCGCGCCCTGCCGTTCGGGTTCCGCGTCGAGACCCTCACCGTCTCCGGTGCGGCGATCCGGGAGGCGCTGGAACACCAGTTCACCCACGCGGACGTCCTCGTGCTGAGCACCTCCAGCAGCCTGACCTACCGCTACGACCCGGCCCGGCCGCTGGGCGACCGCGTGGACCCCTGCTCCCTGGAGATCGACGGCGCGCGCGTCGAGCCGGAGGGGCGTTACCGGGTGGCGATGACGAGCTACCTGCGCGAGGGGGGCGAGGGGTACACCTCCTTCGCCGAGGGCGACGACGTCGTGCGCGGGCCCTCGGACCGCCGGGCCCTGGTGGCGTATCTCGGGTCGCGCTCCCCGGTGGGTCCGCCGGCGCTGGGGCTCGCCGTCCCGACCGACCAGCGGCTGGCCTGCTGAACCTGTGCTCCGGGCGACGGGCTACCGTCGCCGCCGTGGTCTCCCCGCTCGACCCCGCCCATCCCGCCCCGGGGGCTGCCGACGGCGCCCAGCCGGCCGGTCCGCCCTGGGGCCCCGCCACCGGTGTGGGATCCCTGCCGGGCAGCGACCCGGCCGAGGCGGCGCGCACGGTGGTGGGGGAGCTGCCGGGGTTCGCCCACCTCCCCGAGCTGCCCGGCCGGGGCCCCGGGGCCGACATGCTCGGGCGCACCGCGGCGCTGCTGGTCGGCCTCGCGGTCGACCTCACCCCCTCGGGCTGGCGGCTGGTGCCGCGGCCCGGGATGGACCAGCAGCGGGCCGAGGAGTTCCTCGCCCGGGACCTCGACGCGCTGCACGACGTGGCCGAGGACTGGACGGGGCCGTTCAAGGTGCAGGCCACCGGGCCGTGGACCCTCGCCGCGGGGCTGGAGCGCACCCGGGGGGACCGGGCGGTGGTCGATCCCGGGGCGCGGCGCGATCTGGGTCAGTCGCTGGCCGAGGGGCTCTCCGCGCACGTGGCGGCCGTGCAGAACCGGCTCCCCGGCGCGCGGATCGTGGTCCAGCTCGACGAGCCGTCGGTTCCCGCGGTGCTCCAGGGCGGGCTGCCGACGATCAGCGGTTTCGGGAAGCTGCCGGCGGTCGCCGCCGACGTCGTCGAGCAGGAGCTGGCCGCCGTCCTGCGGGCGCTGCCCGGCCCCGTGGTGGTGCACTGCTGCGCGCCGCGCATGCCGCTCACCCTGTTCCGTGCAGCCGGCGCGGCCGGACTCTCGTTCGACCTGGGCCTGGTCCAGGACCTCGACGCGGTGGGTGAGGCGGTCGACGCCGGGGTGCACCTGCTGCCGGGCGTCGTGCCGGGCACCGACACCGCACTGCCGGCTCCGAAGGCGACGGCGTCGCGGGTGCAGGCCTGGTGGAGCGAGCTGGGGTTCGCCGCTGAACGGCTGCCCGGGGCGGTGACGCTCACCCCCGCCTGTGGACTCGCGGGGGCGACGCCGTCCTACGCCCGCGCCGCGATGCGCCAGGTGCGCGAGGCCGCGAAGTACCTGCTGCCCGGGTAGCGCGAGGGACCTGCCGCCGGGAGCACCGCGCCACGAGCGGGTGAGCCCCGGTTGACCGTCGTACCCGCCGGATACCGTTCGCCCGTGAGCACCGACGCCGACCTCGTCGAACCGTCCGTCACCCCGGTGGCCGACCGGGAGGACCTCACCGAGGTCCCCGACGACGTCCGCACGCGCCACCGCGACCTCTCCGAGGAGCTGGACCGGTACGCCTTCGCGTACTACGTGCGCGACGAGCCGCTGATCAGCGACGGCCAGTACGACGAGCTGATGGCCGAGCTGAAGGCGATCGAGTCCGCGCACCCGGCCCTGGTCACCCCGGACTCGCCCAGCCAGAAGGTCAACGGTGGCTTCACCGCGACCTTCGCCCCCGTGCAGCACCTGGAGCGCATGCAGAGCCTGGACAACGCCTTCAGCAGCGACGAGCTGTCGGCCTGGGCGGCGCGCGCCGAGCGGGAGGGCGCGGCGGAGGCCAGCTACCTGTGCGAGCTGAAGGTCGACGGGGTGGCCGTCGACCTGGTCTACGAGCGGGGCCGCCTGGTCCGGGCCGCCACCCGGGGCGACGGGGTGACCGGCGAGGACGTCACCGCCAACGTGCGCACGATGGACGACGTCCCCCAGCAGCTCACCGGCGACGACGTCCCGGAGTTGCTGGAGGTCCGCGGCGAGATCTACTTCCCCGTCGCCGCGTTCGCCGACGTGAACGCCGCCATGGTGGAGCAGGGCAAGCCGCCGTTCGCCAACCCGCGCAACGCCGCGGCCGGCTCGCTGCGGCAGAAGGACCCGAAGGTCACCGCGTCCCGCCCGCTGCGGATGGTCGTCCACGGGCTGGGCGCCCGCACGGGCTTCGAGCCGGAGCGGCAGTCGGCGGCCTACGAGGGCCTGCGGGCGCTGGGGCTGCCGGTGAGCGACCGCTTCGAGATCGTCCCCGATCTCGAGGGCGTGTGGGCCTACATCGAGCGCTACCGCGAGCAGCGCCACGCGGTGGAGCACGAGATCGACGGTGTCGTGGTGAAGGTGGACCAGGTCGCGCTGCAGCGTCGGCTGGGGTCGACCTCCCGGGCGCCGCGGTGGGCGATCGCGTTCAAGTACCCGCCGGAGGAGGCGACGACGAAGCTCCTGGACATCCGGGTCAACGTCGGGCGCACCGGCCGGGTGACGCCGTTCGCCTTCATGGAGCCGGTGAAGGTGGCCGGGTCGACGGTGCAGCTGGCCACCCTGCACAACGCCAGCGAGGTGAAGCGCAAGGGCGTGCTGATCGGCGACACGGTCGTCATCCGCAAGGCCGGTGACGTGATCCCCGAGGTGCTGGGCCCGGTCGTCGCGGCCCGGACCGGCGACGAGCGCGAGTTCGTCATGCCGACCCACTGCCCCGAGTGCGGCACGGAGCTGCGGCCGGAGAAGGAGGGGGACGCCGACATCCGCTGCCCCAACGCCCGGTCCTGCCCGGCGCAGCTGCGGGAACGGGTCTTCCACGTGGCGGGGCGTGGCGCCTTCGACATCGAGAACCTCGGCTACGAGGCTGCGGTCGCACTGCTGCAGAGCCGGCTGCTCACCGACGAGGGCGATCTGTTCTTCCTCGACGAGGAGCAGCTGCAGCGCTCACCGTTCTTCACGCGGAAGAACGGCACCCTGTCGGCCAACGGCGCCAAGCTGCTGACCAACCTGCAGGCCCGCAAGGACGTGCCGCTGTGGCGGGTGCTCGTCGCGCTGTCGATCCGGCACGTGGGGCCGACCGCCGCGCAGGCGCTGGCTCGCGACTTCCGGTCGATGGACCGCATCATCGCCGCCACGGAGGATGAGCTGGCCGCCGCGGACGGCGTGGGTCCGACGATCGCGAGGTCGGTGCGCGACTGGTTCGCCGTCGACTGGCACCGCGACGTCGTGGAGAAGTGGCGGCAGGCCGGGGTGCGCATGGCCGACGCGGCCGAGGACGCACCCCCGGGACCGCTGACCGGCGTCACCGTGGTCGTCACCGGGTCGCTGCGCGACTTCAGCCGCGACCAGGCGATCGCGGCGATCCAGGAGCGGGGCGGCAAGGTGACCGGTTCGGTGTCGAAGAAGACCGGCTTCGTCGTCGTGGGCGCCGACCCGGGCAGCAAGTACGACAAGGCGGTGCAGGTGAAGGCACCGATCCTGGACGACGACGGCTTCCGGGTGCTGCTGGAGCAGGGGCCGGACGCCGCCCGCGAGGTCGCGTCGATCGGCGACGGCAGCGAGTAGCCCCGCGGCCGGGTGCGCCAACGATCACCTGGGTCAGTAGGGCGGGGGAGTCGTGCTCGCCACCATGCCGGTCGGTGTGGTGACGGTGAGCGTGCCGTCGGGCGCGAGGTCGTAGGCCCAGCCGGGCGCCTGGTGCTTGCCCCGGTGGTGGCGGGTGCAGAAGCCGGTGAGGTTCTCCGCACTCGTCGGTCCCTCGGGGTAGGGGCGGTCGTGGTCGAGCTCCCCGCCCAGCGGGACGCGCCGGCGGCAGCTCGGGAAGCGGCAGCGGCGGTCGCGGGCGCGGATGTACCGGTCGAGCGCGGCCCCGGGTCGATACCCGTCGGTCGGGCCGGGCGGGTCGAGCCCCGGACGGCCGGTGAGGTCGTGCCTGCACCGGGTCGGCGCGCGGCGGCAGGCGGCGTCGCCGCAGTGGGCCAGGCGGCGGAGTTCGCGGCTGTCGGTGAGCGCGAGCAGCGCGCCGGTGAGTTCGTCGACCACCGCGATCCGCGGTCGGTCGACCAGCGTCCCGCCGCTGCTCGCATCGAGCAGCGCGGCGAGGGCTGCCCGGCGGGACTCCCCGGCGTCGGCGCAGGCGTCGAGATCGCTCGGCGCACGAGTGACCCGGCCGGCGGCGCTGCGCAGCCACGCGCTCTCGTCCTGGCGGTCGGCGCGCTGGGCGTCGGCCACCATCTTCCGGGCGCGACCGATCGCCCGGTCCAGGCCGAGCAGGGCGTCTGCGGCGGCCTGCAGCGACCCGTGCGCGTTGGCCCAGTGAGAGGAGCTGTCGCCGTCGTCTGTCCCTGGTTCCACCTCGGTGCCGGACCCGGGGTCGGGTTCCGGGTCAGGGCCGGGGCCGTGTTGCGGTTCCAGCCCGGGATCGGGGGATCCTTCCGCTTCGGGGTCCGGCGCCGGCTCGGAGAACGCCCCGGCTGCTTCGAGCCAGGCCTCGAAGCGGGCCTCCTCGGCCCACCCCGGAGGAGCTCGTCCTCCGGGGTGTAGTCCGCGCCGCCCCATTCGCCCCGGAGAGCGCGGGCCTCGACCTCCGCCCACCACCGCTCGTCGGCCTCCCGCCACTCCGTGGCCCGGGTGTGCAGCGGCCAGGCATCGGTGGGGCAGACGTCGTCGGGCGAGGAGTCGGTGCCGTGGGCGTCCTCCGGCCGGCTGTCGGCCCGGCCATCTCCTGTCGGCGAGTGGCCGTCCGCGGCCGTCGTGGCGCCCTCCTCGCAGGGATCCGGCGCCGGCCCGGGCAGCAGGCCCAGGGCGCGGGCGAGCGCGCGGACGACCTCGGCCGGTACGGGTTCACCGCCGATCTCACCCGGCTGGTCGCCGCCGAGCAGGGTTCGCACCCCCGCGACCACGGTCAGCTGCGCCTGCACGGCGGGCAGTTCGTTCTGCTCCGGCCGGAGCACCAGGTCGAGCAGGCAGTCGGCCATCTTCTGGCCGCGCGTCCTGCGGTCGTCCGGGTCGTCCAGATTGTCGGCGTAGCGCCCCAGCGCATCCAGCAGCGCCTGCGCTTCGGGCACCGTGAGCAGCGCGCCGAGGACCGCCATGCCCTCGCGGCGATCGGGCCGGACGGAGACGCCTCGCTCGCGGAGGGCCGCAGCCAGCCGGGCGGCTTCGTCGCGTGCGTCACGGGCCAGGCCGAGCCGGCGCGCCTTGGCGCCGAGCTGCGCAGGTGTGGTCACCCGGCCGGACATCCACCGGAGCAGCTCCCGTTCGACGGCGGCCCGCTTCGCCGCGTCGGCGATCGGCGCCACCCGCTCGAGCATCGGCCAGAGGTGTCCCGGGTGGAGATCTCCGCGTTCCAGTGCGGCCAGCGTTCCCGGGAGACGGTGCACCAGCGTCAGCGATCGCGTCAGCAGCTGCTCGGCCGCCTGGGTGGAGATCGACAGGGCCACCACCAGCTCCTGCGCTGCCCACTCGCTGACGTCGGCCAGCACCTCCGGCCGGGCGGCGCGGCGCTCCTCGCTCATGGCCCCCGGCTGGCCCGCCGGGCGATCGGCCGAGGCGGGACGGGTGGCGGCGAACTCGGCGACCGCCCGGGCGCGCAGCGCGGTCTGCCGGGCGATCTCCCGGTCCGCCGCCTGCACAGCACCCAGCGGACCGGTGGCCCAGCCGGCGGCGGGCGCCGAGGCAGCGGAGGCGCCCGATGCCGGACGACCCGACGCGGACGGAGGGAGCGTCGTCCCTGACGTCGTCCCGGTCATGCCTTCGATCATGTGTTCGAAGGAACGTCGGTGCAAGCGAAGCACGAAGAAGGCGCAGGTCAGGGGCTCAGCGACCAGGCCTCGAGGCGTCCGGAAGGGGGTTGACCGACCTGCTGCGGCTGCCTAGGTTCCTGCTCGGCTGATGCGGCCGGCCGCTCGCGCCCCCGGGGGTGTGGTGAACGCATCGTGACTTCACTGACCTGTCCACCGGTCCACCACGGCGAACCAGTCAGCAACGCGAGCACTGGCGTGCATCGACGGGTTCGCCGATCGGAGGATCCATGTCGGACGCCGAGTCGAGGCGCGATCCGGACAGCCGGTCCGCCAAGCAGATGGCCAGGCGGCTCCGCGCCGCGCTGCGCGAGCGGCAGGGGCTCGAGCTGACGCACGGCCAGTGCCTGGAGCTGGTGGCGCGCCAGTTGGGCGCGGCGGACTGGAACACCCTCAACGCCAGGCTCGCGCCGTCCCCGGTGCGGGTGCCGTGGGGTGGGTCGGGCACCACCATCCCGGTGTTGCGAATCTTCTCCGTCGACGTCGCGCTGCAGTTCTACGTCGACTTCCTCGGGTTCCGCCTGGATTTCGGGGGCCCGTCGGGCGGAGAGGGGACGCCCTTCTACGGGCAGGTCACCCAGGCGTCCACCACGTTGCACCTGACCGAGGTCGCCTACACGCCCGGCGCCGGAGCCACGGTGCTGGTCTGGATCGCGGGGTTGGACTCCCTCCGGGAGGAGCTGAACGCCCGCCGGGCGGAGGTGCCGGTATGGGGCCCGGCGGTCTGGGTGCCCGAGATCGAGGAGGCGCCGTGGGGAGCTCGCGTGCTGACCCTTGCCGACCCGTTCGGCAACCATCTCCACCTCAACGAGCCCACCGATGCGGAGGCTCGGCGCTTGCTGCCCGCGTGGGGAGCGGTGGGTTCCTCCGGTTGAGCGGCGAGCGGTCCTGGTGGCGCCCGAGCGGGGTGCCGGCCGCTGGTGGCGGTCGCCGAATGCCGGTCAGGGCGGCGGCAGGTGGGCGACCGTCGTCGCGATCCCGGTGAAGTGGGCCAGGCGGAGGAGCTCCGACCGGCGGAATGCCGGGCCGCCGGAGCGGCCGAGCACGATGGCCCGGCCGGCGCCGTAGGGCACGGCCATCATCTCGATGGCCATCTCCTGCCACCGCTCCGGCAGCCAGGGGTCGTCGCTGGGCAGCAGCCGCGGGCCGCTCAGCGGCAGCCACGGCAAGGTGAGGCCGGGAAAGGCCGGCGCCGCGTCCGAGGCCGCGAGCACCGCGCCCTCGGTCAGCGGGGCCGGTTGCCCCGAGTCGTCGAGGATCACCGCCCAGCCGCTGTGGAAGACCCGCGGCAACGACGCGGTCAGCAGCTCGGTCGGCGGGCGATCGCCGCGGGCGAGCGCATCCAGCAGGTCCAGTTCGCGGTGGGTGTCCAGCGGGCCGGCGAAGGGGCGCAGCGACTCCACCCGCACGCCGTCGACCGCCTGCGCCACCGTGATGAGGCTGTCGGGCAGCCGGTCGCCCGGCAGGTCCACGACGACGTCGTCGACCGCGATCCCGTTGCCCCGCTCGAGCACGTCCACCGAGACGATGTCGATGCCTGCGGTGCCCAGTGCGGTCGCCACCGCACCGAGGATGCCCGGGCGGTCGGGCAGCACCAGGCGCAGGAGATAGGACACGGTTCCTCCGGGTCATGGGCCCCATGGCCCCCTTCCGGGGCCCGCCGCGAGCCTGCGAGCGGTGGGGAGGAGGGGGGCCTCGTTCGATCTCCGTCGATCGCGATCGGGGTGAGCCTCTCACGCTGACCGGCGTCCGGAGGGCCCCACGTAGAGTGGCCCGGTCACGCCCCGGGCCGAGAGCGGGCCGCCGGGCACCGCCGAAGTGGAGTTCCGCCGCAGCATGAGCACCCCCTCCCCGAAGGGTCGACTGACCCGTGACGAGGTGGCCCACCTGGCACACCTGTCCCGGCTCGCCGTGAGCGACGAAGAGCTGGATCTCTTCGCCGGCCAGCTCGCCGCCGTGCTGGACGCCGTGGCGCAGGTCGGCAAGGCCGACGTCGCCGAGGTCGCCCCGACCACGCACGCCGTGCCCATGACCAACGTCATGCGCCCCGACGCCGCCCGCCCGAGCCTGCCCCGCGACGTCGTCCTCGCCGGCGCCCCGGCCGCGGAGGACGACCGCTTCCGGGTCCCGCGAATCCTCGGGGAGGAGGCGTGACCATCCCGACCACGAGCGCCGCCGCGCTCAGCGAGGCGCTGCAGGCCGGCGAGGTGAGCGCGGTCGAGGTGACGCGCGCGTACCTCGACCGGATCAGCGACCAGGACGCCGTCATCGGCGCCTACCTGCACGTCGACGCCGAGGCCGCGCTCCAGGCCGCCGGCGAGGTCGACGCCGCCCGCGCCGCCGGGGCCGAGCTCGGCCCGCTGGCCGGCGTTCCTCTCGCCCTCAAGGACGTCGTCGTCACCGAGGGCGTGCCCACCACCAGCGGCTCCAGGATCCTCGAGGGCTGGCGGCCGCCCTACGACGCGACCGTCGCCGCACGGCTGAAGGCCGCCGGCACGGTGCTGCTCGGCAAGACCAACATGGACGAGTTCGCGATGGGCTCGTCCACCGAGAACTCCGCCTACCAGGTCACCCGCAACCCCTGGGACACCGACCGCATCCCGGGTGGCTCCTCGGGTGGCTCCTCGGCCGCGGTCGCCGCGGGGCTGGCCCCGTGGGCCATCGGCACCGACACCGGCGGGTCCATCCGCCAGCCGGCCGCCGTCACCGGGCTGGTCGGCCACAAGCCCACCTACGGCTCGGTCTCCCGCTACGGGCTGATCGCCTTCTCCTCGAGCCTCGACCAGGCCGGCCCCATGACGCGGACGGTGCTGGACGCCGCACTGCTGCACGAGGCCATCGCCGGGCACGACCCGCTGGACTCCACGAGCATCGACGCGCCGGTGCCCGTGCTGGCCGAGGCCGCGCGCCGCGGCGCCCAGGGGGAGCTGGCCGGGCTGAAGGTCGGCGTCGTCCGCGAGCTGGGCGGGGAGGGGCACACCGACGGCTACGAGGACGGCGTCCTCGCTCGCTTCCGCGAGACGGTGGCCCTGCTGGAGAGCATGGGCGCGGAGGTCCGCGAGGTCTCCTGCCCGGCGTTCGACCTCGCCCTGCCGGCGTACTACCTGATCGCGCCCAGCGAGGCGTCGTCCAACCTGGCCCGCTTCGACGGCGTCCGGTACGGCCTGCGGGTCGGTGACGACGGCAGCCGCGACCTCGACGAGGTCATGGCGCTGACCCGCGAGCAGGGCTTCGGCCCGGAGGTGAAGCGCCGGATCATCCTCGGCACCTACGCGCTGTCGGCCGGCTACTACGACGCCTACTACGGGCAGGCGCAGAAGGTGCGCACCCTGATCACGCGGGACTTCACCACCGCGTGGGACGACGTCGACGTGCTGGTCAGCCCGACCAGCCCCACCGTCGCGTGGTCGCTGGGTGACCGCGTCGACGACCCGATCGCCATGTACGCCGCCGACCTGTGCACGCTGCCGGCCAGCCTCGCGGGCATCCCGGCCATCTCGGTGCCGTGCGGGCTCTCCGAGGGCCTGCCGGTCGGCTTCCAGGTCATGGCGCCTGCCCTGGCCGACGACCGCTGCTACCGCGTGGCGGCCGCGCTGGAGGCGGCGCAGGACGCGGCCCGCGGCCACGCGCTGCTGGACGCGATCGGCGGCGCGGCGTGAACGGCCCGCTCAAGGCCGCCTGGGCCCTCACCGCCTTCGTCGTCCTCGCCGGGATCGTCGGCTGGGCCGTCACCGGCCGGGCCGTCTTCGCCGTCTTCCTGGTCCTCGGCGTGCTGACCGCCGTCGGCGCCGTGGTGACCGGCCGCCAGCAGCAGGGCCCTGCCGCCCCGAAGGAGAACGACCCCTCATGAGCGACACCCTGGTCGGCTTCGACGAGGTCCTGACCCGCTACGAGCCGGTCATCGGTCTGGAGACGCACGTCGAGCTGGGCACCGCGTCGAAGATGTTCTGCGGCTGCTCCACCACGTTCGGCGCCGAGCCCAACACGCAGACCTGCCCGGTCTGCCTGGGGCTGCCCGGCTCCCTGCCGGTGGTGAACGCTGCCGCCATCGAGTCGACGATCCGCATCGGCCTGGCGCTGGGCTGCCGGATCGCGGGCTGGTCGCGCTTCGCCCGGAAGAACTACTTCTACCCGGACATCCCCAAGGGCTTCCAGACCAGCCAGTACGACGAGCCGCTGTGCACCGCCGGGCACCTGGACGTCGAGGTCGACGGCGAGACCTACCGCGTCGAGATCGAGCGGGTGCACATCGAGGAGGACACCGGCAAGAACCTGCACGTCGGTGGCGCCACCGGGCGCATCCACGGCGCCGACCACTCGCTGGTCGACTACAACCGCGCCGGCATCCCGCTGGTCGAGATCGTCACCCGACCGATCCCGGGGACCGGCGCCAAGGCGCCCGAGGTGGCCCGGGCCTACGTCACCGAACTGCGCGAGATCCTGCTGACCCTCGGCGTCTCCGAGGTGCGCATGGAGCAGGGCAACCTGCGCTGCGACGTCAACACCTCGCTGGCGCCGATCGGCGGCCTCGAGTGGGGCACGCGCACCGAGACCAAGAACGTGAACTCGCTGCGCTCGGTCGAGCGGGCCGTCCGCTACGAGATGCGCCGCCAGGCCGCCGTCCTCGACGCCGGCGGGCGCATCGTGCAGGAGACCCGGCACTTCCACGAGGACACCGGGAGCACCTCGGAGGGCCGCAGCAAGGAGGAGGCCACCGACTACCGGTACTTCCCCGAGCCCGACCTCGTCCCGCTCGCCCCGGACGAGGAGTGGATCGAGGGCCTGCGCGCCGCGCTGCCCGAGCTCCCCGCCGCCCGCCGGACCCGGCTGCAGCAGGAGTGGGGCCTGTCGGCCACCGAGATGGCGTGGATCGCCAACGCGGGGGCCGTCGACCTGGTCGCCGAGACCGTCGCGGCCGGTGCCTCGCCCGCCGACGCCCGCAAGTGGTGGCTGGGCGAGCTGGCCCGCCGGGCCAACGACGCCGGCGTCGAGCTCACCGAGCTGCCGGTCACGCCGCGACAGGTCGCGGAGCTGGCGGGCCTGGTGCAGGCCGGGACGGTCAACGACCAGCTCGCCCGCCAGGCGCTCGACGGCGTGCTGGCCGGTGAGGGCGACCCGGCGGCGGTCGTGGAGTCCCGCGGCCTCGCGGTGCTGGGTGAGTCCGACGAGCTGGTCGCCGCGGTGGAGGCCGCCATCGAGGGCAACCCCGACGTCGCCGAGAAGGTGCGCGGCGGCAAGGTGCAGGCGATCGGGGCTCTGGTGGGTGCGGTCATGAAGACCACCCGCGGCAAGGCCGACGCCGCCACCGTCAAGCGGATGCTCGAGGAGCGGCTCGTCTCGTCCTAGCCTCTGCGGCGTGGAGCTGCCCGAGGTGGTGCTGCGGCCGCTGCGGCGGTCGGACCTCCCACTGCTGGCCCGATGGCTCGCCGAGCCTCTCGTGGCGCGGTGGTGGGACGACGACCCCGCAGCGGTGGAGGCGCAGTACGGGCCCAGCATCGACGGCATCGACGCCACCTCGGTGTACCTCGGCGTGCACGACGGCGAACCGTTCGGTCTGGTGCAGGTCTACCGCTTCGACGACGAGCCGGAGTCCCTCGCCGAGCTCAGCGCGGTGTGCCCCGTGCCGCCGGGGGCGCTGAGCATCGACTACCTGGTGGGGGAGCCGTCGGCCCGCGGCCGGGGGCTCGGTGCCGCGCTGATCGCGGCGGCCGTGGCGCGCGGCTTCGCCGACCACCCCGACGCACACGACGTCCTGGTGCCGGTGGTGGCGGCCAACGAGGCCTCCTGGCGGGCGCTGCGGCGGGCGGGCGCGACCTGGTACGCGGAGGGGGAGCTGACCCCGGACAACCCGATCGACTCCCGGCTGCACGTCGTCCACCGGTTCGTGCGCTGATCCCTACAGCGGCGAATTCGGCTGGCCGCCGGGGGGACGGATCCGCAGCACCTTGTCGTCGTCGTCGGCGGGGGTGCCGAGGCCGTCGCGGTTGGACGTCGTCACCCAGAGCGCGCCCTCGGGGTCGAGGACGACGGTGCGCAGCCGGCCGTAGCTGCCGACGAGCACCTCGTCGGCGGCCCCCTCGACCGGGACGCCGTTCTCGTCGAGCGTGATCACGTGCACCCGCTGCCCGTCGAGCGCGCCCAGGAACACCGTGCCGTTCGCCGCCGCGCAGCCGCCGAGACCGCCCTCCTCGGCCGGGATCGGCAGCAGGAGCGTGCCGACGCCCCCCTCCTGGACGACGTCGACCTCGTCGGGGCCCTGCCGTGACTCGTCGGTGGCGTAGAGCCGCTCGCCGTCCTGGCAGAGTGCCGTCACGTCGCGGTACCCCCGGCTGTGCACCGGGCTGCTCCCACCGACCGCGCGCCCGAAGACGTCGATGCGCAGCACCTTGCCGGCCAGCGAGTCCGGGTCGGCGGCGAGCGCCGGGTCCCCGGCGTCCCCGGTGCCGACGTAGAGGTGGCCGTCGGCTCCGGTGAGCAGGCCGCCGCCGTTGCCCGTCTCACCGCGCGGGATGCCGGTCAGCACCGGGTTCGGCGTCCCGCCGACGGGGAACCGCACGACGCGGTTGTCGGTCGCGGTGGTGACGTAGGCGAACAGCAGCCCGTCCTCCGCGAAGGTGGGGGAGAGGGCGAGGCCCAGGAGCCCGCCGTCACCACTGGTGTCCAGCTCCGGAACGGTCATGAGCTCCCGCGCCGGCGACCGGTCGGGGAAGACCTGCAGCAGGCGGCCGGTGTCCCGCTCGCCCACGATCGCCGACCCGTCGGGCAGCACGACCAGTCCCGTGGGCACGCTGAGCCCGGTGGCGACGACGTTGGGGTCGCCGACCTCCTCGCCCGAGCCCGGCTGGGCGGGGTCCGCCGGCGGCGGCAGGGTTGCCGGGGGCGGACCCACCTGGGGCGGGGGGGCTTCCGGCAGCGGCCGGAACGGGCCGGCGGGCTCGTAGCCGCCCCCGCCGCAGCCGGCCAGCAGCACTCCGGCGAGGAGTGCGGTGACCACCCGCGGCGCGCTCCGCGCCCTCCTCGGTCTCACCGGGCCCAGGGTACGTGCGGCGGATGCGCTGTCGGCGTGCGCGCGTGCGACCGGGGCTGGCTAGCGTGAGGCGGTGACGACGCTCGAGCTGACGGCCGACGAGACGCTGCACGTGCTGGTGCCCTCCCGGCGCCTGGCGGAGGTGGTGGAGGCGCTGTCGCCGCGGGTGCGGGCGCACCGGGTGGCGCCGGCGGACGGCCCGCCCCGCGGCGAGCCCGCGCAGGCCCAGGTCTGGGTGGCCGGCGGTGGCTCCGCGCCGCCGCCGGACGGCTTCCTCGACGCGTTGCCGCGGCTGCGGCTGGTGCAGCTGACCAGCGCCGGGGCGGAGGGGTTCGCCGGGCGCATGCCCGAGGGCGTCGTGCTCTGCAACGCCCGGGGCGCGCACACCCCGGCGACCGCCGAATGGGTCGTGGCGGCGACTCTCGCTGCCCAGCGCGGGCTGCCGTTCTTCGTCCGTGAGCAGGAGGCCGGACGGTGGTCGTTCGCCACGCACCGGTCACTGGTCGGCGCGCGGGTGCTGGTCGTCGGCGCCGGCGACATCGCGATCACGGTGGGCCGGATGCTCGCCGGCTTCGACGTGCGGCTGACCTACGTGGCCCGCCGCCCGCGCGAGGGCGTGCGCACGGTGGCCGAGCTGCCGGAGCTGCTGCCCGCAGCCGACGTCGTCGTGCTGCTCGTCCCCCTGACCCCGGAGACCACCGGGCTGGTCGACGCGCGCTTCCTGGCCGCCATGCCCGACGGTGCCCTGCTGGTGAACGCGGCGCGCGGGCCGGTCGTGGACACGGGGGCCCTGCTGGCCGAGCTCTCGTCCGGGCGACTGCGCGCGGCCCTCGACGTCACCGATCCCGAGCCGCTCCCGGAGGGCCACCCGCTGTGGGATGCGGCGAACCTGCTGCTCACCCCGCACGTCGGCGGGGAGGTGCCGGCGACCCGTGAGCGGGCCACGGCGGCGGTCACCGAGCAGATCGGCCGGATCCTCGCGGGTCGGCCGCTGGCCAACGTCGTCGGCGACTACTGACCCACGGGGCGGGCGGAAGGATCGTCGAGGCGCCCGCCCGAGGCAGCGGCCAGGCGGGGCAGGTCACGCACCCGCAGCACCGGCAGCCGCACCTCGGTCGACCTCGTCGTCACCAGCCACAGCTCCCCCCGCCGGCCGAGACGGATGCCCGCCAGCTCGGGCCAGGGCACGGTCCGGGATCCCACGAGCGAGCGTGCGGTGATGCCGCGGTCGTCGACGTCGACGCCGGTCCGCAGGACCCAGGCGGCCACGGCCACCGGGACCAGCAGCAGCAGGAGGGTCCACGGGCTCACGAGGGCGGTGGGGAGGATGCCGAGGGCCAGCAGGATCACGGGCAGCAGCGCGCTCCGGTTCATCCGGAAGCGGGCAGGAGGGGTCACGGAGGGCGATCCTCCCACCCGCGCCCCCCGGTCGGTCCGGCGACGGGCCTACCATCGCCGCTCGTGACGATCGGCGAGGACCTCATCCCCGGAAACGAGCCAGCGAGCGCGACGCACAGCCCGCTCAAGCCCCGCAGCTACGAGGTGACCGACGGGCTGGCGAAGGCCCCGGCGCGGGCGATGCTGCGTGCGGTCGGGATGGGGGACGACGACTTCGCCAAGCCGCAGATCGGCGTCGCGTCCTCCTGGAACGAGATCACCCCGTGCAACCTGTCGCTGGACCGGCTGGCCAAGCGGGCCAAGGAGGGGGTGCACGCCGCCGGCGGCTTCCCGCTGGAGTTCGGCACCATCTCGGTCTCCGACGGCATCTCCATGGGCCACGAGGGCATGCGCGCCTCGCTGGTGTCCCGCGAGGTCATCGCCGACTCGGTCGAGACCGTCATGTTCGCCGAGCGGCTGGACGGCTCGGTGCTGCTGGCCGGCTGCGACAAGTCCCTGCCGGGCATGCTCATGGCCGCCGCGCGCCTGGACCTGGCCAGCGTCTTCCTCTACTCGGGCTCCACGATGCCGGGCAAGCTCGGTGACCGGGACCTGACGATCATCGACGTCTTCGAGGGCGTCGGGGCCTGCGCCCGCGGGCTGATCACCCAGGACGAGCTCGACGCGATCGAGCGCGCCGCCTGCCCCGGCCAGGGCTCGTGCGGGGGCATGTACACCGCCAACACGATGGCCAGCGTCGCCGAGGCCCTGGGCATGGCGCTGCCCGGCAGCGCCGCCCCGCCGGCCCCCGACAACCGGCGCGACGCGTACGCGGTCGCCTCCGGTGAGGCGGTGGTCAACCTGCTGCGCAAGGGCATCACCGCGCGCCAGATCATGACGAAGAAGGCGTTCGAGAACGCGATCACCGTGGTCATGGCGCTCGGCGGCTCGACCAACGCCGTCCTGCACCTCATGGCGATCGCGCACGAGGCGCAGGTGGACCTCGAGCTCGAGGACTTCAACCGGATCGGCGACCGCACCCCGCTCCTGGCCGACGTCAAGCCCTTCGGCCGGTTCGTCATGACCGACGTCGACCGCGTCGGCGGGGTCCCGGTGGTCCTGCGCGCCCTCCTGGACGCCGGTCTGCTGCACGGCGACGTGCTCACCGTCACCGGGAAGACGATGGCCGAGAACCTGGCCGACATCGCCCCGCCGGACCCCGACGGCGCGATCATCCACGCGATGAACGACCCGATCCACGCGACCGGTGGGCTCTCGGTGCTCCGCGGTTCGCTGGCCCCCGAGGGCGGGGTCGTGAAGTCGGCCGGCTTCGACGCCGACGTGTTCGAGGGCACCGCCCGCGTGTTCGACGGCGAGCAGGGGGCCATGGACGCCGTCACCGAGGGCACGCTGCAGGCCGGCGACGTCGTCGTCATCCGCTACGAGGGGCCGCGGGGCGGCCCGGGCATGCGCGAGATGCTCGCGGTCACCGGCGCGATCAAGGGCGCGGGACTCGGCAAGGACGTCCTGCTGCTCACCGACGGCCGGTTCTCCGGCGGCACCACCGGCCTGTGCATCGGCCACGTCGCCCCGGAGGCGACCGACGGGGGCCCGATCGCCTTCGTGCGCGACG
This sequence comes from Blastococcus sp. SYSU DS0828, assembly GCF_054050975.1. Lineage (NCBI taxonomy): Bacteria > Bacillati > Actinomycetota > Actinomycetes > Geodermatophilales > Geodermatophilaceae > Blastococcus > Blastococcus sp. SYSU DS0828. The sequence goes on along the minus strand of NZ_JBJHAK010000009.1, from coordinate 104,089 downwards.
GCGACCGCATCCGGCTGGATCTGACGACCCGCACGCTGGACCTGCTGGTCGACGCCGACGAGCTGGCCCGCCGGGCCGAGGGCTGGGAGCCGCTGCCGCCGCGCTACACCACCGGCGTGCTCGGCAAGTACGCCAAGCTCGTCGGTTCGGCCGCCCAGGGCGCCATCTGCGGCTGACCCCCCTTGGGGTGACCCCGGGACGGTGGCGGCTCCACCGCCCCGGGGTCCTTGCCGACCACAGGGTCGTGGACTCCGACGCGCGGCGACGGGACGGCGGTGCGCCGTCGGTGCCCGAGCCGTTCGCGGCGCTCCCGTTCGCCGCGCCGCTGCGCACCTGCCCGATCGGCCTGCTGCCGTCGGCCGCGTCCGCGCGAGAGCGGCGGGAGTCGGTGCTCCTCTACGTCGCGCTCGCCGTGCTGGCGCTGTGCGGCGGTATCGCCCGGCCCGGCCTGGGTGCGGGCGCCGAACGCCTGCTGACCGTCCTCCTCGCGGGCGCAGCACTCGCCACCGCCCTCGTCGTCCAGAGGCACGCGGCCCGGCTGGACCCCGCCGCCCGCCGGCCGTGGCAGGCGGTGGCGGCGGCCGGCGTGCTGCTGGCCGCCGGCCGCCTCCTCGGCACCGTGGACGGCGCGCTGGTCCACCTCCCGCAGGTGCTCGCGCTGCCGCTCGGCCTCGCGGCCTGCTTCCTGCTGCTGCCGCGCCGGAGCGGGCGCGCCGGCGTGCGGGAGCTGCTCGACGGCGCCATCGTGCTGGTCGCGGTCGTGCTCCTCACCGGGCTCGTGCTCTCCCGGTCGGGCGTCCGCGGCGGCGGCGTCACCGGCGTGCTGCAGAACATGGGGTACCCCGCCGCGGGTGCGCTGCTGTGCGCGGTGGCGCTCGTGGTCGTCACCCGCGCGCCCGCGTCCCGCCGGCGCCCGGCGGTGTGGCTGCTGGTCGCGGCGGTGGGGACGGCGGTCCTCGGGGTCGCGCCCGCCTTGGCCCATGTGCTGGGGGAGCGGCCCGCGGACCTGCTCGTCAGCATCGCCTGGTCGGGGATGCTCGCCGCCGGCGTCCGCGCCGTGGACACCGACCCCGGGCAGCTCCCCGCGCAGGGCAGGGATGCCGACGGCCTGCCGCTGTTCGGCCTGGCCGTCAGCCACGCGACGGCCTACGGGGTCGCCGGCGTGGTCATCGTGGTGCTGACCGCCGGGCACGTGTTCACCCGGCTCGAGCAGGTGGCGATCGGGGTGCTCGTCGTCTGCACCTCGATCCGCAGCCTGCTGTGGGTCCTCGACGGTGGCCGGCTCACCCGCCGGCTGCTGCAGACCGAGGCCTACTTCCGCGCGCTGGCCGCCAGCGCCGAGGACGTCACCGTGGTGCTGGACGGCGGCGGCCGGGTCCGCTGGGTCTCCGGCGCGGCCGACGGTCAGCTCGGGTGGCCCGAGCGGGAGCTCACCGGTCGCCTGCTGGCCGACCTGGTCCACCCCGACGACCACGTGGTGCTCGAGGAGGTGCTCGCCGGACGGGTGCCGGCGGACCCCGCCGCACTGCCGCCGACCGTGCGGCTGCGCACCCGCGGCGGGGACCGGCGCGACGTCGAGCTCGCCGGCGCCGCGCGGGCCGGGGTGCCGGGGACCGGGCTGCGGGAGGGCCTGGTCCTCCACCTGCGCGACGTCACCGCTCGCCGGACCACCCAGCGGGAGCTGGAGCGCATGGCCTACACCGACTACCTGACCGGGCTGCCCAACCGCGCCCGGTTCCTCGCCGCCCTGGAGGACGCGCGGCTACGCGCCGCGGAGGGGCACGCGGGCTGCGTGCTGCTGGTCGACCTCGACGGCTTCAAGGCCGTCAACGACGTCGCCGGGCACGAGGCCGGCGACCAGCTGCTCGTCCAGGTGGCCGACCAGCTGCGCGACGGCGCCCGCGCGCAGGACCTCGTCGCCCGCCTCGGCGGGGACGAGTTCGCGCTGCTGGTGCCCGGGGGGCTCGGAGAGGCGACCGGGCTCGCCGAGCGGCTGGTCGTGGCGCTGGACCGACCGTTCCGTGCGCCGTCGGCCGACGGGCAGGGCAGCGGCCCGCGGTTCGCCGTCTCGGGGAGCATCGGCCTGGCCGAGCTCGATCCCGTCGCCGACGCGTCGGACACCGTCCGGCAGGCCGATCTCGCCCTGCGGGCGGCCAAGGCCGCGGGCAAGCGCTGCGTGCGCTCCTCGGGCGAGGCGATCGACGCGGCGCTGGTCCGCCGCACCCGGCTGGCCCGGGACCTGCCCACGGCGCTCGCCGAGGGCCAGCTGCGCGTGCTGTACCAGCCCGTCGTCGGAGTGCACGACCGCCGGGTGCTCGGGCTGGAGGCACTCGTGCGCTGGGAGCACCCGCTCCTGGGCACCGTGCCGCCGGACGAGTTCATCCCGCTGGCCGAGGAGGACGGGCTGATCGTGCCGCTCCAGCGCTGGGTGCTCGGGGTGGCGACGGAGCACGCGGCCGTGCTCCTGGCCGACGGCTGGGACGTGCAGATGGGCGTGAACGTCTCGGTGCGCCACCTGCAGGCCGGCTGCCTGGCGCCGGACGTGGCCGCGGCGCTGACCGCCGCTCAGCTGCCCGCGGGCAAGCTGGTCCTGGAGATCACCGAGTCCGTGCTGCTGGACGTGCACGAAGGGGTGCTCGGCGACCTCGAGACGCTCCGCGGCATGGGCGTCGTCCTCTCGCTGGACGACTTCGGGCGGGGGTGGTCCTCGCTGGCCTACCTGGCGCGGTTGCCGGTGCAGATCCTGAAGATGGACCGCGAGTTCGTGGCCGGCATCGAGACCGGTCCCCGGGGGCGCGCGCTCGTCGCCGCCGTCGTGGAGCTCGGCCGCACGCTCGGCATGGACGTCGTCGCGGAGGGCGTGGAGACCGAGGCGCAGATGGCCCACCTGCAGGCCATGGACTGCCGCTACCTGCAGGGCTACCTCTTCGGGCGGCCGATGCCGTTCGCGGAACTGCGGGCGCTGCTCGCCTCGTTCGACGACTCCATCCTCGACGCGGCCGAGCCGGGACCGCCGAATCTGGACGCCGGTGTCCACCTGGTGGGACGCGGCGGTTGACGCAGGGGCGTCGGCAGGCGCACAGTGTCCCCGTGCCTCGCACCCTCATGCTCGCCGACGCCCGCACCCTCGGCGTCCTCGTACTCGCCTAGCGCGTCCGGTCACCGACCGACGCGCTGACCCTTCGTGCCCGGGGCACGAGGGGTTTTTTGTTGGCCGTGATCCGCCGCACAGCGAGCACGCCGCCCGTCGCACCAGCCCGCACCACGCCGCAAGGCACAGGAGATCCGCGCGATGACCAGCACCCCGAACGAGGCCCCCCACTCCGAGGCCGCCACCCGCGAGGCCGCCGCCGCGCTGACCGGCGTCGAGACCACGGCCCGCTCCGTGGCCGAGGCCGCCGCCCAGCCGGCCACCGGCATCACCGGCGCGCAGAGCCTCGTCCGGTCCCTCGAGGCGGTCGGCGTCGACGTCGTCTTCGGCATCCCCGGCGGGGCGATCCTCCCGGCGTACGACCCGCTGTTCGACTCGCACGTCCACCACGTCCTCGTCCGGCACGAGCAGGGCGCCGGGCACGCGGCCACCGGGTACGCCCAGGCCACCGGCCGGGTCGGCGTCTGCATGGCCACCTCCGGCCCCGGCGCCACCAACCTGGTGACCCCGCTCGCCGACGCCTACATGGACTCGGTCCCGATCGTGGCGATCACCGGCCAGGTCCCGAGCGCGGCCATCGGCACCGACGCCTTCCAGGAGGCGGACATCCGCGGCATCACGATGCCGGTGACCAAGCACAACTTCCTGGTGACGACGGCGGAGGAGATCCCGCAGCGCATCGCCGAGGCGTTCCACCTCGCCTCCACCGGCCGCCCCGGCCCCGTCCTGGTCGACATCCCCAAGGACGTCCTGCAGGCGACCACCGACTTCACCTGGCCGCCCCGGCTCGACCTCCCGGGCTACAAGCCGACGACGCGCCCGCACGGCAAGCAGGTCCGCGAGGCGGCCGGCCTGATCGCCGGCGCCCGTCGCCCGGTCCTCTACGTCGGCGGCGGGGTGCTCAAGGCGCAGGCGACCGCGGAGCTGGCCGAGCTGGCCGAGCTGACCGGCGCCCCCGTCGTCACCACCCTGATGGCCCGGGGGGCGTTCCCCGACAGCAGCCCCCAGCACCTGGGCATGCCGGGCATGCACGGCACGGTCGCGGCGGTGACCGCCCTGCAGAAGTCCGACGTGATCGTGGCGCTCGGGGCGCGGTTCGACGACCGGGTGACCGGCGAGCTCTCCAGCTTCGCGCCCGGCGCCCTGGTCGTCCACGCAGACATCGACCCCGCCGAGATCGGCAAGAACCGCAAGGCCGACGTGCCGATCGTGGGCGACGCCAAGGAGACCATCGCGCAGCTGGTCGAGGCCTTGCGCGCCGAGCACGCGGCCGGCCGCACGCCGGACCTGGCGGCGTGGTGGGCGCAGCTCGACGACTGGCGCGAGCGCTACCCGCTCGGCTACGACTGGCCCGAGGACGGCGCGCTGTCGCCGCAGTACGTCATCGAGCGGCTGGGTGCGATCGCCGGTCCGGACGCGATCTACACCTCCGGCGTCGGCCAGCACCAGATGTGGGCGGCCCAGTTCATCAGCTACGAGAAGCCGGGCACGTGGCTCAACAGCGGCGGCCTCGGGACCATGGGCTACGCCGTCCCGGCGGCGATGGGCGCCAAGTACGGCTGCCCCGACACGACCGTGTGGGCCATCGACGGCGACGGCTGCTTCCAGATGACCAACCAGGAGCTCGCCACCTGCGCCATCGAGGGCATCCCGGTGAAGGTCGCCGTCATCAACAACGGCAACCTCGGCATGGTCCGGCAGTGGCAGACCCTGTTCTACGAGGGTCGCTACTCCAACACGAGGCTGCACGCGCGCAACCCCGACGGCACCCCCAAGCCGGTGCGCATCCCCGACTTCGTCGCCCTGGCGGAGGCGCTGGGCTGCGTCGGGCTGCGGTGCGAGAGCAAGGACGACGTCGACGCCGTCATCGAGAAGGCCATGGCCATCAACGACGCGCCGGTGGTCATCGACTTCGTCGTCGGGGCCGACGCCCAGGTGTGGCCGATGGTCGCCGCCGGCGCCAGCAACGACGCGATCCTGGCCGCGCGCGACCTGCGCCCGGTCTTCGGCGACGGCCAGGTCTGAGGAGCGCACCCATGTCCCGTCACACACTGTCGGTCCTCGTCGAGAACAAGTCGGGTGTGCTGGCCCGCGTCTCGGCGCTGTTCAGCCGTCGCGGCTTCAACATCGAGTCCCTCGCCGTCGGGCCGACCGAGAACCCCGACCTGTCCCGCATGACGATCGTCGTGGACGCGGAGAGCCAGCCGCTCGAGCAGATCACCAAGCAGCTGAACAAGCTGATCGAGATCATCAAGATCGTCGAGCTGGACGGCGAGGCCGCCGTGCAGCGCGAGCTGCTGCTCGTGAAGGTGCGCGCGCCGATGGCCGAGCGCACCCAGGTGCTGCAGACCGCCGAGCTGTTCCGCGCCCGCGTCGTCGACGTCAACCCCGACACGGTGACCCTCGAGGCCACCGGGACGCCCGACAAGCTCCAGGCCCTGCTGGCCGTGCTCGCCCCCCTCGGGATCAAGGAGATGGCCCAGTCGGGGACCGTCGCCCTGGGCCGGGGGCCGCGGGCGATGTCCGGCGCCGGTACCTTGCGCCCGGTCGAGCGCACCGCCTGAGCAAGGACCCCGTCGCCCCCCACGACGCGCTCCGCACGCCGCGGGCCCCTGCGACGGGGCCGTTCCAGCACGTCACCTACCGAAGGGAACAACCACCAGCATGGCCGCCGAGATCTTCTACGACGACGACGCCGACCTCTCGATCATCCAGGGGCGGACCGTCGCCGTCCTGGGCTACGGCAGCCAGGGGCACGCCCACGCGCTGTCGCTGCGCGACTCCGGCGTCGACGTCCGCGTCGGCCTGCCCGAGGGGTCCAAGAGCCGGGCGAAGGCCGAGGCCGAGGGGCTGCGGGTGGTCACGCCCGCCGAGGCGGCCGCCGAGGCCGACCTGATCATGATCCTGGCGCCGGACCACGTGCAGCGGCACCTCTACGCCGAGTCGGTGGAGCCCAACCTGCAGGACGGCGACGCGCTGTTCTTCGGCCACGGCTTCAACATCCGGTTCGGGTACATCAAGCCCCCGGCCGGTGTCGACGTCGCGATGGTCGCCCCGAAGGGCCCCGGCCACCTGGTGCGCCGCGAGTTCGAGAACGGCAAGGGCGTGCCCTGCCTGATCGCCGTGGAACAGGACGCCAGCGGCAGCGCGCAGGCGCTCGCGCTCTCGTACGCGAAGGGGATCGGGGGCACCCGCGCCGGCGTCATCAAGACCACCTTCGCCGAGGAGACCGAGACCGACCTGTTCGGTGAGCAGGCCGTCCTGTGCGGTGGCGCCAGCGCGCTGATCACCGCCGGGTTCGAGACGCTGACCGAGGCCGGCTACCAGCCGGAGGTCGCCTACTTCGAGTGCCTGCACGAGCTGAAGCTGATCGTCGACCTCATGTACGAGGGCGGCATCGCCAAGCAGCGCTGGTCGGTGTCCGACACCGCCGAGTACGGCGACTACACCTCCGGGCCCAAGGTCATCGACGCCCGGGTCAAGGAGTCGATGAAGGAGGTCCTCGGCGCGATCAAGGACGGCTCCTGGGCCGCGGCCTTCATCGCCGACCAGGACGCCGGCGCGCCCGACTTCAAGGCCAAGCGGGCCGCCGCCGAGGCGCACCCGATCGAGGAGACCGGGCGCAAGCTGCGTGGGCTGATGAGCTGGGTCTCGGCGTCCGACGACTACACCGGTACGGCCGCCCGCAACTGATCCGGGCCGCACGACGACCACGGCCCCCGCTGCGCACGCAGCGGGGGCCGTCTCGCGTGGGGTGGGGACTCAGACGGACTGGCCCCGGGCCGCGAAGTACTGCTGGGACTGGCCGCTGCGCAGCAGCACGACGATGAGGACCGGCAGCACGAAGCCGAGCAGCCCGGTGAAGATGAAGCCCTCCTCCTGCACCAGGCTCCAGAGCAGGTACAGCAGCTGCAGGCCGATCGACGCGTAGCTGCCGAGGAGGAGCAGCTTCGGGTCCTGGCCACGCAGCACCTGGATGCCGCCGATCAGCAGGACGACGGCGGCCGCGAACGACAGCAGCGCCAGGATGCCCAGCAGGGCGTCGACCTCGAAGACCGCACCGATCGCGAAGAGGGTCAGCAGTCCGCCGAGGGTCCCGAGCCCGCCGATGACCACCCCGATGACGGCGGCCGCCGTCACCTGACCCGGGCGCTGGCCGGCGGGCGCCTGCCCGTAGCCGGCCGGGGCGGCGGGGTAGCCACCGGGCTGCTGGCCGTACCCCTGGCCGTACCCCTGGCCGTAGCCCTGGCCCTGACCGTAGCCCTGGCCGGGCTGCTGGCCGGGCGGCGGGCCCCAGCCGGGCTGCCCCTGCGGCGACCCTCCCTGCGGGTGGTCGGGCTCGGAACCGGGCGTGGGGCCGGACATCGCAGCTACCTCCTGCTCGAGGGATCCGTCGGGGCCGACGGACGCGGGTTGTAGCAATCCTCACACCTGCAGGGGGGCCTGGCAGACCGGAACGGGCCGTTCCGGCCGGAAGCACCCGGTTCAGTGACCGGTACGCCGGTAGCGGTGCGCGGCGAAGAACTGCGTGGCCGGCTTCATGGCCAGCAGGACGACGATCGCCAGGGCAGCCAGGAAGAAGATCAGGTTCACCACGACATCGCCGGCGGTGCCGTCGGCCAGGGTGCCGAGCAGGCCGATGGTGGTGAAGGCCAGGGCGATCGAACCGCCGACCAGCAGCGGCACCCGGCTGCGACCGGTGAGGGCCCAGACCGCCCCCCAGATCATGACGACGGTCCAGGCCAGGGCCAGCACACCGAAGCCGATCAGCACGCCCCCGACGGCACCGGTCACCGCCCCGAAGCCGGGGATCTCCTCGTCCAGCCCGCCGCCGGCGCCGCTGGCGGCCGCGCCCACGACGAAGAGGAAGAAGGTGACCAGCAGCCCGATGGCGCCGTAGACGAAACCGAGCACGGCCGCGGTGATCACGCCGGCCGGCTTGGCGGGGACGCCGGGAGCGCCGTACGGGCCGTACGGCTGCGGGTACTGCTGACCGTAGGGGGCCGGCGTGCCGTACCCCGGCTGGCCGTAGGGGCTCTGCCCGAACTGCTGCTCCCCGTACTGCTGCTGCCCGTACTGGGGCTGCCCGTACTGGGGCTGGCCGTAGGGGCTCTGCCCGTACTGGTGCTGCCCGTACTGGGGTTGCCCGTACTGCTGCTGCCCGTACTGGCCCTGCCCGTGTTGCTGCTGACCGTGCTGGGGCTGCCCGTGCTGCTGCTGCCCGTACGGGGGCTGGCCGTGGTCCTGCCCGTTCCCAGGAGCGGAGGACTGGGGATCGTTTCGACCCTGGTCGTCGGACTGGCTCACTGTTCTCCTCCGTCGGGGCCGGCCCGCGCCGGCTTCGGTGCCCAGGATGTCGGTGCGCCCACACGGGGGCAAGGACCCGGCGGGGTGGGGCCACGCGCGGCCCGGCCCGCCGAACACCCCACCCCCTGACCTAGGGTCCCTTCCCATGCGCCTGGCAGTGATCCCCGGAGACGGCATCGGACCCGAGGTCGTGGCGGAGGGACTCAAGGTCCTCCGCGCGGTCGCCCCCGACCTGGAGACGACCCCCTACGACCTGGGTGCCGCGCGGTGGCAGCGGACGGGGGAGCTGCTGCCCGACACGGTGCTCGACGAGCTGCGCCGGCACGACGCGATCCTGCTCGGTGCCATCGGTGACCCGAGCGTGCCCCCGGGCATCCTCGAGCGCGGGCTCCTGCTGCGGCTGCGCTTCGAGCTGGACCACCACGTCAACCTGCGCCCGGCGAAGCTGTTCGACGGTGTGCGCAGCCCGCTGGTCGAGCCCGGCCCGATCGACATGCTGTGCGTCCGCGAGGGGACCGAGGGTCCCTACGTCGGCAACGGCGGTGTGCTGCGCAAGGACACCGCGCAGGAGATCGCCACCGAGGTCAGCCTCAACACCGCCTTCGGGGTGGAGCGGGTCGTCCGCTACGCGTTCGAGCGGGCCGTGGCGCGCCCGCGCAAGCACCTGACGCTGATCCACAAGACCAACGTGCTGACCCACGCCGGCGGGCTCTGGTCGCGGATCGTGGAGGAGGTGTCGGTCGAGTTCCCTGAGGTCACCGTCGCCTACCAGCACGTCGACGCCGCGTCGATGTTCTTCATCACCGACCCGGGCCGCTACGACGTCATCGTCACCGACAACCTCTTCGGCGACATCGTCACCGACGTCGCAGCCGCCGTGACCGGGGGCATCGGCCTGGCGGCCAGCGGCAACCTCGACGCCTCGGGGGCCAACCCGAGCATGTTCGAGCCGGTGCACGGCTCCGCCCCCGACATCGCCGGTCAGGGCATCGCGGACCCGACCGCGACCGTGCTCTCGGTCGGGCTGCTGCTGGAGCACCTGGGCCGTACCGAGCAGGCGCGCAAGGTGGACGCCGCCGTCGCCTTCGACCTGTCCACCCGCGACCCGCGGGCGACGATCCGCACGTCCGACGTCGGCGACAGGCTGGCCGCCCTCGCCGGCGGCTGACCTTCCGGCCGGCGCTACGGTCGGGTCGTGGGGGCGCCGGTGGTCGGGCTGGGCGCATGGTGCGACCTGGTGACCGAGGAGGAAGCCCGCCGACGGCTGCTCGCCGGCGCCGAGGGCGACGACGCGCGGGCGGGCGAGCGCGCCACCTCGGGGTGGGGGTACGCGCCGTACGTGCCGGCCCTCGACGAGCCGGTCCTCGATCCGGGCGGCATCTCGTTCCGCGTCGAGGAGTTCGCCGTCCTGGCGGACGGGCGCCGCATCCGGCTGCACGACGAGCGGGGGTTCACGCTCGGCGGCGGTGCGGACCCGTGGCAGGGCCTGACCCTCGCGCACCTGGCCGACGACGTGCGCACGACCGTGCTCCCGGACGACGCGGAGGACACCGGCGACGACCATCCCTGGGAATGGCTGGCCGAGCTGCTGCGCGCCGCGGGTGTCGACGTCGTCGCGGAGGACCTCCGGGGTCTGCCCTACGTCGTCGAGTTCAGCGACCGGCTGCGCGCCCGGGTCCCCGAGCGGGGGTGACGTCTCAGCCCTCCGGAGGCTGCTCGCGCAGCAGGTCGCCGACCGGCACCGGGAGGTGGGCGCGCCCGGTCTCGCCCGGGGCGGGCCACTCCGGGCGCACCGTGCAGCCGGTGGGGGAGGACTCCACCAGCACGACCGGCTGCCAGGTCCAGTCCTCGCCCGGCTCCCCGGCCGCGACGGTGCCGGCGGGGAACGGCTCGGGCAGCCGGGCCCACCACCGCCGGTCCAGTGCGCGCAGCCCCTCGGTGCGCAGCAGCGCCGCGGCGTCGCCGGGGGACCGGGGGCCGGCCAGGGGAGCGCCGGTGAGCAGCACCGGGCGCACCTGGCCGGCGGCGCCGTCGGGTGCCAGCCAGCCCACCAGCTCGCCGTCGACGGGGCGGTGCACGGGGGTCCACTCGGTCGGGATCACCAGGAGTGGGTACCAGCGCAGGCGGTGGCCCGTCGCCCGGTTTCCGGGACGGGGGTGCCGCGCACCGCGCCTCCCGTGCTTTCATGGTCGGCGATGCACACCAGCGGCACGATCATCATCGCCTAGCGCGCAGTCACCTCCCCGACTGCGCGCAGACCTCCCGTACCCGGGGGGTCTTTTTCGTGTTCGGCCCTTGCCATCCCCGGGAGACACCGTGACCACCGAGACCGACTTCCACGTCTTCGACACCACGCTGCGCGACGGCGCCCAGCGGGAGGGGGTCAGCTACTCGGTCGCCGACAAGCTGGCGGTGGCCCGGCTGCTCGACGAGATCGGGGTCGGGTACATCGAGGGTGGCTGGCCGGGTGCCCTCCCCAAGGACACCGAGTTCTTCGCCCGGGCGCGGACCGAGCTGAAGCTCGAGCACGCCCAGCTGGTGGCGTTCGGGTCCACCCGCAAGGCCGGCGTCGCGGTGGCCGACGACCCGCAGGTCCGCGCCCTGCTCGACGCGGAGACGCCGGTGGTCTGCCTGGTGGCGAAGTCCGACGTGCGGCACGTGCGGGAGGCGCTGCGCACCACCCTGGAGGAGAACCTGGCGATGGTGGCCGACACCGTCGCCTTCTTCGTCGCCGCCGGCCGGCGGGTGTTCCTCGACTGCGAGCACTTCTTCGACGGCTACGCCGCCGACCCGGACTACGGGGTGCGCGTGCTGCAGGCGGCGTTCGACGCCGGGGCGGAGGTGGGCGTCCTGTGCGACACGAACGGCGGCATGCTGCCCATGGGGGTGGGGCGTGTGGTCGCCGACGTGGCATCCCGCGTGGACGGCAAGCTGGGCATCCACTGCCAGGACGACACCGGGTGCGCCGTGGCCAACACCCTGGCCGCGGTCGAGGCCGGCGTCACCCACGTGCAGGGGACGGCGAACGGCTACGGGGAGCGGGCCGGCAACGCCGACACGTTCGCGCTGATCGCCAACCTGGTCACCAAGATGGGCATCCCCGCGGTGCCCGCCGAGTGCCTCCCGGAGCTGCAGCGGGTCAGCCACGCGATCGCCGAACTGGCCAACATCGCCCCCGACGACCACCAGCCCTACGTGGGCGCCTCGGCGTTCGCGCACAAGGCGGGGCTGCACGCCAGCGCGATCAAGGTCAGCCCGGAGCTGTACAACCACCTCGACCCCGCGGTGGTCGGCAACGACATGCGCATCCTGGTCACGGAGATGGCCGGCCGGGCGTCGGTCGAGCTGAAAGGGCGCGAGCTGGGCGTGGACCTCTCCGGCCAGTCCGACGCCATCGGCCGGGTCGTGGACCAGGTCAAGGTGCTGGAGGCCGACGGCTGGTCCTTCGAGGCCGCCGACGCCTCCTTCGAGCTGCTGCTGCGCGCCCAGCTGCCGGAGGCGCCGCCGCCCCTGTTCGAGCTGGAGAGCTACCGCACCTCCGTCGAGCACTGGGGCAACGGCGTCGTCGTCAGCGAGGCGACGGTGAAGGTGCACGTCGACGGCGAGCGGATCATCAGCACCGGCGAGGGCAACGGCCCGGTGAACGCCCTGGACAACGCGCTCCGCCAGGCGCTGGTGCACCGCTACCCGCAGCTGGCCGACGTCTCCCTGGCCGACTACAAGGTCCGCATCCTGGGGTGGAAGGGCGGCACGAGCGCCACCACCCGCGTGCTCATCGACACCACCGACGGGGTGGGGGAGTGGACCACCGTCGGCGTCCACGCCAACATCGTGGAGGCGTCGTGGCACGCGCTCGTCGACGCGCTCACCTACGCGGTGATCCGCCGGCCTCAGCCGTAGCGGGCGACGAAGTTCGCCAGCAGCCGGCCGGGCGCGGTCACCACCGCGGGGGTCAGCCGTTCGACGACCGCCTCCACCTCGCTCGGCGCGAAGTAGCCGGCGTGCTGGTAGATGCGCACCCGCTGGACGATCCCCGCCACGTCGAGCTCCGGGTGGAACTGCGTGGCGTAGACGTTCTCCTTCACCTTGAACATCTGCACCGGGCAGGTCTCGGACGAGGCCAGCAGCACCGCGGTCGGTGGGAGGACGCGGCATGCCTCCTTGTGGCCGACGAAGGCCGCGAACCGGTCGGGCACCCCGGCCAGCAGCGGGTCCTCCCGCCCCTCCGGGGTCACCGTCACCTCCACCGCCGACACCGGCTCGCCGAACGCGCGGTCCACGACCCCGCCCTGGTGGGTGCCGAGGGTGCCGATCCCGTAGCAGGCGCCGAAGAACGGCAGGTCCCGGTCGACGATCTCGTCGAGCAGGCCGCCGACCTCGCGCTCCACCCGCACCTGGACGGCCGACTTCTCCTCGTCGGAGGAGTTGAACGGTCCGCCGCCGAGGAAGACGCCCGCGTAGTCGTCGAGATCGATCGCAGGCAGCGGCCCCGTCTCCAAGCGGATCCGGTGCAGGCGCCGAGCAGGCAGCGCGGTGCACCGCAGGAACGAGGCGTACTCCTCGTCGGCTGCCTCGTCCTCCGGGCGGGAGGACAGCAGCAGGAAGGGCCGCACCTGAGGTGTCAGCGCGGCTGGATCTCACCCATCGGGCCCCACCCGGCGACCTCGGGCGCGTCCACGTAGATGATCTGCGGCTGCGCCGACACCAGGTCCGGTGCCTGCTCGACGAAGCGCTTGAAGGCGTCGGTGGCCACGTGGGCAGCGCCCGCGTCTGCGTCGCGGAAGCCCTCGACGCAGACGTAGGTGTCGGGCTCCTCCAGGCTCCGCGACCACTCGAAGAACAGCGAGCCCTCCTCGGCATTCACCGCGCGGGCGTAGTCGGCGGCCAGCCCGGTCCACTCGTCGGCGCGCTCGGGACGGACGGGGAACTTCACGACGATCAGGATCACGGTCACATTGTCGGCCTCCGGCCGACACCGCGGCCAGTTGCCGTCCCCCTGACGGGCGGAGCGGCTCCGTCGCGGCTGCCCGGGACCCTCCGGCTCCGGCCGACACCGCGGCCAGTTGCCGTCCCCCTGACGGGCGGAGCCGCGCTGCCTACAGCGGCTCCAGCCGCGTCCTCAGCAGGCAGAACTCGTTGCCCTCCGGGTCGGCCAGCACGTGGAAGCTCTCGTCGCCGGACTGCCCGACGTCGGCCGGTGTCGCGCCCAGGTCGAGCAGCCGTTGCAGCTCGGCGGCCTGGTCGCGGTCGGTCGGGTTGACGTCGATGTGCAGCTGCACCTTGCCCGGGGTGGGCTCGGCCACCGGCTGGAAGATGAGCGTGGGCGCCGGCCCGCCGAACCCCGCCTCGGGCCCGATCTCGACCTCGCCGTTCTCCTCCCGTCCCAGCACCCGGTAGCCCAGCACCGCCGCCCAAAAGGCGGCGAGGGACTCGGGGTCCCGGCTGTCGACGACGAGTTCGCTGAACCGGCAGGCCATGGGCGGACGATAGGCAGAACGGCGCGCGACTAACCTCGGCTCGTGCGCATCGTCCGTTTCGCCTCTCCTCAGGGCATGTCCTTCGGCGTCCTCGACGGGGACGGCCAGGTCGCCCAGATCGAGGGCCACCCCTTCGGCCAGATCTCCTTCACCGGTACCCGCTACGCGCAGGCCGACATCCGGCTGCTCTCGCCGATCCTGCCGAGCAAGGTCGTGTGCGTCGGGAAGAACTATGCCGAGCACGTCAAGGAGATGAACACCGGGGAGGCCCCGAAGGAACCGCTGCTGTTCCTCAAGCCCTCGACGTCGGTCATCGGCCCCGGCGACGCCATCCGCATCCCGCCCGGCAGCACGAACGTGCACCACGAGGTGGAGCTCGCTGTGGTGATCGGCGCCCGCGGGGCCCGCAACGTCACGCCGGAGCAGGCGCTGGGCAGCGTGTTCGGCTACACGATCGGCAACGACGTCACCGAGCGGGACATGCAGCGGAGCGACGGGCAGTGGACCCGCGCCAAGGGCTTCGACTCCTTCTGCCCGCTCGGGCCGTGGATCGAGACCGATCTGGCCGGCATCGGCCTCGACGCCGGCGACCTGGAGGTGACCTGCGACGTCGACGGCGAGCGCCGCCAGTCCGGGCGCACCAGCCAGCTGCTCTTCGCCGTCCCCACGCTCATCTCCTACATCTCGCAGGTGATGACGCTGCTGCCCGGCGACGTGGTGCTCACCGGCACCCCCTCGGGCGTGGGCCCGATCCGCCCCGGCCAGACCGTGGCGTGCAGCATCCAGGGCCTCGGCACGCTGACCAACACCGTGACGGCGGCCGACGCCGTCTCGACGGCCGGTGGCGCCCGATGACCGTGCGCACCCGCTTCTGCCCGTCGCCAACCGGGCTGGTCCACGTCGGGCTGATCCGCACGGCCCTCTTCAACTGGGCGCACGCCCGCCACCACGGCGGCACGTTCGTCTTCCGCATCGAGGACACCGACGCCGCCCGCGACTCCGAGGAGTCCTACCGGCACCTGCTCGACAGCCTGCGCTGGCTCGGGCTGGACTGGGACGAGGGGCCGGAGGTCGGGGGCCCGAACGGCCCGTACCGGCAGTCCGAGCGGCACGACGTCTACCGGGAGGTGGCCGCGAAGCTGCTCGAGGCCGGCCACGCCTACGAGTCGTTCTCGACCAACGAGGAGGTCGACGCCCGGCGCCGCGCCGCCGGCGAGGACCCCAAGCTCGGCTACGACAACCACGACCGGTTCCTCACCGACGCCCAGAAGCAGGCCTTCCGCGACGAGGGCCGGTCCCCGGTACTGCGGCTGAAGATGCCCGACGAGGACCTCAGCTGGACCGACCTGGTCCGCGGGGAGGTGCGCTTCGCCGCGGGTGCGGTGCCCGACTTCGTGCTCGTGCGCGGCAACGGCGCCCCGCTCTACCCCTTCGTGAACCCGGTCGACGACGCCCTGATGGGCATCACCGACGTCCTCCGCGGCGAGGACCTGCTGCCCTCGACCCCGCGCCAGCTGGCCCTGTACGCGGCGCTCACCGACATCGGCGTTGCGCAGGGCACCCCCCGGTTCGGCCACCTCCCGCTGGTCACCGGCGAGGGCACCAAGAAGCTGTCCAAGCGCGACCCCACGTCCAATCTCGACGTCTACCGGGAGCGCGGCTTCCTCCCCGAGGGGCTGGTCAACTACCTCGCGCTGCTGGGCTGGTCGATCGCCGACGACCGCGACATCTTCTCGGTCGTTGAGATGGTGGAGGCGTTCGACGTCACGAAGGTGAACGCGAACGCGGCGCGGTTCGACCTGAAGAAGGCCGAGGCGATCAACGCCACCCACCTGCGTTCCCTGCCGGTCGAGGAGTTCACCGCCCGGGTGGTGCCGTACCTGGCGGGCGCCGGGCTGGTCGCCGAGCCGCCCACCGCCGAGCAGGAGTCGGTGCTGCGGGCGATCGCGCCGCTGGCCCAGGAGCGCATGGTGGTGCTCTCCGAGGCCGTCGGGCTGCTGGGCTTCCTGTTCGTCGACGAGGTCACCATCGACCCACAGGCGGCGGAGAAGCAGCTCGCGGGGGACAGCGCGGTCGAGGTGCTGGACGCGGCGGAGGCGGCGCTGCGCGAGCTGCCGGAGTGGACCACCCCGGCCATCGAGCAGGCGCTCAAGGACGCGCTGGTCGAGGGCCTGGGGCGCAAGCCGCGGCAGGCCTTCGGGCCGGTGCGGGTCGCCGTCAGCGGGCGCACGGTGTCCCCGCCGCTGTACGAGTCGATGGAACTGCTCGGGCGCGAGCGGACGATGGCCCGGCTCGCGGCGGCCCGCACGGTGGCGACGGCGGGATGACCTTCCCGGGGACCGGTGGCGGTCCGGCCGACGAGCCGTACGCCGGACCGCCACCGACCCTGCGGCCGGACCCCGGGCGGTTCCCGGTCCCGCCCTGGCCGCAGCCGCCCGCGCCGTTCCCGCCGGGTGCGTACGCCCCGGGTCCGTTCCCCCCGGGTGCGTACGCCCCGGGTCCGTTCCCCCCGGGTGGGTACGCCCCGGGTCCGTTCCCGCCGGGTGGGTATGCCCCGGGCCCGTTCCCGCAGCCTCCTTTCCCCCCGGCGCCCTTTCCCCCGGCCGGCTGGGCCCTCCCGCCGGGCACACCGCCGCACGACGTCCCGCAGCCGTACCTGCGCATCATGCGGACCCGCGACTGGGCCTGGTGGCGGCCGCTGCTGGGGCTGCTCCTGCTGGGGGTGGTCTTCCTGGTGGCCGGCGCGCTGCTCGGCGTGATCGGCATCCTCACCGGCCTCAGCCCCGACCTGGCCCTGATCGAGCTCACCGACCCGGGCACGCTGCTGGTCACCAACGCGACCCTGGCCGTGGGCATCCCGGTGGTGTGGCTGGCCTGGGCGGTGGCGCACGGCATGCGCCCCGGCTGGTCGTCGTCGGTGCTCGCCCGGTTCCGGTGGCGGCTGCTGCCCCGGCTGACGCTGCTGGCGCTGGCCTCGATCGGGGTCGTGATCGGCCTCTCCGTGCTCCTGGGGATCACCGCGGAGGAGGTCGAGGTGACGGGACCGGTCCCCTCGTGGGGCTGGTTGCTGGCTGTCGTCCTGCTCACCACACCGCTGCAGTCCGCGGCCGAGGAGTACCTGTTCCGCGGCTACCTGAGCCAGGCGATCGCCGGCTGGATCCGCAGCCCGCGCGTCGGTGCCGTGGTGGCCGCGGTGGTCACCGGCGCGCTCTTCTCCCTCGCGCACCTCCCGCCGGACCTCGCCACGTTCCTCGACCGCTTCGCCTTCGCCCTGGCCGCCTCCGCCGTCGTCTGGCTGACCGGCGGCCTCGAGGCCGCGGTCGTCCTGCACGCGGTCAACAACGTGGTGCTGTTCCTGCTGGTGGCGCTGCTGGGTGATGCCGTGGCCACGGACGTGGTGCCGGCGGGGCTGGTTCCGGTGTCGCTCACGCTCACCGCGGTCGGCTTCGGCGGCTACGTCCTGCTCGTCGCCCGGTGGCGGCGGCGGGCGCGGCCGGAGCTGCACACGCCCGCGCTGGACCTGCGCCTCCCGCGGGCCGCGGCGCCCGCCCCGGCCGGCTGACCCGCCGACCGGGGGGTGGTGCCACCCGCCCGCGCAGCGTCGGGTACAGTTCTCTCCGGCGCCGCGAGGTGCTACCCATGGGGTATGGGGTAATTGGCAGCCCGACGGTTTCTGGTTCCGTTAGTCTAGGTTCGAGTCCTGGTACCCCAGCGAGGAAGCCTGGTTCCTCTTGCAGTACAGCAGTGACACAGCACGGCCCCGTCGTCTAGCGGCCCAGGACGCCGCCCTCTCACGGCGGTAGCGAGGGTTCGAATCCCTTCGGGGCTACGCGATCGAGAGCCCCCGACCACCCGGTCGGGGGCTCTCGCCGTTCCCAGGCCACTGAGCGGCGGGCTCAGACCTGGAGCAGCTCGTCGTTGCCCGGGAGCCCGTCGGAGCCGTCCGGCGCCGCCGCGCGGAAGGCCATCGGGCGTCCGCAGGACGCGGCCACCCGGGCGGAGTCGGTGAGTTGGACGTGCAGGTGCGGTTCGCTGCTGTTGCCGGAGTTGCCGCACTCCGCGACCTGCTGCCCGGCTGCGACGCGGTCGCCGACGGCCACCCGCACCGAGCCGCGGCGCAGGTGGGCCAGGACGGCATGGGTGCCGTCGTCCCGGCGGACGACGACGTGGTTGCCCAGCATCCACCGCGTGCCGGCCACCTGGCGTACGAAGCCCTCGACGACCAGCAGGACGATCAGGGACACCCACCCGCTGCGCGCCCGGTGGTCGCGACGGCGGTCGTGGACCCGCACGACCAGGCCGTCGACGGGGGAGCGCACCGGCCGGCCGAACGCCGGGTAGTCGGTCGGCCGCCGCCACTGACCGCCGGAGCCGAACGCGGGACGCGCTCCGTCGCCGGGCTCGGCCGCCAGGTCGATGGCCCATGTCTGGCCCAGCCCGTTGGTGCCGTGCGAGGGCACGCCGGAGGCGGGGGAGTTGACGGCCCGCCACCGGCCCGCGACCGGCGGCTCGACCACCGTCACCGGGTGCTCGGGCGGCCGCACTCGGTCGAGCACCAGGAAGCCGACGACGAGCAAAAACCCGGCGAGGGCGGCCGCGGGCACGCCGCTCCCGCCGACGGCGATGAGCAGGACGCCGGCCGGTGCCAGCGGGGCGCGGCACCGGGCCGCGAGGACGCGCGGGTTCACGACGACACCGCCGCGAGGACGACGTGCAGCGGGACCACCCGCTCGGCGGGCACGGCCCAGCTCCCGCGGGCGGTGGCGCGGAGCCACCCCGCTGCGGTGAGCTGGCGGAGGTGGTGGTGCAGCTGCCCGGTCGTGCCCAGTCCCGGGAGCGCGGCGAGCCCGGCGGTCGTGCGGGTCCCGCCCAGCACCTCCCGCAGCAGCCGGAGCCGGACCGCGTGGGCCAGCGCGGACAGCTCGGCGGCGAGTTCCGCGTCGGCCGAGCCGTCGCCGAGCGCATCCTCCGCGCCGTGCGTGCGCTGCCAGGCGTACTGCTCCCCGCTGGGCAGGCGCACCGAGCCCGCGTAGACGACGGCGCCACCGGGGAGGGCGGCCGCGTCCTCGGCGAGGCCGTCCAGCGCCCAGAACCGTTCCTGCGACCCGGTCTCCGCCGGTGCCGCGGGTGGCCGGCCGGCCCGCTCCGCGGCTGACTCGAGTGCGGCGAGGCGCTGCTCGATCCGGGTGAAGCGGTCCTCGTCGGTCATGGTGCGTCGACCGGCCGGTCGTTCTCCTGCCGCGGCCGGTCGCCGGCGAGCCCGGCGCCCACCGCGATGCCGATCGACCCGAAGAAGAACGGGTTGACCGCGGCGTCGTCCACGACGTGGACCAGCAGGCCCACGACGAAGCCGACGACGAAGCCGGCGAGGGCACCTCGGAGCGTGCGTACGAGAGCGGACCCGGTGCGCTGCATACGACGAATATACGTACCTACGTACTAGTAGGCCAGGGGGTCGAGCGCCCGGCCGTCGGCGCTGATCGGGCGGCGATTCCCGGCGAGCTCAGCGCGCGGCGCGGGCGATGGCCGCCGAGGCGTCCAGCACGGCGCCGATGACCTCCGGGCTGGGGCGCCGGCCCAGGCGCTCCACCGGCCCTGAGATCGAGACGGCGCCCAGCACGGACCCGTTGCCGTCCCGGACGGGGGCCGACAGCGACGCCACGCCGGCCTCCCGCTCGGCCACGCTGTGCGCCCAGCCGCGGCGGCGCACGTCGAGCAGGGTGCGGGCGGTGAAGCTGGCCGACGGCAGCAGGCGGGTCACCTCGTCGGCGGGCATGAACGCCAGCAGGGCGTGCGCCGCCGAGCCCGCGGTCATGGGCAGTCGGGCGCCGACCGGGACGGTGTCGCGCAGGCCACTGGTCCGCTCGGCGGCGGCGACGCACACGCGCGTCGCGCCGTCGCGGACGTAGAACTGGGCGCTCTCGCCGGTGGCGTCCCGCAGCGTGACCAGGTGACGCGAGGCGATCTCGCCGATGTCGGCGGTCGTCCGCCCGAGCTCCGCCAGCGCCGGACCCGGTGCCCAGCTGCCGCTGTCGGTGCGCCGGACGAGGCGGTGCCCCTCCAGGGCGACGGCGAGCCGGTGGGCGGTGGCCCGGGGCAGGCCGGTGCGCGTGACGAGCTCGGCGAGGGTGGCCGGTTCCTGTGCGACGGCATGCAGGATCGACACCGCTTTGTCCAGAACCGCGACCGGGTTAGGCTGTCCCACACAGCAATACTCGCATCCCGAGCAGTGAGACAGTCAACTCGGGATCGACCAGTCACCCGAAGGGGACGCGCCCGTGCCGAAGACCCTGGCCGAGAAGGTCTACGACGCCCACGTCGTGCGCAGCACGTCGGGGGAGCCCGACCTGCTCTACATCGACCTGCACCTGGTGCACGAGGTCACCAGCCCGCAGGCCTTCGACGGCCTGCGCGCCGCCGGGCGCACCGTGCGTCGCCCCGACCTGACGATGGCCACGGAGGACCACAACGTCCCGACCCTGGACATCCTCAAGCCGATCGCCGACCCGATCAGCCGTGCGCAGGTCGACGCGCTGCGCCGGAACGCCGCCGAGTTCGGTATCCGGCTGGCCCCGATGGGTGACCGCGACCAGGGCATCGTGCACGTCATCGGCCCGCAGCTGGGGCTCACCCAGCCCGGCATGACCATCGTCTGCGGCGACAGCCACACCTCCACGCACGGAGCGTTCGGCGCCCTGGCCTTCGGCATCGGCACCAGCGAGGTCGAGCACGTGCTGGCCACGCAGACCCTGCCGCAGTACCGGCCGAAGCAGATGTCGGTCACCGTCGACGGCGAGCTCGCTCCGGGGGTGTCGGCGAAGGACATCATCCTGGCCGTCATCGCCCAGATCGGCACCAACGGTGCGGCGGGACACGTCATCGAGTACCGCGGCGGCGCCATCGAGGCGCTCTCGATGGAGGCCCGGATGACCATCTGCAACATGTCGATCGAGGCCGGCGCGAAGGCGGGGCTCATCGCGCCGGACCAGACCACCTTCGACTTCCTGCGCGGCCGCCCGCACGCCCCGCAGGGCGACGACTGGGACGCCGCCGTCGAGCACTGGCGCACGCTGCGCACCGACGACGGGGCGGTGTTCGACCGCGAGGTGACGCTGGACGCCTCGACGCTCACGCCGTTCGTCACCTGGGGCACCAACCCCGGCCAGGGTCTGCCGATCGACGGCGTGGTGCCCGACCCGGCCCAGTTCGACGACGACGGCGAACGGCGGGCCGCCGAGCAGGCGCTGGCCTACATGGGGCTGACCCCCGGCACCCCGCTGCGCGAGATCAAGGTCGACACCGTGTTCCTCGGGTCCTGCACCAACGGCCGGATCGAGGACCTGCGCACCGCCGCGGCCTTCCTGCAGGGCAAGAAGATCGATCCGGAGACCCGCATGCTCGTCGTTCCCGGCTCGGTCGGCGTGAAGCTGCAGGCCGAGGCCGAGGGCCTGGACAAGGTCTTCGTCGAGGCCGGCGCCGAGTGGCGGGGGGCGGGCTGCTCGATGTGCCTGGGCATGAACCCCGACCAGCTCAAGCCCGGCGAGCGGTCGGCCTCGACCAGCAACCGCAACTTCCAGGGCCGCCAGGGCAAGGGCGGGCGCACCCACCTGGTCTCGCCGTCGGTCGCTGCCGCCACGGCGCTCACCGGCCGCCTCACCGCCCCCGCCGACCTGATCGGAGCCTGAGCCATGGACGCCTTCACCACGCACACCGGCACCGCCGCGCCGCTGCGCCGCAGCGCCGTCGACACCGACCAGATCATCCCGGCCGAGTACCTCAAGCGGATCACCCGCACCGGCTTCGAGGACGGGCTGTTCATCGCCTGGCGGACCAACGAGCCGGACTTCGTGCTCAACAAGCCCGAGTACGCCGACGCCTCGATCCTGGTGGCCGGCCCCGACTTCGGCACCGGCTCCTCCCGCGAGCACGCCAACTGGGCGCTGCTCGACGGTGGGTTCCGCGTCGTCATCAGCTCCCGGTTCGCCGACATCTTCCGCAACAACTCGACCAAGTCGGGGCTGCTCACCGTCGTGCTGCCGCAGGCCGAGGTCGAGGCGCTGTGGACCGCGGTCGAGGCCGACCCGGCGACACCGGTGACGGTCGACCTGCGCGCGAAGCAGGTGACCTACGGCGACGTGGCGGTGCCGTTCGAGATCGACGACTACACCCGGTGGCGGCTGCTGGAGGGGCTCGACGACGTCGGCCTCACCGAGCGGCACCTCGACGACATCGAGGCCTACGAGGCGGCGCGCCCGGCCTGGCTCCCGGCGGCGCTCCCCGCGCGCTGAGGCAGCGGGGCGTCCGGGTCGGGCTCGAAGTCGCGGTAGTAGTCCGCGACCAGCGCGCCCGGCCGGCCGCCGAGGGCCCAGACGCTGCCCTTGGCGGCCGGCGGGAGCAGACCGCGGACGCCGTGGCCGTGCACCCCGAGCGTCTGCAGCACCGAGGGGATCACCCCGCCCTGGCTGCACAGCACCGTCGCCCCGGGGCGCTCCAGCAGCTCCGCCACGAGCGCCATCCCCGCCCGCGGGTCGTCGGCGAAGGACTCCTCGCCCATCCGGGGTGACGGCCGCACGTCCACGGCCAGCCGCTCGGCCAGCGGCTCCACCGTCTGCGTGCAGCGCACCTTCGGGGTGCTGAACACCTCGTCCGGGGCGAACCACGTCAGGGCGTCGGCCAGCTGCTCGGCCTGCCGCCGGCCCTTGTCATCCAGCGGCCGCAGCTCGTCCGGGCCGCCGAACTCCTGCTTGCTGCCGGCGCGGCCGTGCCGCACCAGCAGCAGGCCCACCTCGCGCGGCACGTCGGTGCGGGCGGCGTCGGCGATCACCAGCCGGTCGTGCTCGTGGGTGACGAGCGCGGCGGCGTCGTCGGGGGCGAGCCAGCGCAGCTCGTCCACCTCATCGTTGGCGCCGAAGGAGCCCCCCACGCACCGCATCAGCCAGTAGTCGACGTGCTTGGGCACGCCGTCGACCGCGTACTGGGTCGTCGGGCCCCGGCGTCCGGCGACGATGCGCAGCCCGGTCTCCTCGACCACCTCGCGGCACGCGGCGGCCAGGGCGTGCTCACCGGCGTCGAGCTTCCCCTTCGGCAGCGACCAGTCGTCGTAGCGGGGCCGGTGGACCACGGCGATCTCGATGCCGTCGTCCCCGGCCGGGCGCCACACGACGCCGCCGGCGGCCGCGATCGGTCGCGGCTCAGCCGGCGAGCTCATGGATCCGGTGCATCAGCTCTGCCTGGTAGTCCCGCCCGTCCAGCCGGTCCCACTGCCCGTCGCTGCGCAGCTCCCAGCACCGCACCCCCGGCTCCATGGCCGGGCGCAGGGTCTCCTCCAGCTGCCTGCGGGCCGCCTCGTCGCAAACCCGCAGCAGCACCTCGACCCTGCGGTCGAGGTTGCGGTGCATGAGGTCTGCGCTGCCGATCCACCACTCCGGGTCCCCGCCGTTGAGGAAGGAGATCACCCGGGAGTGCTCGAGGAACCGGCCGACGATCGAGCGCACCCGGATCGTCTCCGACATCCCGGCCACGCCCGGTCGCAGCGCGCAGATCCCGCGGACGAACAGCTCCACCGGCACACCGGCCTGCGAGGCCTCGTAGAGGGCGTCGATGAGGCGCTCGTCGACGATGGAGTTCGCCTTGATGCGGATGCCCGAGGGGCGTCCCTCGCGCGCGTTCCGCGCCTCGCGGCGGATCTTCTCGATGAGCCCGTTGCGGATGCTGTGCGGCGCCACCATGAGCGTGCGGTAGTTGGTCTGCCGCGAGTAGCCGGTGAGGACGTTGAACAGGTCGGTGAGGTCCGCGCCCACCCGCGGGTCGGCGGTGAGGATGCCCAGGTCCTCGTAGATCCGCGCCGTCTTCGGGTTGTAGTTGCCGGTGCCGATGTGGCAGTAGCGGCGGATCACGCCCTGCTCGCGGCGCACGACCAGCGCCGTCTTGCAGTGCGTCTTCAGCCCGACCAGTCCGTACACGACGTGGCAGCCGGCCCGCTCCAGCGAGCGCGCCCAGCTGATGTTGGCCTCCTCGTCGAACCGGGCCTTGATCTCCACCAGGACCACGACCTGCTTGCCGGCCTCCGCCGCCTCGATCAGCGCGTTGACGATGGGGGAGTCGCCCGAGGTCCGGTAGAGCGTCTGCTTGATCGCCAGCACGTTCGGGTCGGCGGCCGCCTGCTCGATGAACCGCTGCACGCTGGTGGCGAACGAGTGGTAGGGGTGGTGCACTAGGACGTCGCCCTCGCGCAGGGTCGCGAAGACGCTCTTCGGCGTCTCGCCCTCGCTCAGCCGCGGGTGGGTGGTCGGGACGAACGGCTCGTCCTTGAGCTCCGGCCGGTCCAGGTCGTAGAGAGCCGTGAGCGAGGCCAGGTCGAGCAGCCCCGGCACGTGCACGACGTCGTCCGGGGAGACCTCGAGCTCGGAGACGAGCACCTCGAGGATCCGGGGGTCCATCGGCTCGGCGACCTCGAGGCGGACCGCGGGGCCGAACCGGCGCCGGGCGAGCTCCCGCTCCAGCGCCTGCAGCAGGTCCTCGTCGCGGTCCTCCTCGACCTCCACGTCGGCGTTGCGGGTGACACGGAAGAAGTGGTGGTCGAGCACGTCGAGCCCCGGGAAGAGCTGGGGCAGGTGGGCGGCGATCAGGTCCTCGAGGGGCAGGAAGATGACGGTGTCGTCCTGCGAGGTGACCGACACGAAGCGCGGCACGTTGTTGGGCACCTTGAGCCGCGCGAAGCGGGGGGCGTTGGTGTCCGGGTCGTGCACCGACACCGCGAGGTTCAGCGACAGGCCGCTGATGTACGGGAACGGGTGCGCGGGGTCGACGGCCAGCGGGGTCAGCACCGGGAACACCTGGTCGCGGAAGTAGTCCCGGAGCCGGCGCATCGCGTCCTCGTCCAGGTCGTCCCAGTGGACGATCCGGATGCCGGCCTCCTCGAGGCGGGGCAGCACGTCCTTGTTGAAGACGTCGGAGTGCCGCTGCACCAGCTCCTGCGTGCGGGCGGTCACCCGCTCCAGCTGCTCGCGGATGGTCAGCCCGTCGGGCGAGCGGACGGTGAGACCGGTGCTCTGCCGGCGCTTCAGACCGGCGATGCGCACCATGTAGAACTCGTCCAGGTTGCTGGCGAAGATCGCGAGGAACTTCACCCGCTCCAGCAGCGGCAGCGAGTCGTCCTCGGCGAGCTCCAGCACGCGGGCGTTGAAGTCCAGCCAGGACAGTTCTCGGTTCAGGTAGCGGTCGACGGGGAGGGCATCGGTCCGGGGAGCGCTCTCTGTTGCCACTCCCTCATCGTGCCGTACGGACCCGGATGGCGAGCGAGGACGACCCCCGCACCAGCGCGGACGTGCGTGGTCCGGCCCCCAGCGCCAGCGCTGCCCGGAGGTCCGCGGGGACGTCGACGTCGCGGCGCAGGCCGGGCCAGGCGCCGGTGAGCCGAACCGCGCCGCCGGCCTGGTGGGCTGCGGCGGAGCCGCGGCCGAACCGCGGGCGCAACGGCGTGCCGACGGCGGTCAGCAGGGTGGTGCCCGTTCCCTGGGCATCGGCCACGAAGCAGCGGGGCGCCGCCTCCGCCTCCGCCAGCGCCGCCGCCAGCTCCACCGGGCGGAGGGCGGGCAGGTCGGAGGAGAGCGCGGCGACGGCGTCCCCGGGAGCGCTCCCGGCGCCGTGCTCGAGCGCGGGGTTCAGGCCGCCGTCCGGTTCGTCGGGCACCGCGCGGGCGCCCAGCCCGCGCACCAGGTCGGCGGCCACCGGCTCGTCGGTGACGACCACCACCGACCCGACCCGCTCGCAGGCCAGCGCCGCGGCCACGGTGTCGGCCAGCAGGGCGAGGACCAGGGCGCCGTGGTCGCCGCCGGGGACGCCGGTGAGCGGCCGCAGCCGGGTCTTGGCGGCGGCGAGGCGCTTCGCCGGGACCACGACCGACCACCTGGACACGACGACAATGTCAGCACACGGTGACCCGGGACCCCGTCGGCCGGGACCCGGTGCTCCCCCGGCGGCCGCACGGGTCGATCATGGGCTGGCTCACAGGACAGGGAGGGGAGCCGGTGTCGGACGAGACGTCCCCGCGCGGGACGAGCGCGGGCGGACCGGTGCGCGCACCCGGTGCCCGCCGCGCTGCCAAGTGGCGCACCCGGGGGCGCATCTCCTTCCCGCTGTGGCTGTGCATCGTGGTGATCTACCCGGTGTCCGCCCTGATCTTCCGGCTGCGCTACCACCACGCCGAGCGCATCCCGGTCACCGGGCCGGTGCTCCTGGTGGTCAACCACGTGTCGGTGCTGGACCCGCTGGCCTGCGCCCGCCTGGTGTTCGACCGCGGTCGGATCCCGCACTTCCTGGCCAAGGAGGCGGTCTTCAGGGGGCTGGCCGGCACGATCCTGCGGGCGGCCGGGCAGATCCCCGTCGCCCGGTTCTCCAGCGCCGCCCGCGGCGCGCTCGCGGCGGCGGAGGCCGATCTGCATGCGGGCAACATCGTGGTGGTGTACCCGGAGGGCTCGGTGACCCGGGACCCCGACTGGTGGCCCATGCAGGCGCGCACGGGGGCGGCCCATCTGGCGCTCACCACCGACGCCGTGGTCGTCCCGGTCGCCCAGTGGGGGCCGCAGCGGGTGCACGACTACCACACCAAGAAGCTGCACCTGCGGCTCCGCACGCCCACCCACTACCTCGTGGGCGAGCCGATCGACCTCTCCGCGGCGCGGGCCGAGGTGCGCGCCGGCCGCCCCCTGGAGCCCGCGCTGCTGCGGGAGACGACGGAGCAGATGATGTCCCGGGTCCGCGACCAGCTGGCCGAGCTGCGCGGGGAGCCCGCGCCGCGCGTGGTCCACCCCGCTCCCCGCCGGGAGCGGCACGGCGACCTGCCCGGGAGCGCCGCGTGACCCGGGCGGCGGTCCTGGGCGCCGGTTCCTGGGGCACGACGTTCGCCAAGGTGCTCGCCGACGCCG
The DNA here is from genome assembly GCF_054050975.1 of Blastococcus sp. SYSU DS0828. Lineage (NCBI taxonomy): Bacteria > Bacillati > Actinomycetota > Actinomycetes > Geodermatophilales > Geodermatophilaceae > Blastococcus > Blastococcus sp. SYSU DS0828. The sequence goes on along the minus strand of NZ_JBJHAK010000009.1, from coordinate 77,228 downwards.
GCTGCGACGTCCGGCTCCACGCGCGGCGGCCGGAGCTCGTCGATGCCATCACCGACACGCGGGAGAACCCCGACTACCTGCCGGGTGTGCGCCTGCCCGACCGGCTGCGGGCGACCGTCGACCCGGCCGAGGCACTGGACGACGCCGACGTCGTCGTGCTCGCGGTCCCCTCGCAGTCGCTGCGCGGCAACCTCACGGCCTGGCGGGGGCTGCTGCCGCCGGACGCCACGCTGCTCTCGCTCATGAAGGGCATCGAGCTGGGCACGACCATGCGGATGAGCGAGGTGATCTGCGAGATCACCGGCTCCCCGGCTGCGCACGTCGCGGCGTTGTCGGGCCCGAACCTGGCCCGGGAGATCGCCGAGGAGCAGCCGGCCGCCACGGTGATCGCGTGCTCGGACCCCGACCGCGCCGCGGTGCTCCAGGCGGCGTGCCACACCCGGTACTTCCGCCCCTACACCAACCCCGACGTCGTCGGCTGCGAGCTGGGCGGAGCGGTGAAGAACGTCATCGCCCTGGCCTGCGGTATCGCCGAGGGGCTCGGCTTCGGGGACAACACCCGCGCCTCGCTCATCACCCGCGGGCTGGCCGAGACCGCCCGGCTGGGCATCGCGCTGGGCGCCGAGCTGACCACCTTCGCGGGGCTGGCGGGGCTGGGGGACCTGGTGGCCACCTGCAGCTCGCCGCTGTCGCGCAACCGCACCTTCGGCGAGAAGCTCGGCCGCGGCATGACCGTGGAGGAGGTCCAGCAGAGCACCCGGCAGACGGCGGAGGGCGTGAAGAGCTGCCGGTCGGTGCTCGACCTCGCGCGGGCGCACGGCATCGACGTGCCGATCACCGAGGCGGTCGTCCGCGTGTGCCACGAGGGCGAGGCGCCCGGCCGGATGGTGCGCGAGATCATGTCGCGCGAGGCGAAGCCGGAGTGATGGAGTCTGCGGACGTGGACAGCGGATGGGGCGACGGGACCAGGTCGGTACGCGGGGGGGAGGGGCCCGCGGCGCCGGGCGAGCCGATGCGGCCCTCGCCGGTGTTCGCCGCCCCCTTCCACCTCGGTGACCAGCCCCCGCGTGCGGGCGGGAACGACGCCTACGCGCGGACCGAGCACCCGACGCTCCGGCACTTCGAGTCCGCCGTCGGGGAGCTCGACGGCGGGCGCTGCCTGTCCTTCGCCACCGGGATGGCGGCGCTGACCGCCGCCGTGCTGGCCCCCACCCGCAGCGGTGACCGAGTCGTGCTGCCGTCGGACGGGTACTACACGACCCGCCTGCTGGCCGCCGAGGAGCTCGCCCGCTTCGGCATCGAGGTGCAGTACGTGCCCACGCCGGAGATCGGGCGCGTCGCCGCCGACGGGGGGCTCGCGGGCGCCCGGATGGTGCTGCTGGAGACGCCGAGCAACCCGCAGCTGGACGTCTGCGACATCGCCGCCGTGGCCGCGGCCGCCCACGCCGCGGGCGCGCTGGTCGCGGTCGACAACACCACCGCCACCCCGCTGGGTCAGCGTCCCCTGGCGCTGGGGGCCGACCTCACCGTGGGCAGCGACACCAAGGCGCTCACCGGCCACAGCGACGTGCTGCTCGGGCACGTGACCGTGACCGACGAGGAGCTGTACGCGGCCGTGAAGGGCTTCCGCGACCGCACCGGCAGCACGCCGGGGCCGTTCGAGGCCTGGCTCGGGCACCGGTCGATGAGCACCCTGGACCTCCGGCTGGCCCGTCAGGCGGCGAACGCGGCGGCGGTCGCCGAGCTGCTGGCGGGGCACCCGGCCGTCACGAACCTGCGCTGGCCGTGGCGCGAGGGCGACCCGTCGTTCGCGCTGGCCGCGCGCCAGATGCTGCGCCCGAACGGCGTGGTGTCCGCGGAGCTGGCCGACGAGACCGCGGTCGCCCGGCTGCTGGCGGAGAGCCGGCTGTGGGCCGCGGCGACGAGCTTCGGCGGCGTCCACAGCACGATCGACCGGCGCGCGCAGTGGGGCGGGGACGCGGTCCCCGCGGGCTTCGTGCGGCTGTCCTGCGGGATCGAGGACCCCGCCGACCTGGTCGCCGACCTATCCCACGCGCTCGACGCCCTCGGCTGACGACGACCGGCGGCGGTTGCCCGCGACGGTGAGCCAGATGCTGACCCCGAAGTAGTAGGCGAGGTAGGCCATGCTCAGCGCGACCACCAGCGGGTGCGGGTCGGGGTACTGGACGACCAGCACCGCGGAGGCGACCAGCCAGACCGTCGCCAGCCCCAGGTTCAGCCCCCGGAGCAGCTTGGTGCGGGACGGGTAGACGTACTTGACCGGCACGAAGACCAGCACCGTCAGGACCGCGAGCGCGATGCCGACACCGGTGGTGCCGACGTTCAGGATGATCGCGTAGAACGCGACCACGTTCCAGTAGCTGGGGAAGCCGAGGAAGTAGTGGTCCTCGGTCTTCGCGTCGGTCCGGCAGAACTGGTAGCAGGAGGCGAGCAGCGGTAGCGCGGCCAGGACCCAGCCGAGGGCGCCGCCGGGCAGCCGGTCGGTCGTCCAGAGCAGCACGACGGGTGCGAAGACGTACGTCAGGTAGTCGACGATGTCGTCCATCCGGGCGCCGTCGAACCAGGGGATCGTCTGCTTGACCCGGGTGCGCCGGGCCAGCATCCCGTCCGTGCCGTCGATGAACAGCGTCGCGAGGATCAGCCACAGGGCGGTCTCCACGGCGCCGTCGAAGGCGGCCAGGACGATGAGCAGCCCGAGCACCGAGCCGCTGGCGGTGTACAGGTGCACCGCCGCGCCGGCCAGGCGCAGGCGCCGGGAGTGCCCGGTCCCGTCGCTGGTGCGCACCGCCCCGGGTGCGGTCTGGTGGGCTGGGTCGTCGTGCACGGCGACGAGGCTGCCACACCACGCTCGACCCGGCGGGCCGAGCCGTGCACCGACGACGCGGCGGGGCCCGGAACGCGGCCTCGGTTAGGGTCGCGGCAATGAGCGGACAGCAGGGCAAGGTGCGTGTGGCCGTCGTCTTCGGGGGGCGCAGCGAGGAGCACGCCATCTCCTGCATCTCCGCCGGCAGCGTGATGGCCGCGCTCGACCCGGACCGCTACGAGGTCGTCCCCGTCGGCATCGCCAAGGACGGGCGCTGGGTGCTCCCCGACGCCGGCCAGCAGCTCGCCCTCACCGACGGCGCGCTGCCCGAGGTCACCGGCGGCACGGCGGTCTCGCTGGTCGGTGACCCGGAGGCGCGCGGGCTGGCCGTCCTGGAGCCCGGTGCGGCGGTCGGCAGGGCGCTCACCGAGGTCGACGTCGTCTTCCCGGTCCTGCACGGCGCCTTCGGCGAGGACGGCACGGTCCAGGGGCTGCTGGAGATGACCGGGCTGCCCTACGTGGGCTCGGGGGTGTTCGCCAGCGCCGCCTCCATGGACAAGGAGTTCACCAAGAAGCTCCTGGCCGCGGCCGGCCTGCCGCAGGGCGAACACGTCGTCCTGCGCGACGAGCACGGCGCGGTCTGCGCCGACCCGGCGGTGCTCGACGAGGCCGGGCGGGAGCGCCTCGGCCTGCCGGTCTTCGTGAAGCCGGCCCGTGCCGGGTCCAGCATCGGCATCAGCAAGGTCACCGACTGGGCGCAGTTCCCGGCGGCCGTCGCGGCGGCCGCCGCGGTGGACCCGAAGGTGATCGTGGAGGCGGCCGTCCCCGGTCGGGAGATCGAGTGCGGCGTCCTCGCCGCCCGCGGCTCGGGGCTGCCCGAGGCGAGCCTGCCCGCCGAGATCCGGCTGCGGCCGGGCGTCGACTGGTACGACTTCGCGGCCAAGTACCTCGACGACGCCGCGGAGTTCGACATCCCGGCCGACCTCACCCCGGAGCAGCTCGCCGCGGTGCAGGCCGCCGCGCGCCGCGCCTACCTCGCCCTGGACTGCCGCGGGCTGGCCCGGGTCGACTTCTTCCTCGGCACCGGCCCCGACGGCGCGGACCGCCTGGTGATCAACGAGGTCAACACGATGCCGGGGTTCACCCCGATCTCGATGTTCGCCCGCATGTGGGCGGCCACCGGCGTGGACTTCGCCGACCTGGTGGACCGCCTGGTGAGCGGGGCGCTCGCCGGCGGTGCGCGGCCGGGCCGGTGACCGCGGGGCGGCCGGCTCCGCGGAACGCGGCCGCCACCCGGTCCGGGGTCGTCCCCGCGGTCGTGGTCGCCGCCGCGCTGCTGAGCGGGTGCGGGCGCACGGTCGACGGCGTCGCCACCGCCGGGCCGCCGTCGGACCGGCCGTCCTCCCCGGCGGAGCTCGAGGAGCTCATCGTCCGGGAGGTGCCCTCGGGGCTGCCGCGCCTGCGCGACGAGGAGCTGGAGCCACCGGCCGGACCCAAGCGGCTGGAAGACGTCGCCGGTTACGCGCCCGACCCGGAGCGCGAACTCGCGGTGCTGGAGAGCTACGGCTACCGGTACGGGTGGGAGCGCTTCTGGGGCCGGGAGTCCGGCCCGATGACCGGCGTGTTCGTCGACCAGTTCGAGCAGCGGGCCGGTGCCCGGGCCTACGCCGAGAATCTGGCGCGCAACGACGCCGAGCTGTACGGGGGCGTCCTCAGCGTCGACCCACCCGAGCTGCCCGCCAACTGCCGGCTGCTCACCGTGGACGCGCCCGTGCCGGCGGCGGGGTTGGTCGACCCGGCGGCCTTCGCGTGGTGCTGGCACGGCGTCTTCAGCGTGTCGGTGACCGCCGTGGCCGGATCGGTCCCCGATGCGGTGCGGGAGGTCGGCGCCGTGCTGGAGACGCAGCTGGACCTGCTGCCGCCCGGGTGAGCGCTCCTGCGGGCTCAGGGGCCGGGTGTCGGCTCCTGGTAGGGGAGCGCCTCGGCCAGCGGCACGGTCAGCGCCGTGACCGGTGCGCTGTCGACGCCGGCGGGCAGCCGCATCTCGACGTAGACCGGGCGGTCCACCGCCGTCCAGACCGTGGCGTCGGGGTCGCTGGTGTCGACGTGCCACTGGACACCGTTGATCTGGATGGCCGACGCGCCGACGGTCCACCCCTCCGGCCGCTGGACGCCGCAGGTGAGCACTGCAGCCGGTTCGCCCCAGGCGTAGACGAAGGGGCTCTCGGACCGCACCCGGCGCGACGGCTCCCCGGCCAGCTCCAGCGGCAGGTTCTCCATCAGCGCGGGGCAGTGCGCCTCGGCCTCGGGGGTGATCTCCGGTGTGTCCACCTCGAGCACCGGGAGGTCCTCGGGACGGACCGGGGCGGCGCCCTCGATCTCGGCCGGGCCCTCCGGTGCGGAGGCCGGCTCCTCGCCGCGCACGTTGACCAGCACGACGAGCGCGATCACCACCGGCAGCGTGATCGCCGTGATCAGGATCGCGGCCCGGCGCAGCGGGTCCACGGGGCGAGCGCTCAGATGTTGACGACCGGGCAGGTCAGCGTCCGGGTGATCCCGTCGACCGACTGCACCCGGGCGACCACCAGCCGACCGAGCTCGTCGACGGTGTCCGCCTCGGCGCGCACGATGACGTCGTACGGGCCGGTGACGTCCTCGGCCTTCGTGACGCCGCTGATCTCGCTGATCGTCGAGGCGACCTGGGCGGCCTTGCCGACTTCGGTCTGGATGAGGATGTAGGCGTGGACCACGGGAGATCCTTCCTCCGGCAACAGTGCCGAGACGTCGTCCCCGCCGGCTGGCGGACTCGTCGGCAACCTACCGCAGTGACTGGAGAGCATCGATGAGCCGACCCCGTCCCCTGGTCCCGCGCGGTGATCCGGCCGACACCGTGCGGGTCGTCGGGGAGTTCGGCGTGATCTCCCGCGTGCTGGCCCGGTCCGGCACCGCCCCGGCGGCCGACGTCGGCCCCGGCGACGACGCCGCGGTGCTGCGCACGCCCGACCAGCGCGTCGTGGTGACAACCGACGTCCTCGTGGAGGGCCGGCACTTCCGGCGGGACTGGTCCTCGGCTGAGGACGTCGGGCACAAAGCGGCCGCGGCCAACCTGGCCGACGTCGCCGCGATGGGCGCCCGGACGACGGCGCTGGTGGTCGGGCTGGCCTGCCCGCCGGACACCCCCACCAGCTGGCTGGAGGGGCTCGCCACCGGCCTGGCGGAGGAGTGCGCGGGCTCGGGGGCCGCCGTCGTGGGCGGGGACACGGTGGCGTCCGCCCCCGACAGCGCCGGCATCGTCGTGTCGGTGACCGCGCTGGGCGACCTCGGGGGACGGGCGCCGGTGCTGCGCTCTGGCGCCCGTCCCGGCGACGTGGTGGCGCTGGCCGGGCGGCTGGGGTGGTCGGCGGCCGGCCTCGCGGTGCTGCGCCGGGGGTTCACCAGCCCGCTGGCCGTCGTGCACGCGCACCGCCGCCCGACCCCGCCGTACGTGTCGGGTCCGGTGGCGGCCGACGCCGGCGCCACCGCGATGTGCGACGTGAGCGACGGGCTGCTGGCCGACGCCGGGCACCTGGCCGAGGCGAGCGGCGTCGTCATGGACCTGGACCGCGGCGCCCTCGCGGAGGCGTGCCTGGAGCCCGTGGGGCCGCTGCAGCAGGTGGGGTCGGCGCTGGGCGTGGACCCGCTGGTGTGGGTGCTCACCGGTGGGGAGGACCACGCGCTGGTGGCCACGTTCCCGCGGAAGGTGGCGCTCCCGCCGGGGTGGACGGCGATCGGCGTCGTGCGCCCGGGCAAGCCACGGCCGGGGGTGCGGGTGGACGGGGTGGCCGCCGCGGACCTGCTGGCGGCCCTGGGAGCGGAGCGGGCGGGGCATGTGCACTTCGGCTGAGCGGGTGCTGCGGGACGGATCGGTGGCCCGGATGCGGCCGGTGCCCTACGACGACCCCGTGGCGCAGGAGCTGGTCGAGGCCGTCCAGCAGGAGTACGTGCGCCGGTACGGCGGCCGGGACGAGGCCGTCGTCGACCCCGCCGAGTTCCTGCCGCCGGCCGGGCTCTTCCTCGTGGCCGAGGTGGGCGGCGCGGCGGCGGGGTGCGGAGCGTGGCGCGTCTACCCGCCGGGCGGTGTGGAGATCAAGCGGGTCTACGTGGCGCCCGCGTTCCGCCGCCGCGGGCTCGCGCAGGTGCTCATGGCGGAGCTGGAGGCCACCGCCGCCCGAGCCGGCCACCGGTCGGTGGTGCTCAACACGGGCCAGCGGCAGCCGGAGGCGGTCGCGCTGTACCGGGAGCTGGGCTACGACCCCGTCCAGGGGTACGGGGTCTACGCCTGCTCGCCGGAGGCCGTGTTCCTCGGCAAGGACCTGCCGCTCCCCGGGAGCGGGGAGGAGGCGACGTGGGCATCGTGACCATCTCGGCGCCCTACGGCGCCGCGGGAGCGGAGGTCGGGCCTGCCGTGGCCGCGCAGCTGGGCCTGCCGTTCCACGACCGGGCGATCCCCGCCCAGGTGGCCGGACGGCTGGGGGTGCCGGTGGAGGAGGCCGAGGCCAACGACGAGACGGTCGTGCGCGGGCTCTGGCGGTTGGTCGCCTCGCTGGGGACGATGCCCGACCCGGTGGGCGGGGTCGTGCCCGGGGCGCCGCTGCCCGACGCGCGGGCCTACCGGGAGCAGACCGAGCGGGTGCTCGCCGAGATCGCGGCGGGTGGCGGCGGGGTGGTGCTCGGCCGCGCCGCGGCGATGGTGCTGCGGGACCGGACCGACGCGCTGCACGTCCGGCTCGACGGGCCGCGGGACCGGCGGCTGGCCGCGGCGGTCGCGCGGTCGGGGCGGCCCCGCGAGGAGGTGGCGCGCGAGATGGCCGGGAACGACCGGGCGCGGGAGGCGTACGTGCGGCACTTCTACCGCTGCGACCCGGCCGCGGCCGGCCACTACCACCTGGTCGTGGACAGCACCGAGCTCCCGCTTGGCACCGTCGTGGATCTGGTGGTGACCGCGGCGCGGGGACGCGGCATCGGGCGCTGAGGCGCACGCGAGGAGCCCCGGAGGTCGACGACCTCCGGGGCTCCTCGGTGGTGGTTCACGAGCCCCCGCGGGGGCCCGGCGTCAGGCGCGGGCGACCTTGCCGGCGCGGATGCACGAGGTGCACGCGTTGATCCGGCGACGGTTGCCGGGGGCGATCAGCGCCCGCACGGACTGGATGTTCGGGTTCCAACGGCGCGGCGTGCGGCGGTGCGAGTGCGACACCGACATACCGAAACCGGGGCCCTTGCCACACACATCGCACACGGCAGCCACGGTGGATCACTCCCAGAAAGAATCGTTCACAGACGGCGGGGCAAGGCAGCACCCGCATCAAGACCGTCCAGCAGTCTAACCGCTCCGCGGAGGTGATGTCGCGGCACCCTCCGGACGGGGGCCCGCCGCGCACGAGGCCGGGCCGTGTCGGCACCGGTGGGTAGCCTGCTCCCGTGCTGACGGCGCTGGACGACGCCGCGGTCGGTCAGTGGTGCCGGGCCGCGGTCGAGGCGCTGTCCGACTCCCGGGGGCGGCTCGACGACCTCAACGTCTTCCCCGTGCCCGACGGGGACACCGGCACGAACCTCCTGCACACCGCCGAGGGTGCCCGCGCGGCGCTGGACGCGGCGACCCCGGGGGAGTCCGGCTGGGCGGTCGTGGCCCGTGGCGCGGTCCTGTCCGCCCGCGGCAACTCCGGCACCATCCTCGCCCAGCTGCTGCGTGGGCTGGCCGACCAGCTCGCCGGCGAGCCACCGGCCGACGGCCCGGCCTTCGCCGCCGCGCTGCACAAGGCCGCCGAGAGCGCCTACACGGCCGTCGCCGACCCCGAGGAGGGCACCTTCCTCACCGTGGCCCGGGCCGCCGGGGAGGCGGCCGTGGCGGCCGTCGACGAGGGGCGCGCGGCGCTGGCGGACGTCGTCCTGGCCGCGGCCGACGGTGCGCGGCGCGCCCTGGAGGGGACCCCCGGCCAGCTCGCCGCGCTGCGCGAGGCGGGCGTCGTCGACGCCGGGGGAGCTGGTCTGTCGATCGTCCTGGACGCCCTCGTGCGCACCGTCACCGGCGTGCAGCCGGTCCGCCCGGCGCTGGCCCGCCGCGACGGGCGCCGGCCCCACCGGCACGGCGTCGAGCACGCCCCGCACCAGCCGCCGCCCGGCCCGGGCAGCGAGGTGCAGTACCTCCTCGCCGACGCCGACGAGACGGCGGTCGCCCGGCTGCACGAGCGCCTCGCCGAGCTCGGCGACAGCCTCGTCGTCGTCGGCGTGGACACGCCGACCGGCCGCGAGTGGAACGTCCACGTGCACGTCTCCGACGTCGGTGCCGCCATCGAGGCGGGCATCGAGGCCGGCCGGCCGCACCGCATCACGGTCACCCCGCTGGCGCCGGTGCCCCCGGCCGCGCCGGTGCCCGGCCTGCGCGCGGCCGTCGCGGCGGTGCACAGCGACGGCCTGGCCGAGCTCTTCCGCGCCGAGGGCGTCCGCGTCGTCGTCTGCGACGCCGGTGGGGTCACCGAGGACGACCTGTACGAGGAGATCGTCGCCGCCGCCGCCCAGGAGGTGGTGGTGCTCCCGAACGACGCCGGCCTGCACGCGCTCGCCGCCCGGGCGGCCACCCGGGCGCGGGAGGCCGGGCGGGAGGTCGGCGTCGTGCCCACGCGCTCCCCGGTGCAGGGCCTGGCCGCGGTGGCGGTCGCCGATCCGCAGCAGCGGTTCGGTGACGACGTCATCACCATGGCCGAGGCCGCGGCGGCCACCCGCTGGGCCGAGCTCACCGTCGCCGACCAGGAGGCGCTCACCTCCGCCGGCCGCTGCCGGCCGGGCGACGTGCTCGGCTCCGCCGAGGGGGACGTCGTCGTGATCGGCGCGGAGCTCGCCGCCGTCGCCTGCGACCTGCTCGACCGGCTGCTCTCGGCGGGCGGCGAGATGGCCACCCTGGTCGTCGGCCCCGACGAGGCGCTCGGCGACTCGGTCTGCCATCACCTCGCGACGGTGCACCCCACCGTCGAGGTGGTCCGCTACGGCGGGGGCCCCAGCTCGATCCCGCTGCAGATCGGGGTCGAGTGACGTGGCGGTGACCCTGGAGACCCCGCTGGCGCGGGTGCTGGGACCCAAGACCGCCACCGGCATGGCCGAGCAGCTGGGCCTGCACACGGTCCGCCACCTGCTGCGGCACTACCCCCGCCGCTACGCGCGGCGCGGGGAGATGGCCCGGCTGGACGACCTGCAGCCGGGCGACCGGGTGACGGTGCTCGCCCAGGTGAAGACCGTGAGCACCCGGCCCATGCGGCAGCGCCGCGGCACGATCACCGAGGTCACCGTCGGCGACGGCGCCAGCACCATGAAGCTGGTCTTCTTCAGCCACAAGCACGCCCGCCTGGCGCCCGGCGTCTGGGGCATGTTCGCCGGCACGGTCGGCAGCTACCAGGGCAAGCTGCAGTTCACGCACCCCGACATGCACCTGCTCAGCGGCGACGATGACGACGACGACTGGGCGCGCGAGCTCGTGCCGATCTACCCGGCGAGCAAGGACGTCTCCAGCTGGGTCATCCAGAAGTCGGTGAAGTTGCTGCTCGGCGGCGCGGGCAACCTCGCCGACCTGGTCACCGACCCGCTCCCCGAGGAGATCCGCACCCGGCACGGGTTGCTGTCCCTGCCCGCGGCCCTGCTCGACATCCACCGCCCCACCACCAGCCGGGACGTCGAGCGCGCCGAGCGCCGGCTGAAGTGGGACGAGGCGCTCACCCTCCAGCTCACGCTGGCCGCCCGCCGCCGGGCCGCCGCCCTGGAGCCGGGCACCGCGCGGCCCCGCCGGCCCGGCGGCCTGCTCGACGCCGTCGACGCGGCGCTCCCGTTCGCGCTGACCGAGGGGCAGCGGGAGGTGGGCGAGGAGCTGGCCGCCGAGCTGGACCGCGACCAGCCCATGCACCGGCTGCTGCAGGGGGAGGTCGGGTCGGGCAAGACCGTGGTCGCCCTGCGGGCGATGGCCCAGGTCGTCGACGCCGGCGGCCAGGCCGCGCTGCTCGCACCGACGGAGGTGCTCGCCGCCCAGCACGCCCGCGGCATCCGCGCCCTGCTCGGGCCGCTGGGCCGCGCCGGCGAGCTCGACGGCGACCCCGCCGGCACCCGCGTCACCCTGCTCACCGGCTCGCTCAAGGCCGCCGCCCGCCGCGAGGCCCGCGCCGAGGTCGCCGAAGGGCGGGCCGGCATCGTCGTCGGCACCCACGCCCTGCTGCAGGAGGGCGTCGAGTTCGCCGACCTCGGGCTGGTCGTCGTCGACGAGCAGCACCGCTTCGGCGTGGAGCAGCGGGACGCCCTCCGGGCCAAGGGGAGCCGGCCCCCGCACGTGCTCGTCATGACCGCCACGCCGATCCCGCGAACCGTGGCGATGACCGTCTACGGGGACCTGGAGACCTCCACCCTCCGGCAGCTGCCCAGCGGTCGCGGGGGTGTCGCCAGCTCCGTCGTCCCGGTCGTGGAGAAGCCCGGCTGGCTCGACCGGGCGTGGGAGCGGCTCCGCGAGGAGGTCGCCGCGGGCCGGCAGGCCTACGTGGTGTGCCCCCGCATCGGGGACGTCGAGGAGGACAAGGCCGGCGCCGACGAGGAGCCCGAGGACGCCGACGGCGCACCGCCCGACGAGGACGGCCGCAGCGACCGCCGGCCCCCGCTGGCCGTCCTCGACGTCGCCGACGCCCTGCGCGCCGGCCCGCTGGCCGGGCTGCGCCTCGCCGTCCTGCACGGGCGGATGACCCCCGAGGAGAAGGACGGCGTCATGCGCGACTTCGCCGCGGGGGAGATCGACGTGCTCGTGGCCACCACCGTCGTCGAGGTCGGCGTCGACGTGCCGAACGCCACCGTCATGGTGGTGATGGACGCCGACCGGTTCGGCGTCAGCCAGCTGCACCAGCTGCGCGGCCGGGTGGCCCGGGGACAGCACGCCGGGCTGTGCCTGCTGGTGACCGAGGCGCCGTCGGCGTCGCCGACCGGGCAGCGGCTGGCGGCGGTCGCGTCGACCTCCGACGGCTTCGAGCTGGCCCGGCTCGACCTCGAGACCCGGCGGGAGGGCGACGTCCTCGGCGCTGCCCAGTCCGGCCGGCGGTCGGGCATCAAGCTCCTCTCGCTCCTGGAGGACGAGGAGCTCATCGCCGAGGCGCGGGCCGAGGCGACCACCCTGCTGTCCACCGAGCGGGGGCTGGCCGACCACCCCGGGCTCGCCGCCGAGGTCGCAGCCCTCGCCAGCGACGAGCGCGCCGAGTGGCTGGAGAAGGCGTGAGGCGGGAGTGACGAGGCTGATCGCCGGGCTCGCCGGGGGCCGGCGCCTGCAGGTGCCGCCGGCGGGGGTCCGCCCGACCGGGGACAAGGCCCGCGGCGCCCTGTTCAACTCCCTCGGCACGCTGGTCGACCTCGACGGGGCCGCGGTGCTGGACCTGTACGCCGGCTCCGGCGCGCTGGGCCTGGAGGCGCTCTCCCGCGGCGCGGCCACCGTGGTGTTCGTCGAGTCGGGCCCGAAGGTGCTCCCCGTGCTGCGGGCCAACCTCGCCGCCGTCGGCCTGCCCGGCGGGCGGGTGGTGGCGGGCTCGGTCCCCGCCGTCGTCACCGGCCCGGCCCCGCAGGCCTTCGACGTCGTGCTCGCCGACCCGCCCTACGCCACGCCGGCCGAGGAGGTCCGCGAGGTGCTCAGCGCCCTGGTGGCGGGGGAGTGGCTGGCCCCCGGAGGCGTGGTCGTGGTCGAGCGGTCCAGCCGGGAACAGGAGTGGGAGTGGCCGACACCCCTGGAAGGTCTGCGCGAGCGACGCTACGGCGAGGCCGTGCTCCGGTACGGTCGGCGTCCGTGAGGCGTGCCGTCTGCCCAGGTTCCTTCGACCCGGTCACCAACGGGCACGTCGACGTCATCAACCGGGCCGCCGGGCTCTACGACGAACTGGTCGTGGCCGTGCTGGTCAACCCCGGCAAGGCGGGGCTGTTCTCGGTCGAGGAGCGCATGGAGCTGCTCCGGAAGGCCGTCGCCGACCTGCCCAACGTGCGGGTGGACAGCTTCCAGGGCCTCCTGGTCGACTACTGCCGCGCGCACGACATCCCGGTCATCGTGAAGGGTCTGCGCGCGGTGAGCGACTTCGAGTACGAGCTGCAGATGGCGCAGATGAACCGGGAGCTCGCCGCCGTCGAGACGCTGTTCGTGCCGACGGCCCCGCAGGTCGGCCACCTCTCCTCCAGCCTGGTCAAGCAGATCGCGACCTTCGGCGGCGACGTCTCCCGGCTGGTGCCCAAGGCCGTCGACGACCGGCTGCGCGAGCGGGCCCGGGAGGGGCGCTCGTGACCCGGCCCGGGCGCGGCCACACCACCGAGGTCGTCTACCGCCTCTACGAGACCGTGGACGAGCTGACCACGGTCATCGAGAACGCCCGAAGCGTGCCCATGTCGAGCTCCTGCATGGTGCCGCGCGACCACGTGCTCGACCTGCTCGACGACCTGCGCGAGTCGCTCCCCGAGGACGTGCAGGCCGCCGGTGCGATCGTCGAGCAGCGCACCGAGATCCTGCAGCAGGCGCAGGCCGAGGCCGAGCGGCTCACCGGCCGGACCCGCGCGGACAGCGAGCAGCTCCTCGCCCAGGCCAAGCGGCAGCGCGACGAGATCGTCGGCACGGCCCGGCGGCAGCGCGACGAGCTGCTGGCCCAGGCCCAGACCGACGCCGAGCAGATCCTGCTGGAGGCGGAGGCCGAGGCCGAGGCGCTGGTCGCCGAGGGCCAGCAGCACCGGGCCGCCCTCATCGCCGAGGCGCACGCCGAGCACGAGCGGCTCATCACCGAGACCGAGGTCTACCGTTCCGCGGTCACCCGCGCCGACGAGCTCGGCGAGCAGTCGCACGCCGAGGCCGCGCGGATGCGGGCGGAGGTCGACGAGTACGTCGACAGCAGGCTGGCCGAGTTCGGGGTGACGCTGGAGCGGATGCTGCGCTCGGTGGACAAGGCTCGCAGCACCCTCCGGGAGTAGGTGAAGGACCACCGTCCTCCCCACCCCTCGCACGCTCGGGGCGGGTCCCTGGACGGCGGCCGTTCCGGTCCCTGGCCCCGGTCGGTGGCGGGGATCGGGTAGTCTCGATCCCTGGTCCGGCCGTCGGCTTCACGCCCGGCCGTCCACCCCTCCCGCTCCCGACCGCGAGTACCGACATGCCTGCTGCTTCGCCGAACCGCTCCGGCGCCGTGCCTCACGAGGACCGGCGTCCCGCCGCCAACCCCTGGAAGGTCGACCTCCGGGAGCTGGGCCGGCGGGCGGGGTCGATGCAGGAGCTGGATCGGACCGCGCCGGCCCCCGGTGACTGGCGGGTCGAGCTGCTCGGCGTGCCCGAGGCCGCCGACGTCCACCTGCACCTGCGTCTGGAGTCGGTCATGGAGGGCGTGCTGGTCACCGGCGAGTTCTCGGTCCCGGTCGCGGGCTCCTGCGCGCGCTGCCTGGAGCCGATCGAGGACGTCCTCCGCCTCGACGTCCAGGAGCTGTACGCCTACGCGGGCAGCACCACGGAGGCGACGAGCGAGGAGGACGAGGTGCGCCGGATCGAGGGCGACTTCCTCGACCTGGAGCCGCTCGCCCGCGACGTCGTCGTCCTGAGCCTCCCGCTGGCCCCGGTCTGCACCGAGGACTGCTCCGGCTTGTGCGTCGACTGCGGCCAGCGCCTGGACGATCTCCCCGCCGATCACGCCCACGAGGTCGTCGACGCCCGCTGGGCGGGCCTCGCGGCGAAGTTCGGCACCACTGCTTCCTCGCCGGGCACCCCCGGCGAATCCACCACCCCAGAGGAGAACTGATCGTGGCCGTTCCGAAGCGGAAGATGTCGCGTGCCAACACCCGCATGCGCCGGTCGCAGTGGAAGGCCAGCGCGCCGACCCTGTCGCCGTGCCCGAACCGCGCCTGCGGCGAGCTCAAGCCCCCGCACCAGGCCTGCCCGACCTGTGGGCAGTACGACGGCCGCCAGGTCCTGTCGGTCTGATCTCGCACACCCGCACCGCCATGGGGACGACGGCCGCCGCTCGGCATCCTGACGGGGATGCCGTCGACGGTCGCGTCCCCGCGGCGCCTCCGGGCGGTGCGGAGCACGCCGAGCGCGCCGCCACTTGGCTGTTCGACGCGCTCGGCGTCGCGCTGCCGGGTGGCCTCCTGCCGCTCGCGCTGACCCACCGGTCGTTCGCCTACGAGAACGGTGGCCTGCCGACCAACGAGCGCCTTGAGTTCCTGGGCGACTCGGTGCTCGGGCTCGTCGTCACCGACGAGCTGTACCGCAGCCAGCCAGACCTCCCCGAAGGGCAGCTGGCCAAGCTGCGTGCCTCGGTGGTCAACATGACGTCGCTGGCCCGGGTCGCCCGGCGCCTGGGCGACGGCGGGCTCGGCCCGCACCTGCTGCTCGGCCGGGGTGAGGAGACCACCGGCGGCCGCGAGAAGGACTCGATCCTCGCCGACGCGATGGAGGCGCTCATCGGCGCGGTGCACCTGGGCTGCGGGCTGGACACCGCCTCCGCCGTCGTGCACCGGCTGTTCGACCCGTTGCTGGTCGAGGCGGCCACTCGCGGCGCCGGCCTCGACTGGAAGACCAGCCTGCAGGAGCTCGGGGCGGCGCAGGGGCTCGGGGCGCCCGTCTACAAGGTGGACGACGACGGTCCCGACCACGCCAAGACGTTCCGGGCCGAGGTGCTGCTCGCCGGCATCGTGCGGGGGACCGGCGCGGGCCGCACCAAGAAGGCCGCCGAGCAGGAGGCCGCCGAGGCCGCCTGGCGCTCACTCTCGGAGGAGTAGCCCCGTGCCCGAGCTGCCCGAGGTGGAGGTCGTGCGCCGGGGGCTGGAGCAGTGGGTGGCGGGGCGTACCGTGGCCACCGTCGAGGTGCACCATCCGCGGGCCGTCCGCCGGCACCTGGAGGGCGCCGACCACTTCGTGGCGGCGATCACCGGGCGCACCCTCACCGCCGCCCACCGCCGGGGGAAGTACCTGTGGCTGCCGTTGGCCGAGGCCGACGGGACGCCGACCGGGCAGGCGCTCGTCGGGCATCTCGGCATGAGCGGCCAGCTGCTCGTCGAGAAGCCGTCCGCCCCCGACGAGACCCACCTGCGGGCCCGTTTCACCTTCACCGACCGGGGGCGCGAGCTGCGCTTCGTCGACCAGCGCACCTTCGGGGGGCTGGCGGTGGAGGACGTGCCCGAGCAGGGCGGGGTGCCGTCGCGGCTGGCGCACATCGCGATCGACCCGCTCGACCCCTCCTTCGACGTCGACGCGTTCACCGCCGCGCTGCGCCGGCGCCGCACGGAGGTCAAGCGCGCCCTGCTCGACCAGACGCTCATCGGCGGGGTGGGCAACATCTACGCCGACGAGGCGCTGTGGCGGGCCCGCCTGCACGGCGCCCGGCCCACCGACCGGCTCACCCGGGCGCAGGTCGCCGACCTCCTCGACGGGGTGCGAGACGTGCTCGGGGAGGCCCTCGCCCAGGGCGGCACCTCGTTCGACTCCCTGTACGTCGACGTCAACGGGCAGAGCGGCTACTTCTCCCGGTTCCTGGCCGTCTACGGGCAGGAGGACCGGCCGTGCCCCCGCTGCGGCACCCCGATCCGCCGGGAGTCCTTCATGAACCGCTCGAGCTACAGCTGCCCCACCTGCCAGCCCCGACCGAGAGCGCGGCGAGCATGACCGTCCGGGTCGAGGCGCTGGTCTCCGGCCACGTCCAGGGCGTCGGCTACCGCGCCTTCGTGCGCGGCCTGGCGCGCGACGCAGGCCTCGCCGGGGTCGCGCGCAACCGAGCCGACGGCCGGGTCGAGGTCATCGCCGAGGGGCCGGAGCAGGCCGTGCGCGACGTGGTCGCTGCCCTCGACGGCCCGGACGCCCCGGGACGGGTCACCGACGTCGACGTCCGCTTCGCGACGCCGGAAGGGCTGTCGGGCTTCACCACGGCGTGACGAAGCCGACATCCCCCCGACACGGGGCCCTGCCCCGTCGCCGTTGACCAGCGCCGATGGTGGTGTCACCCTGGGAACATCCAGCCCGCGCCGACCGTCTACCGGGGCGCCGGTCATCCCCTCTCGCTCTCGAAAGGCCGTCACAGCCATGGCCAAGGCCCTGTTCGGTTCGGTCGTCACCCCTGCGGAGCTCCGGGTGGTCGAGGAGAACGCAGCCCTGCGGGCCCGGGTGCAGCGGCTGGAGCAGGAGCTCGCCGAGCTGCGCGCCCAGCGGGACGCCGCCATCGCGCACGAGCTGCTGTCGATGACCGGCGACACCGCCGAGCCCGCGCTCGCGTAGCTCGGACCTCCCAGCTCGCGAACTGATCCGTCACAGGCGCACCACCGGCCTCGCGCCGCACCCGGCCGCGCGGTGACCGGGCTAGAGTCCACGTCCCGTGCACCTCTCCAGCCTGACGCTCAAGGGCTTCAAGTCCTTCGCGTCCGCCACCACGCTGCGGCTGGAGCCCGGCATCACGGCTGTCGTCGGCCCCAACGGGTCGGGCAAGTCCAACGTCGTGGACGCCATCTCCTGGGTCCTCGGCGAGCAGGGGGCCAAGAGCCTGCGCGGCGGCAAGATGGAGGACGTCATCTTCGCCGGAACCGCGGGGCGGCCGGCGCTGGGCCGCGCCGAGGTGACGCTCACGATCGACAACTCCGACGGCGCTCTCCCGATCGAGTACACCGAGGTGTCGATCACCCGCCGCATGTACCGCTCCGGTGAGAGCGAGTACGAGATCAACGGCGACAAGGTGCGGCTGCTCGACGTCCAGGAGCTGCTCAGCGACTCCGGCATCGGGCGCGAGATGCACGTCATCGTCGGCCAGGGGCAGCTCGACGCCGTCCTCTCCGGCCGACCGGAGGACCGCCGCGCCTTCATCGAGGAGGCCGCCGGCGTCCTGAAGCACCGCAAGCGCAAGGAGAAGGCGCTCCGCAAGCTCGACGGCATGCAGGCCAACCTCGACCGGCTGGCCGACCTGACCGCCGAGCTGCGCCGCCAGCTCAAGCCCCTGGGCCGCCAGGCCGAGGTGGCCCGGCGCGCCGCCGGCGTCCAGGCCGACCTCCGCGACGCGCGCCTCCGGCTGCTCGCCGACGACCTGGTGCAGCTGCGCGACGCCCTCGACCGCGACGTGGCCGACGAGACCGCGGCCCGCGAGCGGCGGGCCGTCGTCGAGCGCGAGCTCTCCGTCGTCTCCCGGCGCGAGGCCGAGCTGGAGAGCGGCCTGGCGGCGAGCGCGCCTCGCCTGCAGGCGGCCTCCGACACCTGGTACCGGCTCTCGGCGCTGGGGGAGCGGTTCCGCAGCGTCGCCCAGCTGGCCGCCGAGCGGCACCGGCACCTCTCGGCCCCCGCCCCCTCCGCCGCGACCGGGCGCGACCCCGACCAGCTGGACGCCGAGGCCGACCGGGTCGCGGCCACCGAGACGGAGCTGGCGGCCGGCCTGGCGGCCGAGCGCGAGCGCCTCGCGGCAGTCGTGGCCGGCCGGGCGGAGCTGGAGGCGGCGCTGGCCGCGGCGGAGAAGGCCTGGGTCGCCGCCGCCCGCGCGCTCGCCGACCGCCGCGAGGGCCTGGCCCGGCTCTCCGGTCAGGTCGCCGCGGCGCGCTCCCGCGTGCACGCCGGTGAGGCGGAGATCGAGCGGCTCACCGTCGCCGCCCGCGAGGCCACCGACCGCGCCGAGGCCGCCGCCGACCGGCTGGCCGACCGGCGGGGTCAGGTCGCCGAGCAGGAGGACACCGACCTCGCCCTGGTCGCCGCGCACGAGGACGCCGTCGCCGCGCACGCCGCCGCGGCGCGCCGGGTGACCGAGCTGGCCGAGGCCGAGCGCGCCGCCGAGCGGGACCGGGCGTCCTGGCAGGCGCGCCGCGACGCGCTCGCCCTCGGGCTCACCCCCGCCGACGGCGCCGCCGCGGTGCTCGGCGCAGGCCTGCCCGGTGTCGTCGGCCCGGTCACCGAGCAGCTCACCGTCGCCCCCGGCGACGAGGTGGCCGTGGCGGCCGCCCTGGGCGGCATGGCCGAGGCCGTCGTCGTCGCCGGGGTGGCGGAGGCCGCCGCGGCGCTGGACCACCTCACCCGCACCGACGGCGGCCGCGCCGGGCTGCTCGTGACCGGCGGCCTGCCACCGGTCCCGCGGGACGGCTGGCCGGAGCTGCCGGCCGGGGCCCGGTGGGCGCTGGACGCCGTGCAGGCCCCCGAGTCGCTGCGCCCGGCGCTGGCCCGGGCACTGGAGCGGGTGGCGCTGGTCGCCGACCTGGACGCCGCCGTCGCGCTGGTCCGCACCCACCCCCGGGTGCGCGCGGTCACCGCGACCGGGAACCTCCTCGGCGCCGACTGGGCGCTGGGCGGGCAGGCCGATGCGCCGTCGAACCTGGAGCTGCGGGCCCGCGTCGACGAGGCGGGCGACGAGCTGACCGCCGCGTCGGCCCGGGCCGCCGAGCTCGCCGAGCAGCTGGCCGCCGCGAGGCAGGAGGCGCAGGCGCGGTCCGCCGCCGTCGAGGAGGCGCTCGCCGCCCGCCAGACCGCCGACCGCACCCGCTCTGCGGAGGCGGCGGCGCTGGCCGAGCTGGGTGCCGCGGCGCGGTCGGCGGCATCGGAGGCCGAGCGCTCGCTGGCCGCCCGCGTGCGCGCGGAGCAGGCGCTGGAGCAGGCGCTGGAGACGCTGACCCGGCTGGCGGAGCAGCTGGCCGCGGCGGAGGCGGCGCCCGTCGAGGAGGAGCCGCCCACCGAGGACCGGGACCGGCTGCGGGCCGAGGTGGCCGGTGCCCGGCAGGCCGAGACGGAGGCGCGCCTCGCCGTCCGCACCGCCGAGGAGCGGGCGCGGGCCCTGCAGGGCCGGGCCGAGTCCCTGCGCCGGCAGGCCCGGCAGGAGCGGGCCGCCCGCGAGCGGGCCGCGGCCGAACGGGCGGCACGGCAGCGCGGCGCGGCGGTCGCCGCAGCCGTGCGCACCGACGCCGAGGCCGCCCTCACGGCGCTGGAGCGGTCCCTGGCCCGCGCCGCGGCCGAGCGCGACGCGCTGGCGTCCTCGCGCAGCGGCGCCGAGGCGGAGCTGCTGGAGGTCCGCAGCCGGGTGCGCGCGGCCACCGCGGAGCTCGACCGGCTCACCGACGAGGTGCACCGCGACGAGGTGGCGCGGACCGAGCAGCGCTACCGCATCGAGACGCTGGAGACCCGGGCGGCCGAGGAGTTCGGCGTCGACCTGCCCACCCTGCTCGGCGAGTACGGGCCGGCCGCGCCGGTGCCGCCGTCGCCGCAGCAGGTGGCCGAGGCGGAGGCGGCGGGGGAGCCGGCACCCGAACCGGTGCCCTACGAGCGCGCCGTCCAGGAGCGGCGGGTGGCCCGGGCCGAGCGCGACCTCGCCACGCTCGGCAAGGTCAACCCGCTGGCGCTGGAGGAGTTCGCGGCGCTGGAGGAGCGGCACACCTTCCTCGCCACGCAGCTGGAGGACCTCAAGACCACCCGCCGGGACCTGCTCACCGTCGTCCGCGAGGTCGACGGCCGCATCCACGACGTCTTCGCCGCCGCCTTCGCCGACGTGGCGCGGGAGTTCGAGCAGGTCTTCGCCACCCTGTTCCCGGGGGGCTCGGGCCGGCTGGTGCTCACCGACCCGGAGAACATGCTGACCACCGGCGTCGAGGTGGAGGCCCGGCCACCGGGCAAGAAGGTCAAGCGGCTGTCGCTGCTGTCGGGTGGCGAGCGGTCGCTGACGGCGGTCGCGCTGCTCGTGGCGATCTTCCGCGCGCGGCCGTCGCCGTTCTACGTGCTCGACGAGGTCGAGGCGGCGCTGGACGACGTCAACCTGGGCCGGCTGCTCGTGCTCGTGGAGCAGCTGCGGTCGACCTCGCAGCTGATCATCATCACGCACCAGAAGCGGACGATGGAGATCGCCGACGCGCTCTACGGCGTGAGCATGCGCGGCGACGGGATCACCGGCGTCATCAGCCAGCGGCTGCGGGAGCTCGAGACGGCCTAGCGGCTCCCGAGTGCCCGGGACCCGGCCAGCCAGGCCAGCAGGCGTCCCCTCGACCAGCAGCGGCCGACGGCCTCCACCCGCAGCGACGGTCCGTCGAGCAGCGCCAGACCGAGGATGCTGTGGCCGGAGGCGCGCCGGTCGCCGAGCGTCGGCACCCCCGGTGCGACGCCGACGCCCTCCGCCGACACCCACGCGACCGGCCGGCGCGCGGCCACCTCGTCGAGGCGGTGCAGGAAGCGCAGGCGGCTCTCGGGCGGGTGGCGCGATAGCGCCCACGCCGTGACGACGACGGGGAGGGCGTCGGCGGGCACCCGGGCGACGGCCTCGGGCAGCAGCTCGACGGCGTCGCCCCGCAGCAGCTCCGGTGGGGCCGTCGCCGCCAGCGCCAGCTCCGCGTCGAGCCGGGCGCGCCGCTCCGCGTCGTCCGGTCGCAGGCACGCGCGCAGCCACCGGGCGTCGTCCGCGTCGGTCACGTCCAGCGGATCGGGGTCGATGCCGATCCGGGCGACGACCTCGGGCAGGGGCCGGGCCGGGACGGGCCGGTCGCCGACGACCGAGCAGGACAGCTGCACGGGGGACGCCGGGTCGCCCAGCGGTGGGCCGCCGCCGTAGGTGATGCCGACGCGGTCGACGGCGAGCCGGAGCCCCGCCGCGCAGTCGACGTCGACCAGCCCGACCGCCTCGGTGCCCACCCGGTGCGCCGCCTCGGCGACGGCCGGATGGAGGACGGTGCAGGCGCCGGTGCCGTCGGTGCGCGGCCGCCGGCGCCCGGCCAGGGCCACGAGCTCCTCGGTCCTCCGCAGCAGCGTGTCGATCGCCGCCGCGGCAGCCGCGTCGCCGTCCCCGGTGGCGTAGGCGGCGGCGAGCGCGGGGGCGCGTCCGGCGAGGGCGAGGTCGTGCAGCCCGGCGAGGACCAGGGCCGGGTGCCGCCTGCGCGCCGGCAGCGTCCCGAGGGCACGCAGCGCAGCGTCGGAGCCGGCGAGGGCCCGGGCGACGTGTGCGTGCAGGGGCGAGATCGCGGCCTCGGTCACGGCGAAGCGCCGGTACACCTCGCGCACCCGGCGAGGCTAACGCCGGTGCGCGTGCCAAGGGCATAGGAAGCTCTACCTGCGGATCCGCGCCCGAATCGTAGGTAGAGCTTCCTATGCCTAGACCCCGGAGCGGACCTCCAGGTCGACGACGACCGGCAGGTGGTCCGAGGCGCCCTCGGCATCGAGCACGTGGGCCCCGGCGACGGCGATCCCGGCCGACACCCAGACCTGGTCGATGCGGCGGTGCGGCGACCGCGCCGGATGGGTGTGACCGGCGTCGGCCTGCCAGAACCGCCACCCGGCGCCCTGGTCGTCGCGGGCGCGGGCCAGTCGCCAGGCGTCGGTGAACCGCTGCCGCAGCGCGTCCAGCTCCGGGGCGTCGGGTGCGGTGTTGAAGTCACCGACGAGGACGCCGGTCTCCATCGCGTCGGTGTGCAGCCCGGCCAGCGCGGCCACCTGCGCCGCCCGCTCCTCGGCCGACCGCGTGGTGAGGTGCGTCGCGGTGATCCACAGCGCTCCGCCGTCGAGCTCCACCATGGTCCGCAGCGCGCTGCGCGGCTCGCCGCTGCCGGGCAGGGGGTGGACGTCGCTGATCAGGATCGGCAACCGCGACAGCAGGGCGTTGCCGTACTGGCGGGGCGGCTGGTCGCCCGGTCGCTGCTCGTCGATCGCCGGCCCCCACGCGAGCTGCATGTCCAGCGCCCGGGACAGCAGCAGCGCCTGGTCGACGTCCTCGCTGCGCGGCCCGAAGTGGCGGTCGACCTCCTGCAGGCAGATCACGTCGGCGTCGAGCGAGGCCAGCAGCGTGGCCAGCCGCGGCAGGTCGTGGCGGGCGTCGGCGCCCACGCCGTGGTGGGTGTTGAACGTGACCAGGCGGACCGGGATCGGCGGCTGGTCGGGACCGGGGGCCGGCTTCGTCACCGCGCCACCCTCTCAGGCTCGGAGAGCTGCATGTCGGCGACCTCGCTCAGGGCAGCGGAGCCCCGCTCGCTCACGGAGAGCACGAAGCGGGCCTCCGGGCCGTCGAGGAACAGCTCACCGATCTGGTTGCCGAAGTACGGGCCGGCCTGCTTCTCCCACTCCAGGCCCGCGGGCTCGGCGCCGACCCAGCGGGCCAGCCGCTCGGTGAGCCGCCGGGCGCGCCGGCTCCAGCCGATCCGGAAGGCGACCTTGATGGGGTGCGGTGCCTGGTTGTGCAGCGGCGAGACGGTGAGCTGGTGCACGCGCGAGGTGAGCCCCACCGGCGCCACGACCTCCGCCGAGTAGGCGTGGTGCACGTCGCCGGAGAGCACCAGGGTGGTCGCCGGCGCCGGCCCGTACTCGCCCCGGGCCACCGAGAGCACCGCGCGGCCGAGCCGGTCGAAGGAGTGCCCGAACGCCGCCCAGTGCTCGAGATCGGCCAGCTGGCGCACCAGCTCGGCGAGCCGGCCCCGCAGCCGGCCGTGGTGGCGCACGTTCAGGGTGGCGTTCCACCGCTCGAGCGAGTCGACGGCGTGGGGGAGCAGCCACGGCAGCGACGTCCCGATCACCAGGTGCTGCACCTCGTCGGCGGCGGCCTGCCGCATCGCCGCCTCCACCCAGTCGAACTCGTCGTCGTCGAGCATGCGCCGGCCGTCCTCCTGCAGCACCCGCCCGGCGCGGCTGTCGACCATGACCAGCCGGGCGTCGCCCCAGTGCCGCACGAAGCTCCAGCGCGTGCTCGTGGGGTCCTCGTCGGCGCGGACGGCCATCTCCCGCAGGACCGGCTCGGCGTCGACGGTCGCGTCCCCGGCGGCGTCGGTGAGGTCCTGGACCGCGCGCCACACCTTGTTCTCGGCCAGCTCCCGCGGGCTGAGGTTGCCCAGGTGCTGGTAGACCCAGTAGCTGATCAGGCCGCCGGTGATCCGGCCGCGCCACCAGTCCTTCGCGCGCATCGTCCGCCGCCAGGCGGCCGAGCTGTTCCAGTCGTCGATCATCTCGTGGTCGTCGAAGATCATCGAGGACGGGATCGTGGAGAGCAGCCAGCGCACCTCCGGGTCCCGCCACGACTCCACGTAGAGCTGCGTGTACTCCTCGAAGTCCGCGACCTGCGCGCGCGGCGCCCGGCGGAGCTGCGTCCGGTCCCGGCGGCGGGCCAGCCAGCCGCGGGTGCGCTTCGTGAGCTCGTCGGCGTAGACCTGGTCGCCGAGCAGGACGAGCGCGTCGGGCCACTCGTCCTCCGGCCGGGCGGCGAGCTGCCGGGCGTAGAGGTCGAGGGCGTCGGGCGGGATGCCCTCCGACTCCTCCACCGTCCGGGCGCTGGCGTACCGGCAGGACCCGAACGCGAGCCGGAAGGGGCCGGGCCGCCCGGGGGTGCGGATGCGGCTGGGCGGGAAGCCGCTCTCCACCGGTGGCCAGACGACGACGTCGTCGAGCCGCACCTCGTAGGGCGTGGTGCTGCCGGGCGCGAGCCCCTCCACCAGCACCAGCGCGTAGTGGTGGCCGCTGACCGCGAAGGTGCGGGCCCGCCGCCCCAGCACGTCGACCTCGCACGGCCGGTCCGTCTCGACCCAGACGGTGGCGGAGACGGGATCGACGTGCCGCAGGAGGGGGCCCAGCACGAGGGCGGGGACGCTGGGAACGGAGGGCGGCATGGGGACAGCCTGGCCTACGTCCCCGGGTGCGGGCACCCGGTGTCCCGGAGGTGCCGGCCGGGCGGCGGCTGGAAGACTCGGGGCATGGAATTCGTGCTGATCGCGATCGCGATCCTGCTGGTCGCCCTCATCGCCGGTGTCAGCCTGCTCGTCGGCCGTGGACGGCGGACGACGCGGCTCGACGACGACGCCGCCAGCGGCACGACGCTGACCCGCCCCCGGCCCCCCGCTCCGCCGGTCGAGCAGCCGCGGCCGACCGGTGCCACCGCGTCGGGACTGGGTCTCCAGGACCAGCCCGACGCGGTGGTCCCCGAGGCTCCGCCGGCCGTGGAGCTGCCCCCGGCCGAGCCCGAGCCGGGGCTGGTGTTCGAGACCCCGGCGCCCTCGGCGGGACGGCTGGTGCGGCTGCGCTCGCGGCTGGCTCGGTCGCAGTCCTCGCTGGGCCGGGGCCTGCTCACAGTGCTGGCCCGCGAGAAGCTGACCGAGGACGACTGGGAGGAGATCGAGGAGACCCTGCTCGCCGCCGACGTCGGCGTCGCGGCCACGACCCAGATCGTCGAGCGGCTGCGCACCCAGTCGATGGTGCTGGCCACCGCCTCCGGGGCCGAGCTGCGCGAGCTCCTCGTCGACAACCTCGCCGCGGTCCTGGGCCCCGACCTCGACCGGACGCTCGGCACGGCCCGGCACGAGGGCCGGCCCGGCGTGGTGCTGGTCGTGGGGGTCAACGGCGCCGGGAAGACGACCACGGTCGGCAAGCTCGCGCGCGTGCTCGTCGGCGACGGCAAGAGCGTCGTCCTCGGTGCGGCCGACACCTTCCGGGCCGCCGCCGCCGACCAGCTGGAGACGTGGGGCGAGCGGGTGGGCGTGCTCACCGTCCGCGGCCGCGAGGGCGGCGACCCCGCCGCCGTCGCCTTCGAGGCGGTGCGCACCGGCATGGAGGCCGAGGTGGACACCGTCGTCGTCGACACCGCCGGGCGGCTGCACACCAAGTCCGGGCTCATGGACGAGCTGGGCAAGGTGAAGCGGGTCGTGGAGAAGCAGTCGCCGGTCACCGAGGTGCTGCTGGTGCTCGACGCCACCACGGGGCAGAACGGCGTCGTGCAGGCCCGGGTGTTCACCGAGGCGGTCGAGGTCACCGGCGTGGTGCTCACCAAGCTCGACGGCACCGCGAAGGGCGGCATCGTCGTGCGGGTGCAGCAGGAGCTGGGCATCCCGGTGAAGCTGATCGGGCTCGGCGAGGGCCCCGACGACCTGGCGCCGTTCGAGCCGAGGGCGTTCGCCGAGGGGCTCGTCGGCGAGGGGTGACCCCGGGGTCGGCGGGGTGAGCAGCCGGAGCGTTCGCGCGCCCTGAGGGTGCGAGGGGTCACACGGTCCGGTCGGCGCAACACGCCCGCAACGCGGGGGCGGGACACGCGCTGCGGAGTTCACGACCCCGAAACGTGGCGCCGACGTCGCCGGAAACACGGGCCCGGCACGGTGAACTCCGCGTCGCCCTCCTCGCACGGAGGTCGCGAGCTCACCGATACGGCCGCCCGGCCGACGACCCGACACAGGAGGTTGCCGTGCTCGACACCGGCAATACCGCCTGGATCCTCACCAGTGCGTCGCTCGTGCTGCTGATGACCCCAGGCCTCGCACTGTTCTACGGCGGCATGGTCCGCGCGAAGAGCGTCCTCAACATGATGATGATGAGCTTCGGGGCCCTGGCGCTGATCAGCGTGCTCTGGGTGCTCTGGGGCTACTCGATCGCGTTCGGGGACGACATCGGTGGGGGCCTCCTCGGCAGCCCCTTCGAGTTCTTCGGGCTCAACGGCCTGATGGAGGACACCGACGCCGCGCTCCCGACGATGGCCTTCGTCGGCTTCCAGTCCGTCTTCGCCATCATCACCGTCGCGCTGATCTCCGGTGCGATCGCCGACCGCGCCAAGTTCGGTGCCTGGATGGTCTTCGCCGGCATCTGGGCGACCATCGTCTACTTCCCGGTGGCGCACTGGGTCTTCGCCTTCGACGGCGACGACGTGGTCGGCGGCTGGATCGCCAACGACCTGGCCGCGATCGACTTCGCCGGCGGCACCGCGGTGCACATCAACGCCGGTGCGGCGGGCCTGGCGCTGGCGCTGGTGCTGGGCAAGCGGCGCGGCTTCGGCCGGGACGCCATGCGGCCGCACAACCTGCCGCTGGTCATGATCGGCGCCGGGCTGCTGTGGTTCGGCTGGTTCGGCTTCAACGCCGGCTCCGCGCTGGCCGCCGACAACACCGCCTCGGTGGTCTGGGTCAACACCCTCGTCGCCACGGGTGCGGCGATCCTCGGCTGGCTGCTGGTGGAGAAGATGCGGGACGGGCACTCCACGTCCCTGGGCGCCGCCTCCGGTGTGGTCGCCGGTCTGGTCGCCATCACGCCGGCGTGCTCCGCGGTCTCGCCGATCGGCGCGATCGTCATCGGCGCGATCGCCGGTGCGCTCTGCGCCCTGGCAGTGGGCCTGAAGTACAAGCTCGGCTACGACGACTCGCTGGACGTCGTCGGCGTCCACCTGGTCGGCGGCCTGTGGGGCACCATCGCCATCGGCTTCTTCGCCGACCCCGACGCCCCCGCCGGCGTGGAGAGCCTCTTCTACGGCGGCAGCGTCGACCAGCTCTGGCGGCAGGTCGTCGGGGCGGTGGCCGTCCTCGTCTTCTCCTTCGTCCTTACGCTGGTCATCGGATTCGTCATCCAGAAGACGATGGGCTTCCGCCTCACCGAGGACGACGAGGTCACCGGTATCGACACCGTCGTGCACGCCGAGTCGGGCTACGACCTCGCCTCTCTCGGCAGCAGCGGTTCCACCGCCCCAATGGCCGGCCAGGCGCCCGCCGAGGCCCGGAACACGGAAGGGATCAGGTCATGAAGCTGGTCACCGCGATCGTCAAGCCGTTCAAGCTCGACGACGTCAAGAACGCCCTCGAGCTGATCGGCATCGCCGGGCTCACCGTCAGCGAGGTCCAGGGCTTCGGCCGGCAGCGGGGTCACACCGAGGTCTACCGCGGCGCCGAGTACCAGGTGGACTTCGTGCCGAAGGTCCGCATCGAGGTGGTCGTCAGCGAGCTGGACGCCGCCCGGGTCGTGGACGCCGTCGTCGAGGCCGCCTCCACCGGCCAGATCGGCGACGGGAAGGTGTGGGTGACGACGATCGACGAGGTCGTCCGGGTCCGCACCGGCGAGCGCGGGGACGACGCGCTCTAGTCGAAGGACCCCGTCCTCCTCATCCCTCGCCCGCTCGGGCGAGCCTCTGGACGGGGCCCGCGTCGGCCGGGGTGGTGGGTTCCTCCACCGCCCCGGCCGACGCATCTTCCGACCGTTGCTCCACCGGAGGGGGATGTGTGCTGGACACCGAGGCGCTGCCGGGCCTGAGCCGCGCGGAACGCGTCGCGGCCCTGGACGGATGGCTCGCCGGGCTGCTGGACGACGCCGTGGCCGGCACCCCGCCGTCGCACACCCGCCGCGGGGGGACGCCGCCCCGGACCGGCACCGACGGGGTGGCGCTGGTCGCCGTCGGCAGCCTCGGCCGCCGGGAGCCCCCGCCGCACGGGGACCTGGACCTGGTCCTCGTGCACGAGGACCGGCCGGAGGTCGCCGCCCTCGCCGACGCCCTCTGGTACCCGGTCTGGGACGCCGGCCTGCGGCTGGACCACTCGGTGCGCTCGGTCTCCGAGGCGGTCGCCGTCGCCTCCACCGACGTCAAGGCCGGGCTCGGGCTGCTCGACGCCCGGCTGGTGGCCGGCGACGCCGGGCTGGCCGCCCGGCTGCGCACGGCGACCCTGGCCAGCTGGCGGCAGCACGCCTCCCGGCTCCTGCCGCAGCTGCGCGACCTGCGGCGCGAGCGCGGCCGCCGCCTGGGCGAGCTCGCCTTCCTGCTGGAACCGGACCTGAAGGAGGCCTACGGCGGCCTGCGCGAGGGGCAGGTGCTGCGTGCGGCGGCCGCCGCCCAGCTCGCCGACGAGCCCGCCGCGGAGGTCGAGCAGGCCTACGCCTTCCTGCTCGACGTGCGCGACGAACTGCGCCGGCGGTCCGGGCGGGCCTCCGACGTCCTGGTGCGCCAGGAGCAGCGGGCGGTGGCCGCCGCGCTGGGCCTGGCCGACGAGGACGTGCTGCTGCGCGAGGTGAGCCTGGCCGGGCGGCGGCTGGCGTTCGTCGCCGACGAGACGTGGCGCCGGGTGGAGGCCGGGCTGGTCCGCCGTCCCCGGGGCCGCTACCGCCGGGTGCGGCGCGAGCCGCTGGCCGACGGCGTCGTCCGGCAGGGCGACGAGGTGGTGCTCGCGCGGGACGCCCGGCCGGCCGCCGACCCCGGGCTGCTCCTGCGGGCGGCAGCGGCCGCCGCCCGGGCCGACCTGCTCCTGTCGCCGTACACGCTCAAGGTGCTCGCCGTGCACAGCCCGCCGGTGCCGGAGCCCTGGCCGTCGGAGGTCCGGTGGTCCTTCCTCCGGCTGCTGGCCAGCGGCCGGTCCGCCGTGCCGGTGCTGGAGCAGCTGGACCAGGAGGGCCTGCTCGCCCGCCTGCTGCCCGAGTGGGACCGCATCCGGTCGCTGCCGCAGCGGCACCCCTGGCACCGCTTCACCGTCGACCGGCACCTGATCGAGGCCGCGGCCGCGGCCGCGGAGCTCACCCGCGACGTCGACCGGCCCGACCTGCTGCTGGTCGCCTCGCTGCTGCACGACATCGGCAAGGGCTGGCCGGGTGACCACAGCGAGGTGGGCGAGCCGATCGCCGCCGCCATCGGCGCGCGGATGGGCTTCGCCGGGGCCGACGTCGCCACGCTCGGCACGCTGGTGCGCCACCACCTGCTGCTGCCGGCGACGGCGACCCGGCGCGACATCGACGACCCGGCGACGATCGATCGGGTGGCCGCCACCATCGGCCGCGACGCCTCCGTGCTGCACCTGCTGCACGCGCTGGCGCAGGCCGACGGCGCGGCCACGAGCGCGTCGGCGTGGTCACCGTGGAAGGCGCACCTGGTCGCGGCGCTGGTGGCCCGGGTGCAGGCGCAGCTCGGCGGCGCGCCGCTGAGCGAGCCGGAGCCGGTGCTGCACCCGGCCACGCGGGCGCAGGCGACAGTGCTCGCGCCGGGCATCCCGGGCGCGACCCGGGGCGTGACGGTCGGCATCGAGGAGGTGGCCGACGGCCAGCAGGTGACGATCGGGGCCCCCGACCGGCCGGGGCTGCTCAGCACCTGCGCCGGTGTGCTCGCGCTGAACCAGCTCGACGTGCGGGCCGCGAAGATGACCGTGGCCGACGGCTACGGCACCGGCGTGTTCGCGGTGCGGCCCCGGTTCGGGCGGGCGCCGGTGCCGGAGATCCTCGCCGACGGCGTGCGCGCCGCCCTGGAGGGGACGCTCTCGCTGCCCGAGCGGCTGCGGCAGCGGGAGGCCGACTACCGCCAGGAGACCCGCTCCGCGCCACCGCGGATCTCCTGGCACAACCACGAGGTCAGCGGGCGGGCGACCGGGATCGTGGAGGTGCGCGCGGGGGACCGGACCGGGTTGCTCTACCGGCTGACCGCGGCGATCGCGGCGGAGGGGCTGGACGTCACGTCGGCCCGGATCGAGACGCTCGGCGGGGACGCGGTCGACTGCTTCTACGTGGCCGACCCCTCGGGCTCCCCGGTGGACCCGGAGCAGCGGCAACGGGTCGACGCGGCCCTCGTCGCGGCCACCCGGGGCCCGGCCGTGGCGGCGGGACCCGACACGCCGTCCTGAGCTACCTCGTTCTGTCGTACCCGCGTGCGACGGTCGTGGGCAGAGGGGACGGACCGGTCCCACCTGCCGAGAGGAGCCGACTCGTGGAGAGCCGCCACTGGCCCTGCCCGTCCTGCGGGGACGACCGGGACTTCGTGCAGCCGCCGTGCGTCGACGGCCACACCGAGGACGGCGGCGAGTGCCCCGAGTGGGCGTGCGCCGACTGCGGCACCGCGATCGTCACCGGTCAGACGGCCCTGCTGCGCGCCGAGGTCCGCTCCGCCCGCGCGGCCTGAGAAAACTCCCCGTCCCCCTCACGCCTCGCACGCTCGGCGTGAGCCTCTGGGCGGGGCTCCCGCCCCCCACCGCCTGCCGGCTGGCGGCGGGACCCTGCGGGAGGGCCGCCCCGTCACCTCCCCACTCGATACGCTGGGAGACAGGTGGCGCGGCGAGCCCGCGCCCGAGACTGCTGAGGACGTGCTGTGTTCGAGACCCTCTCCGACCGCCTGGACAAGGTGTTCACCGGCCTGCGCGGGAAGGGCCGGCTGTCCGACGCGGACATCGACTCGACCGCGCGGGAGATCCGCATCGCGCTGCTGGAGGCCGACGTCGCGCTGCCCGCGGTGCGGGCATTCATCAGTGCGGTCAAGGAGCGCGCCCGGGGGGCGGAGGTCTCGCAGGCGCTGAACCCGGCGCAGCAGGTCGTCAAGATCGTCAACGAGGAGCTCATCCAGATCCTCGGCGGCGAGACCCGCCGCATCCGGCTGGCCAAGCAGTCGCCGACGGTGATCATGCTGGCCGGTCTGCAGGGTGCCGGTAAGACCACCCTCGCCGGCAAGCTGGGCCGCTGGCTGAAGTCGCAGGGGCACACGCCGCTGCTGGTCGCCGCCGACCTCCAGCGCCCCAACGCGGTGAACCAGCTGTCGATCGTCGCCGGTCAGGCGGGGGTCGACGTCTTCGCGCCGGAGCCGGGCAACGGGGTCGGCGACCCGGTGCAGGTGGCCCGCGACTCGATCGAGCACGCCCGCCGGACCATGCACGACGTCGTCGTCGTCGACACCGCCGGCCGGCTGGGCATCGACGCCGAGCTGATGCAGCAGGCGGCCGACATCCGCGACGCGGTCCGCCCGGACGAGACGCTGTTCGTGGTCGACGCGATGATCGGCCAGGACGCCGTCACGACGGCCCAGGCGTTCCAGGAGGGCGTCGGGTTCAGCGGCGTCGTCCTCACCAAGCTCGACGGCGACGCCCGCGGTGGTGCCGCGCTGTCGGTGCGGTACGTGACCGGCCAGCCGATCATGTTCGCCTCCACCGGCGAGAAGCTCAGCGACTTCGACGTCTTCCACCCCGAGCGGATGGCCTCGCGAATCCTCGGCATGGGCGACATGCTCACGCTGATCGAGCAGGCCGAGCGGACGTTCGACGCCGAGCAGGCCGAGCGGATGGCGGGCAAGCTCGCCTCCCGCGAGGGCTTCACCCTCGAGGACTTCCTCGAGCAGATGATGGCGATCCGCAAGATGGGGCCGATCGCCAACCTGCTCGGCATGCTCCCGGGCGCGGGCCAGATGAAGGAGCAGCTCAAGCAGGTCGACGACCGCGATCTCGACCGCACGGCGGCGATCATCCAGTCGATGACGCCCGAGGAGCGGGTCAACTCGAAGATCATCAACTCGTCGCGCCGGGTGCGCATCGCCAACGGCTCGGGCGTGACGGTCACCGAGGTCAACGGCCTGCTGGAGCGGTTCGCGCAGGCCCAGAAGATGATGGGCCAGATGGCCGGCAGCATGGGTCTGCCCGGCATGGGCCCCATGTCGAAGAAGGCTCGCGGTCGGCAGATGCAGGCGCAGTCGAAGAAGGGCAAGGGGAAGAAGGGCAAGGGCAAGGGTGGCCCGGCGCGCCGTCCCGTGGGCGCCCCCGGGCTGCCGCCCGGCGCGGGCAACACCTTCGGGGCGAACCCCTTCGGCGGCGGCGGGATGCCGGGGCTGCCCCCGGGTCAGGCCATGCCTGACCTCACCAAGCTGAACTTCGACCAGTTCAAGGACGGCAACGGGCGGTGACCGCCCCCGCCCTCCACCTGTCCGGTGTGGTGCTGCCCGAGGGCGAGCACCGCGACGTCTGGGTGCGCGACGGGCGGTTCACCTTCGAGCCGGTCCCGGGAGCGGAGACGGTGAGCCGGGGTGGCTGGCTGCTGCCCGGCCTGGTCGACGCGCACTGCCACGTGGGCATCGCCCGCGGCGGCGGGCACGTCGAGGACATCGCCCACGCGCGCACGCAGGCGCTGGTGGAGCGGGACGCCGGGGTGCTGGCGCTGCGCGACTGCGGCTCGCCGGTGGACACCCGGGAGCTGGACGGCGACCCGGAGCTGCCGACGATCATCCGGGCCGGGCGGCACATCGCCCGCACCCGCCGGTACATCCCGGGGCTGGCCGTCGAGCTGGAGCCCGAGGACCTCGTCGAGCAGACGCGCATCCAGGCCGGCCGGGGTGACGGCTGGGTGAAGCTGGTCGGCGACTGGATCGACCGGTCGGTCGGCGACCTGGCCCCCGAGTGGCCGGCCGACGTCGTCGCCGCGGCGATCGCGGCGGCGCACGAGGAGGGCGCCCGGGTCACCGCGCACACCTTCGGCACCGACGCGCTGCCGGCGCTGATCGAGGCCGGGATCGACTGCATCGAGCACGGCACCGGGCTGACCGAGGAGCTCATCGGCGAGATGGCCCGCCGCGGCACCGCCGTCGTCCCGACGCTGGTGAACGTGGAGAACTTCCCGGGGTTCGCGGCGGCGGGGGAGCAGAAGTTCCCCAGCTACGCCAGCACGATGCGGCGGCTGTACGCGAACTCCGGTGCGGTGGTGCGGGCCGCGTACGAGGCGGGCGTGCCGGTGTTCGCCGGCACCGACGCCGGCGGCGGCATCGACCACGGCGTCATCGCCGACGAGATCCGGGCGCTGTGCCAGGCCGGCATCCCGGCCGAGGCGGCCCTGGCGGCGGGCTCGTGGCGGGCGCGGGAGTGGCTCGGGCTGCGGGGGATCGAGGAGGGGGCGACGGCCGACGTCGTCGTGTACGAGACCGACCCGCGCGCCGACCTCGACTCGTTGCAGCGACCGCGACGAACCATCCTGCGCGGCCGCGTCGTCGCCTGATCAGCGGGCGTTTCCCGCAGCTGCGTGGGCGTCAGTTGATGCAGCCGGTGTCGGCGGCGGTGCGGGCCTCCTCCTCGGCCTCGGCCACCAGCGGCTGGACGTCCGTCTCCTGGCCGATGCCGTTGAAGTCCGAGCCGAGGACGAGCTGGACGGTGCCCGGGGTGGCGTCGTCGACCGCCCGGGTGACGGCGCCCGGGATCTCGGCGGAGAGGGTGGCGGCGAGGGCCTCGTCGCCGGCGGCGTACCGGACCTCGGTCTGCGCGTAGTCGGCGGAGTCAGCGTTGCCCGTGGAGACCACCGAGAAGCCCTCGGCCTCCAGCTGGGTCTCCGCCTGCGCGGCCAGGCCACTGGTGCCGGAGCCGTTGAAGACGGCGACCGCCACCTCGGCGGGGTCGACCGGCTCCGGCGGGGCGGCCTCCGGCGCGGCCTCCTCGGGTTCGGCCGACAGCTGGGCGAAGAACTGGCGCAGGGTGGTCTCGTCGGCGAGCCGGACGATCGACGCGTTGCCCTCCCGGTCGATCCCGAGGTTGGGCACGGTCTGGAACTCGATGCTGCCGGTGGTGACCGACTGCATCTGCTCGGCGAGCTGCAGCAGGTTGAGGTCCTCGTCCACCGTCAGGGACTCGGCGGCGGCCTGGACGAGCTCGCGCTGCTTGCCGAGGTCGAGCAGCACGTCGTCGGAGAGCATCTTGCGCAGCACCCCGGCGATGAAGACCTGCTGGCGGACGATGCGGTCGAAGTCGCCCCCCGGCAGCCCGTGGCGCTGGCGGACGAACTTGAGCGCGTCCGCGCCGCTGATCGTCTGCTTGCCGGCGGGGAAGACCGCGCCGGACCACTCGCGGTCGTCCACGGGCTCGCAGAGGTTGACCTCGACGCCGCCCACGACGGTGCTCAGTTCGAAGAAGCCGAGCAGGTCCACCTCGGCGTAGTGGTCGATCTGCAGCCCCGTCAGCCGGCTGATCGTGCGCACCAGCAGCTGGGCGCCGGCGGCCTGGCGGGCGCTCTCGCTGGCGGCGTCGCCGGCGGCGGCGTAGCCGTAGGCGTAGGCGGCGTTGAGCTTGTCCATGCCGTGGCCGGGGATCTCCACCCAGGAGTCGCGGGGGAAGGAGACGAACGAGGCGCGCGACCCGTCGGCGGGGACGTGCACGAGGATCATCGTGTCGGTGTTGATGCCGGAGTCGGTGCCGGCCTGGAACTCGGCCAGCTGCTCCTCGGTGAGCGTGCTGCGGCTGTCGTTGCCGACCAGCAGCAGGTTCATCGCCTCGCCGACGTCCCCGCTGTCGTCGTTGCCGTCGGTGGGGATGGCGTCGGTCCGGTTGACCGTCGCGTCGGCGACCTGGCCGAGGTACCAGCCCCACCCGGAGCCGGCGAGCAGCAGCGCCGAGAGCAGCCCGGCGACGATCCGGCTGCCGACCACGAGACGGCGGCGACCGCCCCGCTCGCGGAGGCCGGCAGGGCTGGCACCGGCGCGGGAACGCGGCGGGAGGCCGGCGCGCGGGTCGAGCCGTGGGGGCAGCGGCCGACCGCCGCGATCGTCCTGCTGGCGGTCTCGGCCCACGAACTTCCTCGCTCCCGGGATCGGCCCCGCGCGGGGGATGTCGACGAGCCTCTGACCTGCTCGATCGTAGCCACGCTGCGCCGGGCGGCGGCGCCTGCGACTCAGGCCACGGCAGTCCGGCAGACCGGGACGGCGCTCCGTCACGACGTGCCGACCGCGCGGCGACGCTGGTTGACTCGTCGCATGGTCACGCCACTCCCGGAACCGGACTCCCCGATCGACCCGACCGAGCCGGCGCCCGACGACCCGGGCGAGCTGCTGCCCGACACACCCGACACGCTGCCGCCCGCGCCGGTCGAGCCCTCGCCCGACGACCCCGGCGGCGACCCGGGCGGGGTGCCCGAGCCGGCCTGACGGGTCGCCCCCGGCCGTCGGCCGCGCCAAGCCGGTCCCGTGGACGTCGGCCTGCGGCCGCCTGGGAGACTCGCTCCGTGCTGTTGCGGATGTCCTCCCTGTTCCTGCGGACCCTTCGGGACGACCCGGCCGACGCCGAGGTCCCGAGCCACCGCCTGCTGGTGCGCGCCGGCTACATCCGGCGTGCCGCCCCCGGCGGGTTCAGCTGGCTGCCGCTGGGCTTCCGGGTCTTCCGCAACGTCGAGCGGATCGTCCGCGAGGAGATGGACCGGATGGGCGCCCAGGAGGTGCACTTCCCCTCGCTGCTGCCCAAGGAGCCCTACGAGGCCACCGGCCGCTGGACCGAGTACGGCGACAACCTGTTCCGCCTGCAGGACCGCCGAGGTGTCGACCACCTGCTCGGCCCCACGCACGAGGAGATGTTCACGCTCCTGGTGAAGGACCTGTACTCGTCGTACAAGGACCTGCCGCTGTCGCTGTACCAGATCCAGACCAAGTTCCGGGACGAGGCGCGGCCCCGCGCCGGCCTGCTGCGCGGCCGCGAGTTCACGATGAAGGACAGCTACTCCTTCGACGTCGACGACGCCGGCCTGGACAAGTCCTACGCCGCGCACCGGGACGCCTACATCCGCATCTTCGACCGCCTCGGCCTCGAGTACGCCATCGTCTCGGCGATGTCCGGGGCCATGGGCGGCTCCAAGAGCGAGGAGTTCCTGCACCCGACGGCGATCGGTGAGGACACCTTCGTCCGCTCGCCCGGCGGTTACGCGGCCAACGTGGAGGCGGTCACCACGGTCGTCCCCGACGAGATCCCGCTCGACGGCCTGCCGGAGGCGCACGTCGAGGACACTCCCGACACCCCGACCATCGAGACGCTCGTCGCCGTCGCGCAGGAGATGTTCCCCGAGGAGGGCTACACCGCCGCCTCGACGCTGAAGAACGTCGTCGTCCTGCTGGTGCACCCCGACGGCACCCGCGAGCCGCTGGTCATCGGCATCCCCGGCGACCGCGAGGTCGACCTCAAGCGGCTGGAGGCGCAGGTCGCCCCCGCCGAGGTCGAGCCGTTCGCCGACTTCGACAAGCACCCCGCGCTGGTCAAGGGCTACATCGGCCCCCAGGCGCTCGGCAGCGAGAGCGAGTCGGGGATCCGCTACCTGGTGGACCCGCGGGTCGTGAAGGGCACCCGCTGGATCACCGGCGCGAACCGGCCCGGCAAGCACGTGTTCGACCTGGTCGCGGGGCGCGACTTCACCTGGGACGGCGTCATCGAGGCCGCCGAGGTGCTCGCCGGCGACCCCGCGCCCGACGGCTCCGGCCCGCTGGAGCTCGCCCGCGGCGTGGAGATCGGCCACATCTTCCAGCTCGGCCGCAAGTACGCCGAGGCGCTGGACCTCAAGGTGCTCGACGAGAACGGCAAGCTCGTCACCGTCACGATGGGCTCCTACGGCATCGGGGTCTCCCGCGCCGTCGCCGCGATCGCCGAGTCCACCCACGACGAGCTGGGTCTGGTCTGGCCGCGCGAGGTCGCCCCGGCCGACGTGCACATCGTGGCCACCGGCAAGGACGCCGCCGTCTTCGAGGCCGCCGAGGCGCTCGCCCAGGAGCTGGTGGGGCAGGGACTCACCGTGCTCTACGACGACCGGCCCAAGGTCTCGCCCGGCGTGAAGTTCAAGGACGCCGAGCTGCTCGGCATGCCGACGATCGTCACCGTCGGCCGCGGCCTGGCCGAGGGCGTCGTCGAGCTGCGGGACCGGAAGTCCGGCGAGCGCGAGGAGATCCCGGTCGACGGCGCGGCCGGCCGGGTCGTCGCCGCCGTCCGCGGCTGAGCCCCGCGCCGTGCCGCGGGACGTCGAGGAGCAGGTGGCCCTCAGCGCCCAGCTGGTGGACCAGCGCCTGGGCATGGGCGACCAGGTGCACCAGCCCCGGCCGATCGACCACCTGGCCGGCTTCCGGTCGCGGAGGGCGGCCGAGGCGGCGGGGGAGGAGCTGGTCGCCGCCGGCTACCGGATCGACGGGCTGCGGCGCCGGTTCCTCACCGTCTGGCTGGAGTTCAGCGCGATGACCGCCGTCGACTCCGACACCGCGGCCGCCTTCACCCGTGAAGTCGTGGGCATCGTCGACCGGCACGGCGGGAGCTACGACGGCTGGGGCGGCTTCCTGGTCGCCGCGGAGGACTAGCTCCTCGGCCCCGTCCAGAGGCCCGCGCCCGGGCCTGCGAGGGCGGGAGGAGGGAGGGCTCCTCTTTCTGGCACAATGAACGGTCGAACACGGCGGCAGCGGCCCTCTCACCGTTGACGCCCGTGTCCCTGGCTCCGCCCCGGCGTACCCCCACACGTCGTTCCGGCGAGCACCGAAACGCGTTCGAGGAGAACACCACACACCGTGGCAACCAAGATCAAGCTCATGCGCCTCGGCAAGATGCGCGCGCCGTACTACCGCATCGTCGTCGCCGACGCCCGCACCAAGCGCGACGGGCGCTCGATCGAGACGATCGGCAAGTACCACCCGAAGGAGGACCCCTCCTTCATCGAGGTCGACTCCGAGCGGGCGCAGTACTGGCTGGGTGTCGGCGCGCAGCCGACCGAGGCCGTCGCCGCCATCTTCCGGGTCACCGGTGACTGGCAGAAGTTCAAGGGCGAGGCCGCGCCGCCGCCCATGAAGGTCGCCGAGCCGAAGCCGGACAAGAAGGCCCTCTACGAGGCCGCCGTCCGCTCCGGCATGGACGAGCCGGCCGCCGGTGCCACCACCCCGAAGAAGAAGGCCGCCCCCAAGGCCGACGCTCCCAAGGCCGCCGCCGCCGAGGCCCCCGCGGCCGACGCTGCTCCGGCCGAGACGCCGGCCGAGTAAGACGTGCTCGAAGAAGCGCTCGAGCACCTGGTCAAGGGCATCGTCGACAACCCCGACGACGTCACCGTCGACCTGCTCACCAACCGCCGCGGCAAGACCCTCGAGATCCGGGTGCACCCCGACGACCTCGGCAAGGTCATCGGCCGCGGCGGGCGCACCGCCAAGGCGCTGCGCCAGGTGATGACCGGAGTCGGCGGACGGGGCCTGCGGGTCGACGTCGTCGACACCGACGGGCGCTGAGCACGAGCTCTTCGAGCGCGAGCACGTGACACAGGACGAACCCACCGACACCGTGGTGGTCGGCCGCATCGGCCGGCCCCACGGTGTCCGTGGTCTCGCCACCGTCGAGGTCCGCACGGACGACCCCGACCTCCGCTTCGCCCCCGGCGCGGTGCTGCTCACCGATCCGGCCGACCGGGGCCCGCTCACCGTCGTCGACAAGCGCTGGCACAGCGGCACCCTGCTGCTGCAGCTGGCCGGTCCGGCCGGTGAGGTCTACGACGTCCGCGAGGCCGTGGACGAGCTGCGCAACACCCTCCTGCTGGTTCGCGTCGCCGACCTGCCGGAGATCGAGGAGCCCGACTCCTACTACGACCACCAGCTGGTCGGCCTGACCGCGCGGCTGACCGACGACTCGGTGCTCGGCGAGGTCACCGCCGTCCGGCACGAGGCGCAGGACCTGTTGGTCGTGCGCCGCGCCGAGGGGCGCGAGGCGCTGATCCCCTTCGTCTCGGCGATCGTGCCCACCGTCGACGTCGACGGAGGGTTCCTGGTCGTCGATCCGCCGGAGGGGCTGCTCGACCTGTGAGCGGACAGGGGCGTGAGCATCGCAGCGAGGAACGAGCGAGGAGCGGAGCGGCCCGCGGGAGCGAACCGGGTGCACTGAGCGACGCCTTCCGCATCGACGTCGTCACGATCTTCCCCGAGTACCTGGCGCCGCTGCGTCAGTCGCTGCTGGGCAAGGCCATCGAGCGCGGCCTGGTCGAGGTCGGCGTGCACGACCTGCGGCAGTGGACCGACGACGTCCACCGCGCCGTCGACGACGCCCCCTACGGCGGCGGCCCCGGCATGGTGATGAAGCCCGAGCCGTGGGGCCGCGCGCTGGACGCCGTCCGCCCGCCGGGCACCCGGCTGGTCGTCCCGACCCCCGCCGGCCGGCCGTTCACCCAGCGCATGGCCGCGGAGTGGGCCACCGAGCCGGGGCTGGTCTTCGCCTGCGGCCGCTACGAGGGCATCGACCAGCGGGTCGCCGACTGGGCCGCCGACGCCGGACCCGTCTCCGAGGTGTCGATCGGCGACTACGTGCTGGCCGGCGGGGAGTCCGCGGTCCTGGTGATGACCGAGGCCGTGACCCGGCTGCTCCCCGGCGTCGTCGGCAACCGCGAGTCCGTGGAGTTCGACTCGCACGCCGACGGCCTGCTCGAGGGCCCGTCCTACACCCGGCCGGTGACCTGGCGCGGTCGCGAGGTGCCCCCGGTGCTGCTGTCGGGCAACCACGCCGAGATCGACCGCTGGCGCCGGGCCGAGTCGCTGCGCCGCACCGCGGCCCGCCGCCCGGATCTGCTCGCCGCGCTGCCGGAGGGCGCGCTCACCGACGCCGAGCGGGCGGCGCTGGCCGGTGAGTGACCGGCCGGTCCTGCGCAGGACGGCGCGGGTGGTCGTCCTCGACCCGGCCGGGCGGGTGCTGCTGCTCGGCGCGCGCCTGCCCGACCCGTCCGTCCCGCCCGGCGAGGTGCTGTTCTGGTACACGCCCGGCGGGGGAGTGGAGGACGGCGAGACGCTCCGCACGGCCGCCGTTCGCGAGCTGGCCGAGGAGATCGGGCTGCACGTCGAGCCCGGCGCGCTGGAGGGGCCGGTGTGGCTTCGGCGGCACGTCGGCCCGTTCGGCGACCAGGTCTACGACACCCGCGAGACCTTCTTCGTGCTGCGCGACGTCGTCCACGAGGTCGTTCCCGGGGCGCTGACCGAGCTGGAGGTGCTGGCCGATGAGCCGCACCGGTGGTGGGCGGCGGAAGAACTGGCGGCGCGCGTGGACCTCGTGCCGGCCGAGCTCCCCGCGCTGCTGGCCGAGTTGCAGGCGGGGCCGTGGACGGGGCCGCCGCGCATCGTCGGCTGACGATGTGGCACAGTAGAGAGTCGCTGCTGACCGACGGCCGGGCTGTCGGGAGCTCCGCACCGGAGCCGCAGCACCCCGGAACGGACAGCCGGGGCGTTCCGCTGTCCGAACCGAGAACGAGCCATCTGAGACTGAGGACTGCCGAGATGAACACCCTGGACGCACTCGACGCCGACTCGCTGCGCGACGACATCCCCTCGTTCCGCCCGGGTGACACCGTCAAGGTGCACGTCCGCGTCATCGAGGGCAACCGCTCCCGCATCCAGGTCTTCCAGGGCGTCGTCATCCGCCGCCAGGGCGGGGGCATCCGCGAGACCTTCACCGTGCGCAAGGTGAGCTTCGGCGTCGGCGTGGAGCGCACCTTCCCGGTGCACACCCCGGTCGTCGAGAAGATCGAGGTGCTCACCCGCGGTGACGTGCGCCGCGCCAAGCTCTACTACCTCCGCGAGCTGCGCGGCAAGGCCGCCAAGATCAAGGAGAAGCGCGAGACCGTCGCGCGCTGACCTCCTCGCGAGGACACGCCTGCAGCCGGCCCGACCGGCTGGATCTCGGCGGGTCCCCTGCGCCGTACGCTTGCTCCTGATGAGCAGCGACCGGCCCGGGGGGCCCGCCGACGTCGTTCCGGGCGAACCCGACGAGCCCGACGAGACGCACGACGGTGCGCCGGCCGCCGAGAAGCCCGGCCGGCGCCGTCGCCGGGACGAGGACGCGAAGAAGGGCTCGCTGCTGCGGGAGCTGCCCGTCCTGCTGCTGATCGCCTTCGTGCTGGCCCTGGTGGTCAAGACCTTCTTCGTGCAGGCGTTCTTCATCCCCTCCGGGTCGATGGAGCAGACCCTGCACGGCTGCACCGGCTGCACCGGCGACCGGGTGCTGGTCAACAAGGTGCCGTACTGGTTCGGCGAGCCCGAGCCCGGCGACATCGTCGTCTTCCGCGGCCCCGACACCTGGACGCCGGAGATCTCGGTGGACGAGCCGGACAACTGGTTCACCGGCGCGCTGCTGTGGGTGGGGCGCACCATCGGCGTCGCGCCGCCCAGCGAGGACGACTTCGTCAAGCGGGTGATCGCCACCGAGGGCCAGACGGTGCAGTGCTGCGACCTCGAGGGCCGGGTCACCGTGGACGGCGAGCCGCTCGAGGAGCCCTACATCTTCGAGGACACGCCCATCGAGCGACGCGCGTT
The DNA here is from genome assembly GCF_054050975.1 of Blastococcus sp. SYSU DS0828. NCBI lineage: Bacteria > Bacillati > Actinomycetota > Actinomycetes > Geodermatophilales > Geodermatophilaceae > Blastococcus > Blastococcus sp. SYSU DS0828. Next base: position 35,921 of record NZ_JBJHAK010000009.1, on the reverse strand, counting down.
CGGCCCGGTGACCGTGCCCGAGGGGCGGCTGTGGGTCATGGGCGACCACCGCTCGGCGTCCGCGGACTCGCGCTCCCACATGGGCGACGAGTACGCCGGCACCATCGCCGTCGACGACGTCATCGGCAAGGCGGCGGTCATCGTGTGGCCGCTGGACCGGTTCGGCCTGCTGGACTCGCCGGACATCCAGGGCGTCGAGGCGGCGGCAGGTGCGCCCGCCGGTGAGCCGGCCCCGGTCCCGGCCGGGGCGGCGGTGGCGGTGCTGCCGTGGGCGGCCGGGCTGGCCGGCGCCGTGCCGATCAGCGCCTGGCGCCGGCGCCGGTGGCCCAGGAGCGTGCCGCCGTCCCGGTAATGGTCGCGCCGTTACGGCTGTGACTCACGCATTGCACCGTTCCGGATGCCGATAACGGCTGAAGGAAAGGTTGGAAAAGCATTAAAGAAGCCGTTTCACCCTTCCGATGCAGAGATTGAACCTACTCGGAAGTGAAACGGAGTCAGTCGTGTCCGCACCCATGGCGAGCACCGCACGCGGTGTCACCCGCGTGCTCCTCCTCGCCGACGCGCCCGTCCTGCGTCGCGGGTTGGTCAGCATGGTCAACGAGACCGCCGGCATGCAGGCGGTGGGCACGCCCGGCGAGCTGCGGCGGGCCCTCACCCTCGTCGAGACGGCCCGCCCCGATGCGGTCGTGGTGGAGCTGGGCTCCGGCCGGCCGGCCACGCTGAACGCCTGCCGCGACCTGCGTCGCCGCTTCCCCCGGGTCGCGATCGTCGCCCTGGCGACCTCGGAGGACCCGGCCGTGGTCAACGAGGCGCTGGCCGCCGGCATCCGCGGCTACCTGATGATCAACACGTCCCCGACGCTGCTCGGCTGGGCGGTCCTGGCCGCCCGCGCCGGCCGGGTCGTCGTCGACCCGCAGATCCGCCGGGTGGAGCCCTCGGCCGTGCCCCCGGCGAAGCCGTTCGCACCCGAGGTGCCGCTGACCCGCCGGGAGCAGGACGTCCTGGACGAGCTGCTCCAGGGGCTGTCCAACCGGCAGATCGGCCGCAACCTCTTCATCAGCGAGGACACCGTCAAGTCCCACGTCAAGGCGATCCTGCGCAAGCTGGGTGCCCGCGACCGGGCCCACGCGGTGTCGCTGGTGCTCTCCAACCGCACGCCGGGCTGCACCTGTGGAGCCCACTCCCTGCCGGCGCCCGCCCCCGAGGCGACCGCCGACCTCTGACCGATCCTCCGACGGCTCCGTGGGCCGGCTCCCGAACTCCTGGGAGCCGGCCCGCGGGGCGTCCGGGGGTGGGCGTCGTCCCCGCGCCCGTCGTCGTACTGTCGTGCCGCGATGGCTGCTCGTCCCACCCACCCCCGATCCGCGCCGGTGGTGCGTGCCCGGAGGACGATCGCCGACGACCGGCCCGACGCGTTGTGGGACATGGAGCGCGCGCTGCGACGCCGCGGCTTCGAGACCGTCGCCGGAGCCGACGAAGCCGGCCGCGGGGCCTGCGCCGGTCCGCTGGTCGCCGCGGCCTGCGTGCTGCCCGCGGGGCGCCGCGGCCGGGTGCCGGGGCTGGCCGACTCCAAGCTGCTCACCGCAGCCACCCGCGAGCGCGTCTACGAAGAGATCGTGCAGCGCGCCGTCTCCTGGTCGGTCGTCGTCCTGCCGGTCGAGGACCTCGACGCCAGGGGCATGCACGTCACCAACATCGAGGCGCTGCGCCGCGCAGTCAGCACGCTGGACCCCGGCCCGGACTACGTGCTGACCGACGGCTTCCCCGTGCCCGGGCTCGCCCGCCCGGGGCTGGCGGTCTGGAAGGGCGACCGGGTGGCCGCCTGCGTCGCCGCCGCCTCGGTGCTGGCCAAGGTCACCCGCGACCGGATCATGGCCGAGCTGCACGAGCGCTGGCCCGAGTACGACTTCGCCGGCCACAAGGGCTACATCACCGACGTGCACACCGCCGCGCTGGAGCGGCACGGCCCCTGCCCGGAGCACCGGATGCGGTACGTCAACGTCGCCCGGGCCCGCGACCTGCACGCCGCGCGGACCACCCACCTGACCGGTCGCACCGCCATGGTCGATGATGGGGCCATGCGCCCTGTGTCCCGAGCCCTGACGAGCACCGAGGACCGATGAGCACCGAGGACCTCGAGAAGTACGAGACCGAGATGGAGCTGCAGCTCTATCGCGAGTACCGGGACATCGTCCGGCAGTTCACCTACGTGGTGGAGACCGAGCGCCGGTTCTACCTGGCCAACTCCGTGGACCTGCAGGTGCGGGAGGCCGGGGGAGAGATCTACTTCGAGCTCAAGCTCTCCGACGCCTGGGTGTGGGACATGTACCGGCCCGCCCGGTTCGTGCGGAACGTGCGGGTGCTGACGTTCAAGGACGTCAACGTCGAGGAGCTCGACAAACCCGACCTCGAGCTGCCGGACGGCCCGCGCCTGCCCTAGCCGTCCACACCCGGCGGCGTCGTCCACAGACCGCCGCCGCCCCTTCGCCCGCCGCCCCTGGAGCGGCACGGTCGAGGGGTGCCTCCCACCACCGAACTCGGCGCCCACGGCGAGCGGATCGCCGTCGCCTACCTGACCGACCGCGGACTGCAGGTCCTCGATCGCAACTGGCGCTGCCGCGAGGGTGAGCTCGACGTCGTCGCCCGGGAGGGCGACGCCCTGGTCTTCTGCGAGGTGAAGACCAGGCGGGGCACCGGGTACGGCTCTCCCGTCGAGGCGGTCACGCCGGCCAAGCAGCGGCGGCTGCGGGTGCTGGCGCAGCGCTGGCTGGCGGCGCACGACGAGCACGCACCGGAGGTGCGGTTCGACGTCGTGGGCGTGCTGGCGCGCCCCGAGCGCCCGGCGGTCGTCACCCACCTGCGCGGGGCGTTCTCGTGACCCTCGCCCGCACCTGGTCGGTCGGTCTCGCCGGGGTCCGCGGCGCGATGGTCGAGGTCGAGGTGGACATCGCCGCCGGGCTGCCCGGCGTCGTCCTCGTCGGGCTGCCCGACGCCGTGGTCCGCCAGTCGGTCGACCGGGTGCGCGCGGCGATCGCCAACGCCGGGGGCGAGTTCCCCGCCCGCCGGGTCACCATCGGCCTGTCGCCGGCCTCGATGCCCAAGCAGGGGAGCGGGTTCGACCTGGCGCTGGCCGCCGCGGTCCTGGCCGCTGCCGGCGCCGTGCGGCGGCGGGCCGTGGACCGGCTCGTGCTCCTCGGCGAGCTGGGGCTGGACGGGTCGGTGCGCGCCATCCGCGGAGTCCTGCCGGCCGTCCTGGCCGCCGCTCGGGCCGGGCACGCGCAGGTCGTCGTCCCCGTCGCGAACGCCGCCGAGGCCGCCCTGGTGGATCGGGTCGAGGTGCTCGGCGTCGGCACGCTCACCCAGCTCGTCGCGCACCTGACGGGCACCGAGCGGCTGGTCCCGCACGTCCGGGGCGCGGTGCCGCCGCAGCCGCCGGTCCCCGACCTCGGGGACGTCGTCGGGCAGGCCGCGGGCCGCCGGGCGGTGGAGGTCGCCGCCGCGGGTGGGCACCACCTCTACCTGGCCGGACCACCCGGCGCCGGCAAGACCATGCTCGCCGAGCGCCTGCCCGGGCTGCTCCCGCCGCTGGACGAGGAGGCGGCGCTCGAGGTCACCGCCATCCACTCCGTCGCCGGCACCCTGCCGCCGGAGGCGCCGCTGGTCACCCGGCCGACGTTCGAGGCGCCGCACCACTCCGCGACGATGGCGGCGCTCATCGGCGGCGGCTCCGGCCAGATCCGGCCGGGCGCGCTCTGCCGGGCCCATCGCGGCGTGCTGTTCCTGGACGAGGCGCCGGAGTTCCCCCGCGCGGTGCTGGACACCCTGCGCCAGCCGCTGGAGCGCGGGCAGGTGACCATCCAGCGGGCCGCCGGCGCCGCCACGTTCCCGTGCCGCGCGCAGCTCGTGCTGGCCGCGAACCCCTGCCCGTGCGCCACCGCCGCCGGTGACACTGCCTGCACCTGCAGCCCGCTGGTACGGCGGCGCTACCAGTCGCGGCTGTCCGGTCCGCTGCTCGACCGGGTCGACCTGCGGGTCGAGCTGCCTCCGGTCACCCGGGCGGCCTGGCTGGACGGGCTGCCCGCCCCGGAGTCCACCGCCGACGTCGCCCAGCGGGTGGCCCGGGCGCGCGCCGCGGCGCGGGAGCGGCTGGCCGGCACTGGCCACGCCCTCAACAGCGAGGTGCCAGGGCGCCTGCTGCGCGAGCGGTTCGTCATCCCGCGCCCGTCGCTGCGGCTGGCCGAGCGGGCGCTGGAGCGCGGCGCCATCTCGGTGCGGGGCTTCGACCGGGTGGTGAGGGTCGCCTGGACGGTGGCCGACCTCGCCGGCCGGACCGTGCCCCACGCCGACGACGTCGCCGAGGCCCTCGGCATGCGGCTCCAGCGGGCGGCGGCGTGACCACCCTCGAAGAGGACCTGGAGGACGCGGCCGCCGCGCCGGCGGTAAGCGGGGTGGTGCACCCGGGGGTCCGCCGGGCGCGGGCGTGGCTGACCCGGGCGGTCGAACCGGGCACCGTCGACCTCTGGCGCTACGTCGAGGACGTCGGCCCGGTCGAGGCGGTGCGGCGGCTGCGGACCGGTGCCGCACCGGCCGGTATCCGCTCGCTGGTCGGCGCCCGCGCGGAAGAGGAAGCAAGCCTGGCCGACCTGCGCCGCGCCGAGCGGTGCGACGCCCGGGTGGTCGTGCCCGAGGACGACGAGTGGCCGGCGTTCCAGCTCCACGCGCTCACGGTCGCGGTCGCGGAGGAACCGCTCGACCGTCGGGAGCAGACCGACCGCACGCTGGCGCTCGTTCCCCCCCTCGCGCTGTGGGTGCGCGGACCGGCCCGGCTCGACGAGGTGACCGCCCGCTCGGTCGGCGTGGTGGGCGCCCGCGCCGCCAGCGCCTACGGCGAGCACGTGGCCGCGGAGCTGGGCCACCAGCTGGGCGAGCGGGGCTGGACCGTCCTCTCGGGGGGTGCCTACGGGATCGACGGCGCCGCGCACCGGGGAGCGCTGGCCGCGGGGGCGCCCACGGTCGCGGTCCTCTCCTGCGGGGTGGACCGCCCCTACCCGGCGGGCCACGGGGCGCTGTTCCACCGGATCGCCGAGACGGGCCTGCTGGTGAGCGAGTGGCCACCCGGCTGCGCCCCGCTGCGGCACCGCTTCCTCGTCCGCAACCGGCTCATCGCGGCGCTGACCTGCGGAACGGTCGTCGTCGAGGCGGCCGCCCGATCCGGGGCCCTGGCGACGGCCGCGCGCGCTCGGAAGCTGGGCCGCCCGGTGCTCGTGGTGCCCGGGCCGGTGACCAGTGCCCTGTCGGTCGGCTGCCACGAGCTGCTCCGGGACGGGCAGTCCGAGGCGGCCCTGGTGACGTCGGCCGCGCAGGTCATCGAGGCGGTCGGCCGCATCGGCGACGACCTGGCGCCCCCGGTCGAGCGCCCGGTGTCCCCGCGGGACGGGCTCTCCGACCTCGCCGCCCGGGTGCTCGACGCCTGCCCGGTGCGCATCGGCGTGAGCCCGGAGCGGCTGGCCCGGACGGCGGGGTGCGACGTCCTGGAGGTGCTGCGGGTGCTGCCCGCCCTGGAGATCGCCGACCTCGTGGAGTGGACCGGCACCGGCTGGCGGCTGGCCCCGCGGGCGAAGCCGCCCGGCGCGGCGGCTTGACCGGGGCCGGGCACCGACGGACGGTGCAGTCGTGGCCACCCCCAGCACCGACGAGGTCCGCGCCGGGCTCCCGCCCGCGCTGGCCGAGGCGCTGGCCGGCTACGAGGAGCACCTGACCGGGCAGCGCGACCTGTCGGCGAACACCGTGCGCAGCTACGTCGGCGACGTCGCCCGGCTGCTGGACCACCTGGCCCGGCGCAGCGGCACCCAGCCGCACGACCTCGACCTCGCCACCCTGCGCAGCTGGCTCGCCCAGGGGCGCACCCGCGGGCACAGCCGGTCGACCACCGCCCGGCACGCCTCGGCGGCGCGCTCGTTCACCGCCTGGCTGCGCCGGGCCGGCATGACCCCCGAGGATGTCGGACAGCGCCTGGTGAGCCCGAAGGCGCTCCGCACCCTGCCCGACGTGCTCGCCCCCGATCAGGCGCGGGCGCTCGTGGAGACCGCGGCGGGGGCCGACGACCCGGCGCGGTTGCGCGACGCCGTCGTCCTCGAGCTGCTCTACGCCAGCGGCATCCGGGTCAGCGAGCTCGTGGGGCTCGACGTCGACGACGTCGACCGGGGCCGCCGGCTGCTGCGGGTGCTGGGCAAGGGGCGCAAGGAGCGCAGCGTGCCCTACGGCGTCCCCGCGGAGCGGGCGCTGGACGCCTGGCTCACCCGCGGGCGGCCGGCGCTGGCCCGGCCGGACTCCGGGCCGGCGCTGCTGCTCGGTCTGCGGGGGGGCCGGCTCGACGCACGCGAGGCCCGCCGCACCGTGCACGCCGCGACGGCCGACGTCCCGGGTGCGCCGGACATCGGCCCGCACGGGCTGCGGCACTCCGCCGCCACGCACGTGCTCGAGGGCGGCGCGGACCTGCGTTCCGTACAGGAGCTGCTCGGCCACGCTAGCCTCGCGACGACACAGATCTACACGCACGTGACGGTCGAACGGCTCCGTGCGGTCCACGCCCAGGCGCATCCCCGTGCCTGAGGCGGGCGGCCGGAGGGCGGGACCTGCGGCGGCAGTCATGACCACGCGGGACCACGGACGGTGCCCGCGCAGCACGACCGAGGAGCGCGACCGTGTCTGAGGCAACCATCCATCGCATCGACGGGTCCGATGACGACCGCGATGCCCTGCTGGCCGACCTGTGGGCGCGGTACGTCGAGGGCCGGGACTCCGGGCTGCGCGACCGGCTGATCCTGCACTACGCGCCGCTGGTGAAGTACGTCGCCGGCCGGGTGGGCAGCGGTCTGCCCGCACACGTGGAGCAGGCCGACCTCATCTCCTACGGCACGTTCGGGCTGATCGACGCCATCACCCGCTACGAGCCGACCCGCGAGGTGAAGTTCGAGAGCTACGCGATGGCGCGCATCCGCGGCGCGATCATCGACGAGCTCCGCAACACCGACTGGATCCCGCGGTCGGTCCGCGTCAAGGCGCGCGCCTTCGAGCGCACCGTCGCCGAGCTCGAGAGCAAGTTGCACCGGACGCCGAGCGACGAAGAGGTCGCCGACGCCATGGACATGGACGTCGAGGACATCCGGAAGTTCCTCGGCCAGCTCTCCCTGGTCAACGTCGTCGCGCTCGACGAGCTGCTCACCGACGACGACGGCGGCTCCCCGCGCCTCGGTGACACGCTCCGGGACCCCAGCGCGCTGGACCCGCAGGCGATGGCGGAGCACGGCGAGGCCCGGCAGCTGCTGGCCCGCGCCGTCGAGCAGCTGCCCGAGCGGGAGAAGGTCGTCGTCTCCCTCTACTACTTCGAGGGCCTGACGCTCGCCGACATCGGCCGGGTGCTCGGCGTGACCGAGAGCCGGATCTGCCAGCTGCACACCAAGGCGGTCCTGCACCTGCGCACCAAGCTCGCCGACATCGCCTGAGGCCGATCCCCTGACGACAGCTGGGCAGTCGTCTTGACTCGGCAGCACGGCAGCGGTTCGTCATCTCGTGCGTCCGCGATGCGCGGCCGCGCGCTGCGGTCCCGGCGATCGCTGCGGGTGTGGTCCGCCGTGCTCGCGGTGGCCACCGCTCTGGTCCTCGCCGCGCCCACGTTGCGGCTGGCGTTCGACGAGGGCGCCGTTCCGCCGTCCTCGGACACCCCCGCGCTCCCCACCGGTGTCACGGTCGCGCGGGAGGAGGTGGCGTGCGGGTCCGGTGGCTGCTGGCGCGAGCTGACATTGCGTGGGCCCCGCGGTCAGTCAGCCGCGGACCTGGCGGCGAGCGTCGGCCTGCCGCAGGAGGTGTGCAGCGCGCGCAGCCTGCTCGATCGGCGCCGCGTCTGCACTGGGATCCACGTCATCGGAGAGCGGGTCCTCCTGTACGTGCAGTTCGACCGGTCGTTGTCTCTCTGGTGACTCAGCACGGCCTCCCCGAGCCCTCGCCCGCGGCCAGGCGCGGCTCGACGACGAGCTCCCGTCCGTCGCCGTGTCCGTGCGTGCGCCCCGGCCCTCAGTCCCCGGCGGGCTCGTCCCCCGTCCGGGGGCCCAGCAGGGGCTGGGTCCCCGGCGGGTTGCGGTGCCCCTCCTGCCAGGGGAGCCGGCCGGTGGAGTCCGGCCACACCAGCTGCAGCGCGTCCACCGAGCCGTGGAGCTGCTCGACCACGGTGAGCCGCTCGGTCTCCTCGACGCGGAGGAACACCACGGGGGAGTCGGCGTCGGTGAGTGCGGTCGTCGCCGCTCCGGCTGTGAAACGCGCCCCGGCGCGGACGGCCTCGCCGACCAGGTTCAGGTACTTCTCTGCGGCGGGGAAGGGCAGCCCGACCACGATGACCTCGGGGTGCTGCCAGGCAGCGAGCCCCACGGTGTAGGAGTACCGCGGTTCGCCGGGGTTGCCGCCGCCGTGCAGGACCGCCCAGCCGAACGTGTCGATCACCCGGCGCAGGTCGCGGAGCACCTGGTCGGGATCCTGGCCGCCCTCGACGGGCCCACCCTCGACCGGCTCGTTCGTGGCAGCCGGAGCGCCGGTCGGCTCGCCCGCGCGGGACTTCGCGGCCCGCTTGCGTCCAAATCGCACTCCCCGACGGTAGCGCCGGGTCACCGGCTCGTCGGGGATCTGCGCCTGCTCGCGGTGCACGATCCGTCACCGGCTGTCGGTCGGCGGGATGCGGAACGTCCTATGCTCGGAGCATCGGCCGCGCGAACCTGGAGGCGGCGCGTGCCCATCGACTTCCACGACGCCAGGAACCGGCGGACGTACTCGGGCCGGGAAGTGGACGCCTCCTGGCGCGACACCGTCGGTCGGCTGGTCGAGCCGACGGGCGCCGTGGTCGTGGACGTCGGCTGCGGCGGGGGCCCCTACACCCGCGCATGGCACGAGCTCGGCGCCGTTCGCGTCATCGGCGTCGACTCCAGCCGGCCGATCCTCGTCTCCGCGCGCGCTGATCACGGCGGTCTCCCCGGCGTCGAGTTCACCGTCGGGGAGGCGACCGCCACCGGACTACCGGACGCCTGCGCCGACGTCGTCTTCGAACGGGCGCTGGTGCACCACACGCCCGATCCGTCGGCTGTTGCCGCCGAGGCGTTCCGGCTGCTCCGGCCCGGTGGTACCTACCTCGTGCAGGACCGCACCGCCGACGACGTCGCCCAGCCGGGCTCGCCCGGCCACCCGCGAGGCTGGCTGTTCGAGGTCTTCCCGCGGTTGCTGGACGTCGAGGACCGTCGTCGACCTGACCCCGTGGAGTTCCTGGCGACCCTCACCGCGGCCGGCTTCGGCGACGTCGGCACCACGTCGCTGTGGGAGGTCCGTCGCCGGTATCCCGGCCCGGAGTCCTACCTGGCGGAGATCACCGCCCGCACCGGCCGCTCGATCCTCCACGAGCTGACCGACGGCGAGCTCGCCGAGCTGGTCCAGGCCCTGCGAACCAGGCTGCCCGACGGGCCGCTGGAGGAGGCCGACCGCTGGACGGTCTGGAGCGCCCGGCGTCCGGGCTGACGCCTGTGCCGAGGGGCAGCAGCCGGACCTGCGGAGACCGGAGGAGTGACATCGGATCCAGGTAGTCCTCACCGCGGCGCAGACCCCAGTGGAGGCAGGCGGGCGCCCGGCAGCCGGTGTGCCCGGCCGCCAGCACGCCGAGCACGGCTCCGCGGGCGACCGCCTGGCCGGCGCCCACCGACGGCGTCACCGGTTCGTAGGTCGTCCGCAGCCCGCCGAGGTGGTCGACGCTGACCACCGGCCGCCCGGCGACCATCCCCGCGAAGACGACCACCCCGTCCCCCGCGGCCAGGACGGGGGAGCCGGGTGCCCCCGCGAGATCCACTCCACGGTGCCCCGGCCCGTACCGGTGCGGCGGCGGCTCGAACGGCCGGCCGACCACGGGCTCGCCGGGCAGGGGAGGGCTCCAGATCGATTCCAGCCGGGTATCGACGACCCGCTCGGGCGCGGCCGCTGCGGGGACGCCTCCGGCCAGCGTCACCAGACCGAGGAGCAAGGCGGCGAAGGGCGCGGCGCGGTAGGACACCCCTCGATGCTGGCCGCCCCGCGGTCCGGTGGAGGGCGCCCGGCGTCGCCTGTGGACGCCTGTCGGCGCTGTGGACGGCGGGTGGGGCAGCCACCGCCGCGCTACCCGACGGCGAGGACCGCCACGAGCACGCCGACGGGCACCGCGTACGCCACGGCGAGGCCGAGCAGGATCGCGTCCCGGCCGTCGGGCGGGGCGGGCGGGAGCGCGAGGTCGAGCCGGCCCCGCCGGAAGTCCCGTTCCTCGCGTGCGCTGCGCAGCTGCATGGTCACCAACCAGCCGGCGGCCAGCGCCGCGTAGCCCACCCACGTGCCCGTGACGAAGACCGGCACGGTGTCGTGCACGACCGAGTTCCCCGTGCCACCGCGGCCCGGCGGCGGCGCCAGCAGCAGCATCGCGAGGACGAAGCCGCAGATCAGGCCGGTCAGCCACGGGGGATAGGGGGCGCCCCGCGCCCGCCGCTGCTCCCCGGCCACGGTGGCGAGGGCGACGAGCAGCGGGAGCACCGCGGCACCCAGCGCCTCGCTGGTGGCCGAGGGCATGAGGTGGGCGAGCGGGCGGGCCAGTCGGTCGTCCAGGATCGAGGCGGCCACGACGGTGGGCAGCACCCCGAGGATCACGAGCCGGACGGCTCGCTGCAGCCGCGTCTGGGACCGGGGGCTGCGCTCCGTGCTGTCCGGCGCAACGCTCATGGGTGAACCTCCTCGTCGACCGGCGGGACGGGCCGGTTCCGGAGGGGCAGCGTGGCATGCCGGCGGCTTTCCGACCGGCGGACGAGCAGCGCCTGTGGACGGGTATGCTGACCGGTGCGGCCCGTGCGAGCGGGTCGACTTCGCGCGTCCTCTTCCCGCCGATCGGCGGGGCAGTCGCCACCTCGGTCCCGGCCCAGCCGGGTGAGTGGTGCCGCAGGGCGCCAGGGCGGTGCACCACCCGGTGCCCGCGACAACCGGAATGCGTGCGGCCTCGGTCGCGCGCGGAGCAGAAGGGCTGCGATATGGCAGTCGTCAGCATGAAGCAGCTGCTCGACAGCGGCGTGCACTTCGGGCACCAGACCCGTCGCTGGAACCCGAAGATGAAGCGCTTCATCTTCACCGAGCGCAACGGCATCTACATCATCGACCTGCAGCAGACGCTCGGGTACATCGACAACGCCTACGAGTTCGTCAAGCAGACGGTCGCGCACGGTGGCTCGATCCTCTTCGTCGGCACCAAGCGCCAGGCGCAGGAAGTCGTCGCCGAGCAGGCGACGCGCGTCGGCATGCCCTACGTGAACCAGCGCTGGCTGGGCGGCATGCTCACCAACTTCCAGACCGTGCACAAGCGCCTCCAGCGCCTCAAGGAGCTCGAGGACCAGGAGCAGACCGGCGTGCTGGTCAGCCTCTCCAAGAAGGAGCAGCTGGTCCTCAGCCGCGAGAAGGCCAAGCTCGAGCGCAGCCTCGGCGGTATCCGCGACATGCAGAAGGTGCCCAGCGCCATCTGGATCGTGGACACCAAGAAGGAGCACATCGCCGTCGGCGAGGCGCGCAAGCTCAACATCCCGGTCGTCGCGATCCTGGACACCAACTGCGACCCCGACGAGGTCGACTACAAGATCCCGGGCAACGACGACGCGATCCGCAGCATCACGGTGCTGACCCGGGTCATCGCCGACGCCGTCGCCGAGGGGCTCATGGCCCGGTCGGCCGCGCAGGCCAACGCCGGTCGTGAGGACGGCGGCGAGCCGGCCGTCGGCGCCGGCGAGCCGCTGGCCGACTGGGAGCGCGAGCTGCTCACCGGCGGTGGCGACGCCGCTGCCGCGCCGGCCGACGCCGACGCCACCGCCACCCCGCTGCCGGAGACCCCGGCGCAGCCGGCCGACGTCACCGTCGGCGAGGTCGCCCCGGTCGAGGACGTCCCCGCCACCACCGGTGGCAAGGAGACCAACGCCGTCTGACGGTCCGGCGCCGTCCTCCCGCTGATCGGCGGGAGGGCGGCGCCGCCGCACGGCCGTTCCACAGCACGCACCACCCGACCAGAGGGAAGAGACATGCCTGCCTTCACCGCTGCCGACGTCAAGCGTCTCCGCGACGCCACCGGCGCCGGCATGATGGACGCCAAGAAGGCCCTGACCGAGGCCGACGGCGAGTACGACAAGGCCGTCGAGCTGCTCCGGGTCAAGGGTGCCAAGGACGTCGGCAAGCGCCTGGAGCGCTCGACCACCAACGGCATCGTCGTCAGCAAGGACGGCGCCCTGCTCGAGCTCGACTGCGAGACCGACTTCGTCGCGAAGAACGCCGACTTCGTCGCCCTCGCCGAGCGGCTGCTCGCGATCGGCCTCGAGAACAAGGCGGCCGACGCCGCGGCGCTGCTGAGCACCGAGGCCGACGGGCAGACCGTCGAGAAGCTCGTCGAGGGCGAGTCCGCCCGCATCGGCGAGAAGCTGGTCCTCTCGCGCTTCGTCGCCTTCGACGGCACCACCGCCGTCTACCTGCACAAGCGGGCCACCGACCTGCCCCCGGCCATCGGTGTCGCCGTGCAGTACTCCGGTGGCAGCGAGGACGCCGCCCGCAGCCTGGCGATGCACATCGCCGCCGCGCGGCCGCGCTACCTCAGCCGCGACGAGGTCCCGGCCGAGGCGGTCGAGACCGAGCGCCGCGTGGCCGAGCAGACCGCCAAGGAGGAGGGCAAGCCCGAGCAGGCGATCTCCAAGATCGTCGAGGGTCGGGTCAACGCCTACTACAAGGACTTCGTCCTCCTCGAGCAGCCGTCGATCACCGAGCCCAAGCGCACGGTCAAGCAGATCGTCGACGAGGCCGGCCTGACCGTCGAGCGCTTCGCGCGCTTCGAGGTCGGCCAGGCCTGAGCCGCACCCGGTACCGATGACCGGCCCCGTTCCCCTCGTGGGACGGGGCCGGTCGTCTGTGCGGACGCCCCCCGCTCGGCAGGAGCCGGGCAGCGGGATGCGGCAGGATCACACACCACCGACAGCACCCATCGACCACTCCAGGGATGATTCGTTGACCGACACCACCGCGCCGCTCTCCGCCCCCACCGCCTTCCAGCCGGCCGACGGCAGCGGCTACCAGCGGGTGCTGCTCAAGCTCTCCGGTGAGTCCTTCGGCGGCGGCAAGGTCGGCGTCGACGCCGACATCGTGCGGGGCATCGCGGAGCAGCTCGCCGAGGTCGTCTCGCGGGGCACGCAGGTCGCCGTCGTGATGGGTGGCGGCAACTTCTTCCGTGGCGCGGAGCTGTCCCAGGCCGGCATGGACCGCACCAAGGCCGACTACATGGGCATGCTCGGCACGGTCATGAACTGCCTCGCGCTGCAGGACTTCTGCGAGAAGGCGGGCCTGGAGACCCGGGTGCAGTCCGCGATCACCATGGGCCAGGTCGCCGAGCCCTACATTCCGCGCAAGGCCATCCGGCACCTGGAGAAGGGGCGGCTGGTCATCTTCGGCGCCGGCGCCGGGATGCCCTACTTCTCCACCGACACCGTCGCCGCGCAGCGGGCGCTGGAGATCGAGTGCCAGGTCCTGCTCATGGGCAAGAACGGCGTCGACGGCGTCTACGACGACGACCCGCGCACCAACCCGGACGCCGTCATGTACCAGGACCTGGACTACGCGACGGTGCTGGCCAAGCAGCTGAAGGTGGCGGATGCGACGGCGATCAGCCTCTGCATGGACAACAAGATGCCGATCGTGGTGTTCGACCTGCTGCGCGACGGCAACATCGCCCGCGCCACCGCAGGTGAGAGGATCGGCACGCTGATCAGCCAGCCGGCCTGACGCCGGCCGCACCGATCGCGCACAGACGAGGACGCCGGCGGGACGACAACCGCCGCAGGAGGGACACCCCGTGATCGACGACACCCTGCTCGACGCCGAGGAGCGGATGGACAAGGCCCTCTCGGTGGCACGGGAGGACCTGGGGTCGGTGCGCACCGGCCGGGCCGCCCCCTCGATGTTCAACAAGATCATGGTCGACTACTACGGCGCCTACACGCCGGTGCCGCAGATGGCGTCGATCACCGTGCCCGAGGCGCGCATGGCGGTCATCAAGCCCTACGACATGAGCCAGCTGACGGCCATCGAGAAGGCCATCCGCGACAGCGACCTGGGCGTCAACCCGACCAACGACGGCCAGATCCTGCGGGTGGTGTTCCCCCAGCTGACCGAGGAGCGGCGCCGCGACCTGGTGAAGCAGGCCCGCGCCAAGGGCGAGGATGCCAAGGTGGCGATCCGGAACATCCGGCGCCGGGCCAAGGACGAGCTCGACCGCATCGCCAAGGACGGCGAGGCCGGTGAGGACGAGGTGCGCCGCGCCGAGAAGGAGCTCGACCACCTCACCGAGCAGCACGTGGCGCAGGTCGACGAGGCGATGAAGAACAAGGAGAGCGAGCTGCTCGAGGTCTGACCTCGCCGGCCGCCGCACGACCATGTCGTCTCCCTCCGCCGACCGCCCGGGTGCCCTGCGCCCGGGGGGTCAGCCGTTCCCGCGGCGCGGCGGCCCGATGTCGGGCGAGCGCCGTCGGGACGGCGACACCGGGCCGGTCCCGATCGCGGCCTCGCGTCCGCTGCCGCCGCTCCCGCCGCGCCAGCCGGTCCCGGTCCCGGACGACAGCGAGGTGGCCGAGCCCGATGACGTCCCCACCTCCACGGCTCTGCCCCTGCCCGAGGAGGTCGCGCAGCTCCCCACCACGGAGCAGCCGGTGAGCCGGGCCGGGCGGAACCTGCGCGCGGCCATCGGCGTCGGGGTGAGCCTGGTCGCGCTCGTCCTGCTGTCGCTGCTCCTCTGGCGGCCGGCGTTCCTGGGCGTGCTCGTCGCGGCGATCCTCGTCGCCGTCGTCGAGATCACCCGGGCCCTGGGCAAGGGCGGGTTCTCCGCCCCGCTGGTCCCGCTGCTCGTGGGGGCCTTCGCCATGGAGGCCCTCGCCTGGACGCGCGGCCCGACCGGCCTGCTGGCCGGCTTCTTCCTCACCGCGCTGGCGGTCTTGCTGTGGCGGCTGGCAGGCGGGCCGGTCGGCTACCGGAGGGACGCGGCCGCCGGGGTGCTGGTCGCGCTCTACGTGCCACTGCTGGCCGGCTTCGCCGTGCTGCTCCTGGTGCCCGTCGACGGGGCCCTGCGGGTGATCGCCTTCATCGCCACGGTGGTGGCCAGCGACGTCGGTGGTTACGCCGCCGGGGTGATGCTCGGCAAGCACCCGATGGCGCCGTCGATCAGCCCCAAGAAGTCGTGGGAGGGCATGGCGGGCTCGGTGCTCACCTGCATGCTCGTGGCGACGCCGATCCTGGTCCTCGGCCTGGGCGCCCCCTGGTGGGGCGGGCTGGTCTTCGGCGCCGCGATCGCCGTCTCCGCGACCGTGGGTGACCTCGCCGAGTCGCTCATCAAGCGCGATCTCGGCATCAAGGACATGGGCGACCTGCTGCCCGGCCACGGCGGGATCATGGACCGGCTGGACTCGCTGCTGCCGTCCGCAGCCGTCGCCTACGTGCTGCTGACGGTGCTCGCGCCGGTCTAGGCAGGCCGGTCGACCGCCCAGGTCGACCCCAGCTCGGTGAACCCGCGGCGGGCGTACCAGTGCCGCGGCCAGTCGTCCGCCGCCGCCTCGAGCACCACCAGGTCGCAGCCGGCATCGACGGCGACGCCTAGGGCTCGGGCGAGCACCGCGTCCGCATGTCCCCGTCCGCGCGCGGCGGTGTCGGTCAGCACCGACTCGACGGCCGCGGTGGCGCCGTCGACGTAGAGCTGACCGGCCGCGACCACGGCGTCGCTCTCGCGGACGACGACGTCGTGCACGCGGACGACCTCGTCGTTGAGGTGCTCGCGACCGACCAGCTGGCTCACGACCTCGTCGAGGAGCTGCGGTGGGGCCGCCTCGCCCTCCCGCCACGAGCGACGCCACAGGTCGTGGACCTCCTCCTGGGCGACCACCTCGACCCGCTCGCCGCCGGGGAGCCGACCGGCCGGCCGGGCCATCAGCAGCAGCTCCTCGACGTCCCACCCCCGGGCGGCCAGGTCGCCGGCCACGTCGCCGGCGCCCGCCCACCGCAGCGTCGCCGCCAGGTGCGGCCAGCCGGCGTCGGCGGCCACGGCGGCCGAGAGCCCGATGACGGTGCCGGCGTCGGTCGCCTCGGAGAGGAGGAGCCTGTTGTGCGCCCGGGAGTGCGGGAACCGGCGATCGGTGACGGCCACCCCGCCCGGTACGTCGCGCACCTCCACGGCCCGCCGCACCGTCATGGACAGGTAGAGGGCCAGCGCTCTTCCGAGCGCGTCGTCCGGCCGAGGCAGCACCGGCGCGGCGGGCGGCCGGTACGGGACGACGGCGACGACAGCCGACGTCGGCAGGGCGCCGAAGAGGTGCGGGAAGAGCATGTCGGCCGGATCCGCGGGTCGACCCGGCTCGAACCGCACGGGGACGGTCAGCCGAGCCGGGTCGACGACCAGCAGGACGAGGTCGCGTCGCCCGGGGAACAACCGCTGCGCGGGCAGGTGCACCTGGTCGGGCGTCGACAGGTGGACGAATCCGCCCGGGCCGGGCTGGATCGACCCCTGCCGCAGGGCGGCGCGCCACCGCGCCGGCTCCAGGAGGTGCAGGAGGACGTCGGTGCTCACCCCTGCGATCCTCCCTGGGTGCACGACGACGAACTGCCCGGCCCCACCGACTGGGGGACGACCGTCGGCGTCGGCCCGTGGGCGGGGCCGTGGCCGGACGATTCCCGCTACGACCCGCAGCTGCTCGCCGAGGGCGACCGGCGCAACGTCGTGGACCGCTACCGCTACTGGACGGTCGAGGCGATCGTGGCCGACCTCGACCGGCGCCGGCACCCCTTCCACGTCGCCATCGAGAACTTCGGCCACGACCTGAACATCGGAACGGTGGTGCGCACCGCCAACGCCTTCCTCGCGGCCGAGGTGCACGTGGTGGGCCGACGGCGGTGGAACCGGCGCGGGGCGATGGTCACCGACCGCTACCAGCGCCTCCGCCACCACGCCGACGTCGGCGGGCTGCTGGGGTTCGCCGCCGAGCGGGGACTCACCGTCGTCGCCGTCGACAACGGGCCCGGCGCGGTCCCGCTCGAGACCACCGAGCTGCCCGAGCGCTGCGTTCTGCTGTTCGGCCAGGAGGGGCCGGGGCTCACCGAGGAGGCGCGCGGCGGCGCGGCGCTCACCGTCTCGATCGCCCAGTTCGGCTCGACCCGCTCGATCAACGCGGGCGTCGCCGCCGGGATCGCCATGCACGCGTGGATCCGGCAGCACGCCGGTCCCGCTTAGCCCGCGAGGACCTCCCGCAGCCGCGCCGCGAACTCCTCTGGCTGGCCGGGCTGGCCGAACTCGCCGCCCATGAACCCGCCGTGGTGGCTCGGGAAGACGGCCAGCTCGGAGCCGAGGAGCCGTGCGGTCGCCTCGGCGGTACGCCAGGTGACCGTTCCCTGGGACTCGGTCCCGGCGGCGATCACCACCCGGCTGGCCGCGGACCGGAGCGCCTCGGCGTCCGGCCGGAAGGCGGTGACCGCGTTGGAGGCGCCCGAGAGCAGGGGGTCGGTACGCGATCCGTCGTCCTCGGCAGGCAGCCCGAAGACGGCCGGGTCGGGGGCGGCGATTTCGTCGGTGAACTCGCCCTGCCACGAGGTGAGCGCGATGAACGCGGCCATGCCCGCACCCCAGCCGCTCTTGTCGTAGGTGAGCTGCACCTGCCGTTCGGCGGCGAAGGCCTGCTCGGCGTCGGGCAGGACCGACAGGATCGGGGGTTCGTGCGCGACCAGGGTGCGCACGTCGCCGGGGTGCTCGGCCACCCAGGCGAGCGCGGTCACCGCGCCGCCGCTGCTGGCGAAGACGTCGACCGGACCGGCGCCGAGGGCCTCGACGAGCAGGTGGAGATCCTCGGCCTGACGGGCGGGATCGTGATCGGTGCGCCCGTCGGTGCGCGTGCTGCGGCCCAGGCCCCGCGGGTCCACGGTGACCACGGTCCTTTCGGGGAAGAGGCCGGCGAGCGTGCCGAACCCGCTCGCGTCCATCGGCTGGCCGATCATCAGCAGCGGCGGCTGTCCGTCCTCGGCCGGGAGGGGGCCGCGGACGTCGTAGACGAGGGTGGCGCCCGGTACGGGCAGCGACAGCGTGGTGGTCATGCCCTTCCGACCGGCGCGCCGACCGGAACTCATCGGTGCAGCGGGGGATCGGGGTCGATGCCGCGGGCGTGCAGCGCCGACTCGACGGCCTCGCACACGGTGCGAACGACGGCCACGCGCGCCCACCGCTTGTCGTCGGCCGGGATGACGTGCCACGGGGCCACCGGGGTGTCGGTGCGGTCGAGCATCTCCTCGACCGCCGCCTCGTACTCGCCGCGCTTCTCCCGGTTGCGCCAGTCCTCGTCGGTGAGCTTCCACGCCTTGTAGGGGTTCGTGCGACGGGACTCGAAGCGGTGGAGCTGCTCCTCGGGGGAGACGTGCATCCAGAACTTGACCAGCACGGTGCCCTCGGCGGCCAGCGAGGTCTCCAGGTCGACGATCTCCTGGTAGGCCCGGCGCCACGCCTCCTCCGTGGCGAAGCCCTCCACCCGCTCGACCAGCACCCGGCCGTACCAGGAGCGGTCGAGCACGGCCATGCCGCCCCAGCCGGGCAGGACCGGCCAGAACCGCCACAGGAAGTGGTGCCGCTTCTCGTCGTTCGTGGGAGCGGCGAACTGCGCCACCCGGACGTGCCGGGGGTCGAGCTCGCCGACCAGCCGCTGGATCGCGCCGCCCTTGCCCGAGGCGTCCCAGCCCTCGAACAGCACCAGCAGCGGCGGGCCGAGCTCACCCGGCCCGATCTGCCCGCCCAGCAGCAGGCGCAGATGGACCAGGCGCTCCTGCGCCGCGGCCAGCTGTTTCGTCCCCTCCTTCTTGTCCAGGGAGAGGCTCAGGTCGACGTCGTCCAGCCGGCTCATGGCCCCAGACCCTGCCAGGGATTCACCCCGCTCGCGTGAGTTCGGTCTCCGGACCGGCCCCGGTGGCCCGGGGGAGTGGGACCATGGAGTGGTTATGACTGCCCTGCCCCTGGTCTTCGATGCCCCCCGCCGCGGCAAGCCGCCGCGCCACCTCGCCGATCTCACCCGCGAGGAGGCCCGCGCGGCGGTGGCCGAGCTCGGCCAGCCGGCGTTCCGGGCCGACCAGCTCGCCCGGCACTTCTACCGCGGGGTCACCGACACCGCACTGATGACCGACATCCCGGCCGCCGCCCGCGAGTCGCTGCGCGAGGCCCTGCTGCCCGGGCTGCTGACCGTCGTCCGCCACCAGACCGCGGACAACGGTCGCACCCGCAAGACGCTCTGGCGGCTGCACGACGGGGCGCTCGTGGAGAGCGTCCTCATGCGGTATCCCGACCGCGCCACCGTCTGCATCTCCAGCCAGGCCGGCTGCGGCATGGCCTGCCCGTTCTGCGCCACCGGCCAGGCCGGGCTCACCCGCAACCTCTCCGCGGCCGAGATCATCGGACAGGCGGTTGCGGCCGCCGCGGACATGGCCAACGGGGAGGTCGCCGGTGGGCCCGGGCGGCTGTCCAACGTGGTGTTCATGGGCATGGGGGAGCCGCTGGCCAACTACGCCCGGGTGCGCAAGACCCTCGACGCGCTGCTCGGCACCGCCCCTTACGGACTGGGCCTCTCGCAGCGGTCGGTCACCGTCTCGACCGTCGGCCTGGTGCCGGCGATCCGCCGGCTCACCGAGGAGGGGCGCAACGTCACCCTCGCGGTCAGCCTGCACGCCCCCGACGACGAGCTGCGCGACACCCTGGTGCCGATCAACACCCGCTGGAAGGTCGGCGAGGTCATCGACGCCGCCGACGCCTACGCGCGGAAGACCGGCCGGCGCTACTCGGTGGAGTACGCGCTCATCCGCGACGTCAACGACCAGCCGTTCCGCGCCGACCTCCTCGGGAAGCTGCTGGCCGGGAAGCTCGCGCACGTCAACCTCATCCCGCTGAACCCGACGCCGGGCAGCCCCTGGGACGCCAGCCCGCTGCCCGCGCAGCGGGAGTTCGTCGCCCGGCTGCGGGCGGCCGGTGTCGCGACCACCGTGCGCGACACCCGGGGCCAGGACATCGATGGCGCCTGCGGTCAGCTCGCCGCCGCCGACCGGGTCGAGGGAGTGCCGGCCGTCGCGATCCCTGTCCCGGCCGTCGAGGAGCCGGTGCCGCTGGGCGCCGAGGCCGACCAGGAGTGAGCACGGCGCTGCCCGACGCCGAGGCCCACGAGCACACCCACGGCGACGTCTCGGGCGGCTGGCTCCGGGCCGCGGTGTTCGGCGCCATGGACGGCCTGGTCACCAACACGGCCCTGGTCGCCGGGGTCGGCGGGGGCGGCGCCGCACCGCGCGCGATCGTCCTGGCCGGCGTGGCGAGCCTGGTCGCCGGCGCGGTCTCGATGGCGCTGGGCGAGTACACCTCGGTCAAGACGCAGAACGAGCAGCTGGACCTCGAGATCGAGAAGGAGCGGCGGGAGCTCACCCGCAACCCCGCCGGCGAGCTCGCGGAGCTGACCGCGATGCTGCAGGACCGCGGGGTGGACGCGCGGCTGGCCCGGCAGGTCGCCGTGCAGCTGTCGGCCGATCCGGAGATCGCCCTGCGGCTGCACGTGCTGGCCGAGCTGGGCGTCAACCCGGAGGAGCGCCCCTCCCCACGGGTGGCGGCGGTCTCGTCGTTCCTGACCTTCGCGACGGGCGCCGTGCTGCCGCTGCTGCCGTACTTCCTGGGGGCCCCGGTCCTGTGGGTGGCTCTGCTCAGCGGGGGTCTGGGTCTGCTGCTGGCCGGTGCGCTGTCCTCGCGCTTCACCCCACGGCCCTGGTGGTACGCGGGCCTGCGCCAACTGCTGTTCGGCGCCGCCGCGGCGGGCGTCACCTACCTGATCGGTGCGGCGATCGGCGTCGCGGTCACTTGAGCCGGCGCCGTTCGCCGTCCGGGACGCCGTGGCGGCGTCCCGGACGAAGGAACTAGCGGCGCCAGGCGGTCTTCTTGCGGCGGATGTCCCAGATGAGGACCGTCGCCATGACGGCGGCGAGGCCGATCAGCCAGAGGTCCTCCACCCGGCCCTCGTGGTTGCCCACCAGGTAGAGCAGGATCACCGCGGTCGCGATCCAGCCGCCGATCTGGCCCCACTTCCCGGTCTCGCCGTGCCAGCCCCAGTCCTCGGGCTGCTCGTGCTCCACGGGGTGCTCGCCGGCGCGGACGACGGCCTCTTCACGGCCGGGCTGGTTGACCCGCTGGGTCGACGGGGAGTGCAATGCCTCGGTCACCCCGCCATTCTGGCAGGAGCCGGTCCCGCGCACGCCCCGAGGTGGCTTCTCGGCGGGTCGTCAGCCGTCGCAGGTGAGCCCGGTCCCGGCCAGCGCGGCGGCGGTGCCGGCCGTCGGGAGGCGGGCCAGGCCGGAGCCCACCGGGTCGCCGACGGGCAGCACGCGCACGTCGCGGACGTCGGCGAGGGCCAGGTCGAGCAGGTCGACCACGGAGGTCTCGCCGTCCACGGCCAGGGCGCCGGAGACGGCCCACGCCACAGACTGCAGCCGCCAGGGCTGCACACCCGACGCCTGCACCTGGGTGGCAAGCGCGGCGAGGATGTCGCCGGCCGCGCTCGCCCGTCCGTCCGGGTCGACGGGTGCGGGGACCCAGGCGCCATCGACCAGGTGCTCCGGATGGCGCGAGCGCACGAGCGCGAGCGCGGTCGCCCCGTCGACGTGCGTGCGACCCGCCGTCTCGAGCAGCAACCCCGCGGCGGGGTCGCGCACCGGCTCGGGAACCTCCACGTGCAGCCCCCCGGCGGCGTCGACCACCTCGGCGAAGCCGGCGAGGTCGACGGTCAGCAGGTGGTCAGTGGGGATGCCGAGGCCGCACAGCGCGTCGACGGTGGCCTGCGGCCCGTCCAGCCAGCTCAGGGCGAGCCGGTTGGCGGTGCGGCCGTGACGGACGAGCAGGTCGCGCGGCACCGACCACGCAGTGGTCCCGGTGTCGGTCTGGTGCACGACCAGGACGACGTCCGCCCGGCTGCCCGGCACCGCCTCCACGGTGCCGAAGTCGCGCGGGTCGGCACCCGCGGGGAGCCGCTCGCGGGAGTCCAGGCCGACGATGACCCACGTCCGCCCGTCGGCGTCACCGGAACCGCCCGCGAGGTCGACCGCCACGGAGTCGATCCGCGTCGACACGAGAACGACGTCGGCGGCCACCAGCCCGAGGAGGACGAGCAGCGCCACCAGCACCACCGGCAGTCGGTACCTGGGCGGTTCGGAACGCGCCGGACGCCGGCCAGGGGTTTCCTGGCCGGCGTCCGGGTCGTGCGATGAAGTCATGCTCAGGCCTGCGAGGCCCCCGCGCGGCGACGGGAGACGACCAGCGCACCGCCACCGGCGACGAGCAGGCCGGCGCCGAGGGCCAGCGGCAGGCCGACGCTGGCGCCGGTGTAGGCCAGGCTGTCGGTGCTGGTGGTGGCGGCCGCCACCTCCAGGGTCTCCTGGAAGTAGGTGCCCTGGTCACCCTCGTACACGAGGGTGTGGGTGCCCGCGGCGGTGCCCTCGGCGAGGGTGAACTCCGCGGTGACGACGCCGTCGCCGTCGGCGGTGAAGGTGCCGATCGTGGTCGGGGTCGAGTGCATGGTCAGCGTGACCTTCTCGCCGGGCTTGAACCCCTTGATGACCTTGACGATCTTCTGGCCGGGCGCGGCGCTCTTGGCGGCGGTGCTCGTCGCCGGGCCGACGCCGGGGGTGTTCGCCGAGGTGCCGCGGATCTCGCCCTTCGGCGCGACCGTGGGGGGAGTCGTCACCGGGGTCTTGGTGGACGGCGCGGTCACGGTGATCTCGACGAGCGGGTAGAAGAGGTCCTTGTCCTGGCCGTCGTAGGAGGTCAGGCAGACGGCCTCGATCAGGTGGTCGCCGCGGTCGCCGGCCGGGAAGAAGACCTCGGCGGCCCAGGCACCCTTGGCGTCGGGCTCCGCGCCGAACAGCACCTCGTCGGGGTTCGTGGAGGTGCTGTCGGTGGTGATGGCGACGATCGGCTCGTAGTCGGCGTCCTGCGTGGTGCAGCCGGTGCCGCTGATCGTGAACGTCGAGCCGGCGACCACGGTGCTGGGGGCGGCCAAGGCGGGGAGGTCCGCGGCGAGCGCGGTCGGGGCGAAGGCCAGACCGAGGGAGACGGTGGCGACGGCGAAGCCGGTGGTGGCGGCGACGCGCTTCGTGGTGCGGTGCGACATGGAGGGCTCCGATGTGTCAGGGGCCCGGACTCCCGAGCCGTCGAGATGAGTATCGGCACGCAGAGGAATCAGATGTAGCCAATCGCCCACGACACGCCGCGAAAATTCGCATCGCTCGGCCAGATCGCACCATGGGCGCGGAGCGGACGGTTCGCGCTATGGCATGTCCTGCCAAGCAATCGGGGCTTGTTGGTGGGGTGTCACCGTGCGCAGCAGTGGCGCCCCCGCCCGATCCCCCCGTCGCCGGCGCCATCGGCGCCCGTGGTTGGCAGGATGCCCGCATGAGCCAGCCGCGCGAGGTCACAGTCCTCGGCTCCACGGGATCCATCGGCCGGCAGGCGCTGGCCGTCGCCGCGCAGAACCCCGACCGGCTCCGCATCACCGGCCTGGCGGCAGGAGGAGGAGACGTCGGGCGGCTCGCCGAGCAGGCGCTGGCGCTGGGCGTGCGCACCGTCGCCGTCGCGCGGGCCACCGCCGCCCAGGACCTCCAGCTGGCCTTCTACGCCGCGGCGCAGCAGCGCGGCTGGGCCAAGGGGGAGTTCGCGCTGCCCGAGATCCTCGCCGGCCCGCGCGCCGCCGAGGAGCTGGCGACCCGCCCGGCCGACGTCGTCCTCAACGGGATCACCGGCTCGATCGGGCTGGGGCCGACGCTGTCGGCGTTGCGGGCCGGGCGCACCGTCGCCCTGGCCAACAAGGAGTCGCTCGTCGCCGGTGGCGACCTGGTCCTCGCGGCGGCCGCCCCCGGTCAGCTGGTGCCGGTCGACTCCGAGCACTCCGCCCTCGCCCAGTGCCTGCGTGGCGGCTCGCGCGCCGAGGTCGCCCGGCTGGTGCTCACCGCCAGCGGGGGACCGTTCCGGGGCCGCACTGCCGCCGAGCTCGCCGAGGTCACGGTGGCGGATGCGCTGGCCCACCCGACGTGGGCGATGGGCCCCGTCGTGACGATCAACTCGGCGACCCTGGTCAACAAGGGACTGGAGCTGATCGAGGCGCACCTGCTCTTCGGCGTCCCCTACGCCGACATCGACGTCGTCGTGCACCCGCAGTCGATCGTCCACTCGATGGTCACGTTCGCCGACGGCGCCACGATCGCGCAGGCCAGCCCGCCGGACATGCGGTTGCCGATCGCCCTGGGGCTGGCCTGGCCCGACCGCCTGCCCGACGTGCAGCCGCCGCTGGACTGGTCGACCGCGAGCACCTGGGAGTTCTTCCCGCTGGACGAGCAGGCGTTCCCCGCCGTGCGGCTGGCCCGCGCGGCGGGAGAGGCCGGCGGAGTGGTGCCCGCCATGTACAACGCCGCGAACGAGGAGGCCGTCGCCGCCTTCACGGCGGGTCGCCTCTCGTTCCCAGGAATCGTCCAGCTCGTCGCGCGTACCCTCGACGCCGCGCCGGACCTCGGCGCCCCCACCTGCGTCGAGGACGTGCTGGCGGCGGAGAAGTGGGCCCGGGAGCACGCCCGGGGCGTCATCGCCGGAGGCTGAGCTGAGCGGGATCCTGCTGACGGTCGTGGGGATCGTCCTGTTCGCCCTCGGCCTGATGTTCTCCATCGCCTTCCACGAGGCGGGCCACTTCTGGTGGGCGCGGAAGTTCGGCATGCGGGTGCCGCAGTTCATGGTGGGCTTCGGCCCCACCGTGTTCTCCCGGCGCCGCGGCGAGACCGAGTACGGCGTCAAGGCCATCCCGCTGGGGGGCTACATCCGCATCGTCGGCATGATCCCGCCGGCCGAGGAGGGCGAGAGCAAGCGGGCCACCCGCATGCGCAGCTTCATCGCCGAGGTGCGGGGGCAGGCGCTCAACGACGTGCGGCCCACGGACGGCGACCGCGTCTTCTGGAAGAAGCCGTGGTGGCAGCGGGTCATCGTCATGTTCGCCGGCCCCTTCCACAACCTGGTGCTCGCCGTCGTCCTCTTCACGGTCGTGCTGGTCGGCTTCGGCATCCCGGAGATCACCACGACGATCCGCCAGGTGCCCGAGTGCGTCCTGCCGGCGGGCGCTGCCACCGCCACGGCCGAGGACCCCTGCTCCATCCCGATCACGCCGGCGGGGGAACGCTGCGAGGCCGGGGCGGCCGACTGCTCCCTGCCGCCGCGCAGCCCCGCCGTCCGGGCCGGGCTCCAGCCCGGTGACACGGTGGTCGCCCTGAACGGGGAGCCGGTTCCCCGGGAGACCGACGTCGGCTGGGAGCAGGTGCAGGAGACGATCCGGGCCAATGCGGGTGAGCCGGTCGTCTTCACCGTCGAGCGCGACGGGGAACGCGTGGACCTCACCGTCACCCCGATCCAGAACCTCGTCTACGCCGACGAGGACGGCGAGACGACCCAGACCGTCGGGTTCGTCGGGATCAGCCCCCTCCAGCGAGAGGTGCGCCAGTCCTTCGCCGAGGTGCCCGGCCACTTCGGCGACATCCTGGTCCGGTCGGTCGACCGGCTGGTCGAGATCCCCGAACGGGTGCCGCAGCTGTTCCGCGCCGCCTTTCTGGGCGAGGAGCGCGACCCGCTGGGGCCGATCGGGGTCGTGGGCGTCAGCCGCATCTCCGGCGAGGTCTTCGCGCTGGAGCAGTTGTCCCCGGTGCAGAAGATCGGGTACTTCATCCAGCTGCTGGCCGGGTTGAACCTGGTGCTGTTCCTGTTCAACCTGCTGCCGATCTACCCGCTCGACGGCGGGCACGTCGCCGGAGCGCTGTACGAGAAGGCGCGATCGGTCGTCGCACGGCTGCGTGGCAAGCCCGACCCGGGTCCCTTCGACATCGCCCGGCTGATGCCGGTCGCCTACGCCGTCGCCGGGCTCTTCCTGGGGCTGTCCCTGCTGCTGCTCATCGCCGACGTGGTCAACCCGGTCAGGCTGGCTGGGTGACCGGCGCGGCCGGTGCCGCGGTGCGGCGGACCGGCCGGGAGGCGATCAGGACGCCGCCCACCACGAACCCGCCGGCGACGAGCTCCACCGGGTCGAGAATCTCGCCGAAGGCCAGCCACGACGCGAGGACGCCGACCACCGGCACGAGCATGGAGAACGGTGCCACCACGTTCGACGGGTGGCGCGACAGCAACGTGTTCCAGATGCCGTAGCCGATGAGCGTCGCCACCACGACGACGTAGAGCAGGCCGAGCACCGACGGCAGCGCCTCGGCCGTGACCGCGGTCGACAGCGAACGCAGGATGCGGTCCGGTCCCTCGACGAGCAGCGCCAGGGCCAGCATCGGCAGGGGTGGGATCGCCGCCGTCCAGAGCGTGAGGTGCAGGGCGTTCGGGGCCTGGGCCCGCCGACTGCAGACGTTGCCGATCGCCCAGCCCAGCGCGCCGCAGAGGGTGAGGACCACGGGCAGCCAGGCGGCCGTCTGCGCCCGGTGGACCGCGATCGCGGCGAGGCCGAGGACGGCGATACCGACCCCGGCGAGCTGCCGCGCGGACAGTCGCTCGTGCAGCCAGAAGCCGGCGATGAGCACGGTGAAGGGTGCCGACGCCTGCAGCACCAGGGAGGCCAGCCCGCTCGGCATGCCGGCGGCCATCCCGGCGTAGAGGAAGGCGAACTGCAGGATCCCGATGCCCACCGCCACCCCGATCAGCCAGCGGAGGGGAACGGGAGGGCGGGGGATGAGCAGCACCGCGGGCAGGCCCACGAGGGCGAAGCGCAGGGCGACCATGAACAGCGGCGGGAACTGCTCGAGCGCCAGGGCGGTGGCCGGGAAGTTCAACCCCCAGCACACCGCGACGAGGCAGGCGAGGAGGCGGTCGCGGAGAGGCACGCCAGAAAGCGTGCGTCTCCGCTTCGATGAAGGACAAGCACGAAGTCGTGAACGGTCCCTGTAGGTTCACTACATGAACGACGCCCCGGGCCTGTGGGACCGGGTCGACCCCGCGCAGCTCCTCCTCCTGCGCGAGCTGGCCGAGCACGGGTCGGTGACCGCCGCCGCTCGCTCCACCGGGCGGACGCCGTCGGCGGTGTCCCAGCAGCTGAAGGTGCTGCAGCGACGGGTGGGCGTGCCTCTGGTCGAGCGGCTCGGCCGGGGCGTCCGCCTGACCGACGCCGGCAGGGCGCTGGTCGGCATTGCCACCGGCGTCGCCACCGCGCTGGCCGTCGCCGAGGCGGACTGGGCCGGTTACCGCGGCGGCGCCGGCGGGACGGTCCGCCTCGCGGTCTTCCACTCCGCCGGCGAGCTGCTGGTCCCCGGGCTGCTCGACCGGCTGGCCGCGGTTCCGCAGATCGCCCTCGAGACGTATGACGAGGACGTGTCGCAGGACGGCTTCGCGGCGCTCACCGCGGGCTACGACATCGTGGTCGCGCACCGGTCCGACGACGTGGTGCCCCCGGACCGGGCGGGTACCGAGGTCCGGCTGCTCCTGCGGGAGCCGCTGGACGTCGCCCTGCCCCTGGACCACCCGCTGGCCCGGCGGGCCCGCGTGAGCCCGCTCGACGTGATCGGCGAGCAGTGGATCGCGCCCCCGGCCGAGTTCCCGATCGACCGGGTGCTGACGGCGATCGCCGCGCGGGCGGGGCGACCGGTGCACGTCGTGCGCCGGACCACGCACCTGCCCCTGATGGAGAAGCTGGTCGCCCGGGGGCACGGCATCGCACTGCTGCCGCGGCACACGACCCGGGAGCGGGCCGAGGGGCGACTGGCGCTGGTGCCCCTGGCCGACCTCCGCGCCGGGCGGATCGTCGAGGCGCTGGCGCGCCCGGACAAGGCCGCCCGGCGCGCGGTGCGGACGGTGCTCGGCGAGCTCGTGGCGGAGGCGGAGCCCTACCGGGACCGCGACGCCGGCCGCGCCTGACCGGTCGGCGGGCGCGGCGCCGCGCGGTCGTCGTCGTCCAGCCCGACCGACGTCACAGCAGCGCCACCAGCATCGATCGCGCCGCGGGGGATACTGGCCCCATGGCGATCCCCGTGGGCCTCGGCATGCCCGCTGCTCCTCCGCCCGTCCTGGCCCCGCGCCGGAAGACCCGCCAGTTGATGGTCGGTGGCGTGGGCGTGGGCAGCGACCACCCGGTCAGCGTGCAGTCGATGTGCACGACCAAGACCGCCGACATCAACGCGACCCTCCAGCAGATCGCCGAGCTCACCGCGTCGGGGTGCCAGATCGTGCGGGTCGCCGTGCCCGACACCGACGACGTCGAGGCGCTGCCGATCATCGCGAAGAAGTCGCAGATCCCGGTGATCGCCGACATCCACTTCCAGCCGCGCTACGTGTTCGCCGCGATCGACGCCGGCTGCGCCGCCGTCCGCGTCAACCCGGGCAACATCAAGAAGTTCGACGACAAGGTCGGCGAGATCGCGAAGGCCGCGAAGGGCGCCGGCGTCCCGATCCGGATCGGCGTGAACGCCGGGTCGCTGGACAAGCGGCTGCTCGCCAAGTACGGCAAGGCCACGCCCGAGGCGCTGGTCGAGTCGGCGCTGTGGGAGTGCTCGCTGTTCGAGGAGCACGACTTCCGCGACATCAAGATCTCGGTCAAGCACAACGACCCGGTGGTCATGGTCCGCGCCT
Organism: Blastococcus sp. SYSU DS0828; assembly: GCF_054050975.1. Classification (NCBI taxonomy): domain Bacteria; kingdom Bacillati; phylum Actinomycetota; class Actinomycetes; order Geodermatophilales; family Geodermatophilaceae; genus Blastococcus; species Blastococcus sp. SYSU DS0828. The sequence goes on along the minus strand of NZ_JBJHAK010000009.1, from coordinate 7,174 downwards.
ACGAACTGCTGGCCGCCCAGTGCGACTACCCGCTGCACCTGGGCGTCACCGAGGCCGGCCCCGCCTTCCAGGGGACGATCAAGTCCGCCGTCGCCTTCGGGGCGCTGCTGAGCCAGGGCATCGGCGACACCATCCGCGTCTCGCTCTCCGCGCCGCCGGCCGAGGAGGTCAAGGTCGGCAACCAGATCCTGGAGTCGCTGAACCTCAAGCAGCGCGGGCTGGAGATCGTCAGCTGCCCGTCCTGCGGCCGGGCCCAGGTCGACGTCTACAAGCTCGCGAACGAGGTCACCGCCGGCCTGGAGGGCATGGAGGTGCCGTTGCGCGTCGCCGTCATGGGGTGCGTCGTCAACGGTCCGGGTGAGGCGCGCGAGGCCGACCTGGGTGTGGCGTCGGGCAACGGCAAGGGCCAGATCTTCGTCAAGGGGGAGGTCGTCAAGACCGTGCCGGAGTCCCAGATCGTCGAGACCCTCATCGAGGAGGCCATGCGGATCGCCGGGGAGCACGTCGACGCCGGCGAGCCTTCCGGGCCGCCGGTCGTCACCGTCAGCTGACCCGTGCTCCGAACGCCCAGCGCCCGCGTCCTCGACGAGGCCGACGAGCCGGCGGTGCACCGGCTGCTGGCCACCGACCCGGTTGCTGCCTGCGTGCTCGCGGGACGGGTCGAGGTCGCGGGGACGGCGGCGCCCGCCCTCGGAGCCCCGCTCTGGGGCATCGGCAGTGGCCGCGAGCTGGACGCGGTGTGCCTGGCCGGCGCCAACCTCGTCCCGTTCGCCCGGCCCGGGGCCGAGCGGCCCGCCGCCGTCGCCTTCGCCGAGCGGGCCCGCCGGGCCGGGCGCCGCTGCTCCACGATCGTGGGCCCGTCGGCCGCCGTGGCACCGCTGTGGGAGCTGCTCGAGCCCTCCTGGGGCCCGGCCCGCGACCACCGGCCCCGGCAGCCGCTGCTGGCGATCGACGGCCCGCCCGCCGTCGCGCCCGAGCCCCGGGTGCGGCCGGTGCGCCCGGACGAGCTCGAGGTCCTGCTGCCGGCGGCCGTCGCGATGTTCACCGAGGAGGTCGGGGTCAGCCCGCTCCGGGTCGACGGGGGCGCCGGGTACCGGGCGCGGGTCGACGAGCTGGTCCGGGCCGGCCAGTCGCTGGCGTGGATCGAGGACGGGCGCGTGCTGTTCAAGGCGGAGATCGGCGCGGTCTGCCGGGCCGCCTGCCAGGTGCAGGGCGTGTGGGTCGCGCCGACCCTGCGCGGCCGGGGGATCGGCACGGCCTGCACCGCAGCGGTGGTCGAGTACGCCCGAGCCGCCATCGCGCCGGTCGTCAGCCTGTACGTCAACGACTACAACACCCGGGCCCGCGCGTCCTACCGTCGGGTGGGGTTCCGCGAGGTCGGCGAGTACGCGAGCGTCCTCTTCTGAGCCGTCTCATTCGTCTGACAATCTGTGACCGTGTCGACACGACGACGTCTCGCTCTCCCGGCCGCTCTGATCGTGCTGACCGGCCCGGTGCTGGCCGGCTGCTCGGGCAACAGCGAGGACGACGTGCGGGCCGCGGCCCAGGCGTTTCTCGAGGACTGGGCGGCGGGCGACGTCCCTGCGGCGGCCGACGCGACCACCGATCCGGACGCCGCGGCGGCGCTGCTCGCGCAGACGGCCGACGACCTGCCCGGCGCCGAGCTGGCCACCGAGGTCGGCGAGGTGACCGTCGACGACGGCTCGGCCACCGTCGGCTGGACCGCGACCTGGGACCTGGCAGCGGCACCGGAGTGGAGCTACGAGGCCACCTTGCGGCTGCGGGAGGGCGACGACGCCTGGGAGGTGGTCGCCGAGCCCGCGATGGTGCACCCCGAGCTGGCGGAGGGTCAGCACCTCGAGCTCGACCGCACCCTGCCCGATCGTGCGCCGATCACCGATGCGACCGGTGCCCCGCTGTTCACCCCCACCGAGGTGGTCAACGTGGGCGTCGACCCGGCCCGCGTCATCGACCTGCCGTCGCTGGCGTCGGCGCTCGGGGCGGCCACCGGCATCGACCCCCAGGAGATCGTCGCGGACGTCCAGGCGGCGCCGGAGGGTCAGTTCGTGCCGGTGATCTCCCTGCGCCGCCCCGACTTCGAGGAGATCCGCGCGCAGGTGTTCGACCTGCCCGGTGCGGTCTTCCCCACCGAGACCCGTCTGCTCGCCCCGACGGCGCGGTTCGCCTCGGCCCTGCTCGGCCGGGTGGGGCCGGCGACCGCGGAGATCATCGAGGAGACCTCGGTGGACGGGCAGCCGCGGTACGCCGCCGGTGACCAGCTCGGCTTGTCCGGGCTGCAGCGGGCGTACCAGGACCAGCTCACCGGCACACCCGGGTTCACCGTGTCGGTGGTCAGCACCGACGAGGCGACCGGTGATGCAGGCCGGGAGATCGCCTCGGTGGCCCCGGTCGCCGGGGAGCCGGTGCAAATCCCCCTGGTGCCGGAGATCCAGAACGCCGCCGACGCCGCCGTGGCGGGGGAGTCCCGCCCCACCCACCTGGTGGCCGTCCGCCCCGGCACGGGCGAGATCCTCGCTGTCTCCTCGAACGAGGCGGCGGACCCGAGCAACGCCCTGCGCGGCCAGTTCCCGCCCGGATCGAGCATGAAGACGATGACGGCCACCGCCCTGCTGACGGCGGGTGGCCTGACCCCGGAGACGCCGGTCGCCTGCCCGGCCACGACCACGGTGGAGGGGCGGGAGTTCGAGAACCAGGACCAGTTCGACCTGGGCACCGTCCCCTTCACCGAGGCCTTCGCCCAGTCGTGCAACACGACCTTCATCCAGCAGGCCCTCGAGCTGCCGGACCCGGCGCTCGCCGAGGCGGCGGCGGCCTACGGCGTGGGCACCGACTGGGAGCTGCCGGTCGACATCTTCGGCGGCAGCGTCCCGCGTGACAGCACGGGCACGGGCAAGGCGGCCGACGCGATCGGCCAGGGCCGGGTGCTGATGAGCCCGGCCCAAATGGCCCTCGTCATGGCCGGTGTCGCCGGGGGCACGCCGGTGGCGCCGGTCGAGGTGGTCGGCGCCGAGGCGGCGGGGCCGGTTCCGGCCGGGCCATCGGCCGCGGTCCTCGACGCGCTGCGGCCGATGATGCGAGCGGTCGTGCTGTCGGGGACCGCTCAGGCCCTGGCCGACCGGGGCGAGGTCCACGGCAAGACCGGCACCGCGGAGTACGGCACGAAGACGCCGCCGGACTCCCACGGCTGGTTCGCCGGGTACCAGGTCGCCGGACCGGCCGGTGACATCGCCTTCGCCGTGCTCGTCGAGGGCGGGCAGTCCAGCAGCGCCGCGGTCGCGGTCACCGACGCGTTCCTCGGCGCACTCTGAGCGTCGCGGCGTCCGGATCCCGCCTCGCGCCGGGGGAGTGAGGGCGGGGGCCTGCTACCGGGGTGGCAGCCCGGGGAGGGCGCGCGTCACGGGCGTCTGGCCCGCAGCCTCCCGCCAGCCGACCGCCCGCACCTCCGCGGCGCTGAGCACCTCCATCGCCAGCGTGCGCGTGGTCCGCTCCTCGGCCCGGTCCAGGACCCGCACCCAGGCGGCGGTGACGCCCTCCTCCAGCACCGCGGCGAGGGCGGCGGCGTCCACCGCCGAGAGCACCGGGAAGGGCAGCGCGTAGCCGGCCTCGGGCAGCACGGGATCCGTGCCGCGCCCGTCGAGCAGGGTGATCAGCTGGTCCCGCACGTCGCGGTGCCCGGCCTCGGCGGTCGCGGCGGCCGCCCGGCCGCCCGCACCCAGCGCCGCCCCGACCACGCCGTATCCCCACACGGCGGCGTGCTCGGCGGCCAGCGCGGCGTTCAGGGCGTCGTCCTCGGGGGAGGGGCCGGTGGTCTCGTCGTCAGCCATGGCCGATCTTCCTCACGCCAGTCGTGCCTCGTGACCGCGCAGTCCCGCGGCGATGGAGCCCAGCAGCGCCGCCCGCCCTCCGGTCTGGCCCAGGGCGGCGGCGGCGTGGGAGGTGGCGGCGACGGCGACCTGCGCCCGCAGCCAGGCCTGCCCCTCGCCGGCCGGGGGCGTGTCCGGTGGCGGGGTGGCCGACGGGCTGCTGCCCGGGGTGGCCGCGCGGAGGCGGTCGAGCTGCTCGCCGGCCTGGGTCGCCAGGTTCCCGGCGGCAGCGGCGAGTGCGGGGTCGGCGTCGAAGGCCAGCTCGTACGCCCGGACGAGGGTCTCCTGGACGCCGACCTGCGCCGCCAGCTCGTCGGCCTGCGCGCTGGTCACGGTGTCGCGTTCCTCGACCGGCGGCGAGGAGGTGCAGCCGGCGGCCACCACGGCGACGCCGGCGGCGGACGCCACCAGGAGGGTCCGACGGGTGAACGCCCGCCGACCGGGACGAGGGGTGCCAGACATCGCCGTCCATCCTCGCAGCTCGACCGCACCGGCAGCCGGTCGCGCGGTCGGGCGGGCGCGCCGCGTCGTCGGGACGTCCACCGCGTCACCCTGCCCCCGTGCGCCCCAGTGGGCGCAGGGTCCGGCCGGAGCGGTCCGGTCGCCCCGCGCCGGGCCGCCGTCCCGGGGTGGGCGGTAACCTGAGCTCTTCCCCTCGACACCGGGCCCGGCCAGCGACGCAGGTCCGCGGCGCCGGGCCGCAGAACTGCGCGCACGGCACCGTGCCGCCGACCGAGCCTGAGGAGGCCAGCGTGTCCGCCTCTCGCGGAACCCAGCGGAGCGACCCCGCCACCGACCGGCTGACCGCCTGGATCCGCCCGGTCGTCACCGAGGCCGGGTACGACCTGGAGGAGCTCGTCGTCACCCCCGCCGGCCGGCGCAGCGTCGTCCGCGTGGTCGTCGACCGCGACGCCGGTGTCACCCTCGACGACATCGCCGAGGTGAGCCGGGCGGTCTCCGACGTGCTCGACCGCAACGACGACGGGATGGGCCGCACGCCCTACGTCCTCGAGGTGACCAGTCCGGGGGTCGACCGGCCGCTCACCGAGCCGCGCCACTGGCGCCGGAACACCGGTCGGCTGGTGGTGGTGGGGGTGGGCCCCGCCGGGGCCCTCGAGCAGCTCACCGGACGGATCACCGCGGTGGACGGCGACGGCGTGACCCTGGCGGTCGAGGCCAAGGGGAAGCCGGGGGCGAAGAAGCGGCCCCCGCAGCCGCGCCAGGTGCCGTGGGCGGAGCTCGGGGCGGGGCGGGTGCAGGTCGAGTTCGGCCGCGCCGACTCCCCCGACGACACCCCCGAGGACATCACCGACGACACCGCGGAGCACGACGCCGCCGAGCTCGACGACCTGGACCAGGCCGGGCTCGCGGACGACGACGGAGGAGAGAAGTGAACATCGATGTCACCGCGCTGAAGGCGGTGGAGCGGGAGAAGGGCATCCCGGTCGACACGGTCATCGAGGCGCTCGAGACGGCCCTGGTCACCGCCTACCGGCACGCCGACGGGGCGGCGAAGCACGTGCGCGTGCACGTGGACCGCAAGAGCGGCGAGGTCGCCGTCCTCGCCCAGGAGATCGGCGCCGACGGCGAGGTCGTGCGCGAGTGGGACGACACCCCGTCGGACTTCGGCCGGATCGCGGCCAGCACCGCCAAGCAGGTCATCGTCCAGCGGCTGCGCGACGCCGAACACGAGCAGACCTTCGGCGAGTACGCCGGCAAGGAAGGCGACATCGTCAGCGGCATCGTCCAGGCCGACCAGCGGCGCAACGCCAGCGGCATCGTGATGATCGACATCGGCAAGGTCGAGGCCGTGCTCCCCTCCGCCGAGCAGGTTCCGGGGGAGACCTACACCCACGGCAACCGGATCAAGGCCTACGTGGTGGCGGTCTCCCGCACCTTCCGCGGCCCGCAGGTGACGGTGTCGCGGACGCACCCGAACCTGGTCCGCAAGCTGTTCGCCCTCGAGGTCCCGGAGATCGCCGACGGCAGCGTCGAGATCGTCGCCGTCGCGCGCGAGGCGGGGCACCGCTCGAAGATCGCCGTCCGCACCGCGGTGCCCGGGCTGAATGCCAAGGGGGCCTGCATCGGCCCCATGGGGCAGCGGGTGCGCAACGTGATGAGCGAGCTGCACGGCGAGAAGATCGACATCGTCGACTGGTCGGACGACCCAGCGGACTTCGTCGCCTCGGCGCTCAGCCCGGCCCGGGTGAGCAGCGCCCGCCTCGTCGACCCTCAGGCGAAGGCGGTGCGCGTCGTCGTCCCCGACTACCAGCTGTCGCTGGCCATCGGCAAGGAGGGGCAGAACGCCCGCCTGGCCGCCCGGCTGACCGGCTGCCGGATCGACATCCGCAGCGACGCCCAGGCCGACGACGCCGACGCATCCCCCTCTCCGGGGGTAGGCCGCCCGCCGCTGCGGTCCGGGTTGCCACCCCACCCGGGCGGGGGGCGTGGCGGGGCGCCCGGGGCCCGATCGCAGGCTCCCGCGGGGGGTTCCCGCTCGGCTCCCCGCCGCGCGGAACAACGCGGACCGGCCACGCGCTAGAGTTGAGGATGGCCGAAACGTCGACTCCGGTCCGCACCTGCGTGGGGTGCCGGAAGCGGACGTCGGTCACCGACCTGCTGCGCGTCGTCGTCGTGGCCGGGGACCTCGTCCCCGATCCGCGGCGGCGCCTCCCCGGTCGTGGTGCCTCGCTGCACCCGACCGCGGAGTGCCTGCGCGCAGCGGAGCGACGCCGGGCCTTCCAGCGGGCGCTGCGATGCAGCACACCGCCGGGGGCCGGCCCGCTCCGGGCTCACGTCCTGGGTGCCTCCGCGGAGGCCACCGGGGCCGGGTCGGGGGAGGACAGCAGTACCCAGTCGGGTCGGCACCAGGCCGGTCCGCACGTCGACAGGACACCGTCGGATGACTCAGCCGTGAAGTTCTCACGATGACCATGCGCCACTAACGACGAGGTCGAGCGGGCAAGCCGCCGGCCTCACCAAGAGGAGACCCGTGCCAGGCAAAGCCCGCGTACACGAACTCGCCAAGGAGTTCGGTGTCGACAGCAAGACCGTGCTCGCCAAGCTCAAGGAGCAGGGCGAGTTCGTGAAGTCCGCGTCCTCGACCGTCGAGGCCCCCGTGGCCCGACGGCTCCGCGAGGCGCTCGGCGGGGGGGGCGGGGGGGGGGGGGGGGGGGGGGGGGGGGGGGGGGGGGGGCCGGGGGTCCCCGGGGCGGGCGGGGGGGGGGGGGGGGATGCGCGCGTGCGCAGCCGCGGGGGGGTGGGGGGGGTGGGGGGCGGGGGCGCGGGCG